>DMST01000508.1:559-11918 GCA_003454975.1 Cytophagales bacterium | reverse complement strand
CGTAGCCCTAAGCCAAACTGATAGCTATGCAGGCGTGCAGCTTATCGGCGCAGGTTTTGGCCATAATCTAGGATGGGGACTAGGCTCGGGTGATCTGAACGGAGACGGCCGGGAAGACCTCATCATGGGGGCAACAGGAGTTGCCGAATTTTCGGGGGGCGTATATGTGGTGTACGGTCAAGAGGCCTATTCTCGTCAGTTCAAACTTGATACACTCAAAGCTACGGAAGGCCTACGTCTGGAAGGCAACGATCCTTTTGGTCAACTGGGTGCCAACGTAGATGCAGCTGACGTCAATGACGACGGTATCGACGACCTGATCTGCGGCGTGTATACCGCCCGACTGAACGAAGAGGAGTTTGGCGGCCGGGGCTACGTGTTGTTCGGTAACGATGCCCTTCCCGATTCGCTGCACGTAAGCCAGCTGGTCGGCAACCAAGGCCTCACCTTTATCGGTGGCCCCTGGGGCTTTACCGCCCAGGTTGTATCTACCGGTGATTTCAACCAAGATGGCATTGCAGATCTGGTTTACAGCGCTGAGCGAGGCTCTACCTCGCCGGACTGGATCAACAGTGGGCGAGTGCACATCGTGTACGGTGGCAGTCATTTGGATACGCTGGATAGCCTATATGCCGATTCGCTGGAGGCTAGCCTGGGCTTCTACCTGCGCGGCGAAGGGGCCGAATACGTAGGCATGTATCCGGTAGCGGGTGACTTTACGGGCGACGGCCTGGACGACCTTCTATTTGGTAACATCCCCGATCCTTTCAACCAACCGGAGCGTACCGGAGACGTGTATCTGGTCAACGGAGCGGCTGACCTTTTCACCCATCCGGAACCCTTTGTCCCCCTCGCAGGCCTGGAGGAGACCGCGCTTCTCCGCATTTCCGGACTGTATTCAGGGCAATTCCCGGGGCGCATCAATGCTATTGGGGATGTAGATACGGACGGCGAAAATGACCTGATTACCGTAGCATTAGAAGGTTCACCCCAAGACCGCTTTCGGGCCGGAGAGGTCTTTGTTTTTTATGGACCCATTTCTTTCGCCGATCCTGACCCGCCCGTAGACACTACCGACGACACCGATACTACCATCACCGATCTACCAGAATCCCTTTCCAAAGAATGGCTGGTACTGGGACAGAACTACCCCAATCCCTTTTCCCACACTACCCGCATTCCGTATGCCTTACGGGAGGGCAGATCCGTGGAACTCACCTTGTATAATCACCTAGGCCAGCGGGTAGCTCATCAGGTCTTAGGTCATCAACCAGCAGGTAGCCACACAACTCTACTAGAGCTCTTTAAGCTTCCTCCAGGCATATACTATTATCAAGTGAAAGCGGGGCCTTACCGACAGACCCGACGAATGGTTTACACGAAACCCTAACCAATCGTCTGGGGCCAACCGTTAGGCTGACCTAGGCCCTGTGGTTCTGGAGTATAAGTTTTAGGAACTTAGCGCAAGCATCTAAAACTCCGCGTTTATGGTACGCTCTTCTACCAAAACCGCCCTGTTGCAGTTGGCCCAAAAGAAAAATAGGCAGCTCTCCAACTATATCGACGGCTTGGCCCGGAAAAGCGGCACGCCGATTTCCCACCCGGCACGCTCCTCCCCAATGTGCGGGAGCTACTAGGGTACTTCCACCACTGGCATGCTATGTTCCTGACGTGGCACTGCGACGACATACAGGGCCTAGGTCAGCCATGCCTGCACCAGAGGTTTGGAAAATGGTACCAGAGCGTAACCGCTGGATTCACAAGCACTACAGCACCGTTCCCCTAGACCAACTCCTCAAGCAGTTTAGAACACTGCCATAGTGAAGTTTATGTACTCCTAGGAAAACACTCGAAGGAAGAACTATTTGAGAAAAACGGTTCCAATGTCCAGGCAGCAATAATTTAGGAGCTTTTACAGTTTCTGCCACTAGTAGCCTCTATGACTGGGCGCCAAAACTGATCAAATAGAACCCAGAATGGAAGAAGCAACCTAATTCAGATCCACATACAAAGCACCTTTGTGGTACTTGATGGCTATCTTGTAGGCACTATGAAACAGATGAGCGCCCTACTCTGCCTCTGTGTGTTCTTTTGCCAATGTAGCATCGACCGTACCGTTGCCCCATTAAGCCTGGAGGAAGAAGAAATCTTAGCCACCTTTCAGGCCCTGGATGCAGCTCATCAGGTGCAAATCAGCCCACCGGATGAGCCCGGCCAAACCTTATGGTTGTGTCTGACTCTGTTGGTGCAGGAATCCCAAACGCCGCTAGCCCAACAAAGTATTCTACTGTACCACACCTCAGCAGCCGGAGAGTACCAGCCAGAGGACCCAAACGACGAATCTACGGCACGCTTGCACGGCATGACTGTTTCCGATGAGCAGGGCCGCCTTTTTGTGAAAACGATTTTGCCGGGTGACTACGGTAGTTCGGCAGACAACCGCCACATTCATACCACCGTAGCAAACGCCCAACCGGAAGGGTACGACATTCACTTTAGTCAATATTCTACCTTCATGGGCAAAAACTTTATCTCCGGTAGCGACCAGCACTTCTTAGCAGATCTGAAACAGACGCCCGGGAAAGAATTGGTTACTTTTCTAACCCTGGAGGTGAAAAAACCACAAACTTCATATCCATGAAAATCTTACTCGTTTCTGTGGGTACACGCGGCGATATGGAGCCCTTTTTGGCCCTGGGTGAGTTGCTCAAAGCCAAAAAGCACGAGGTCACCTGTGCCTTCCCGGAGCAATTTCAAAACCTGGCCGAGCAGTCCGGTCTTGCGTTTGCCAGCCTGGGGAAAAAATTCATTGAGCTACTCAACAGCGAAGCGGGCCAGGCAGCCATGGGGGGCGGCTCGGGCTGGAAAAAGGCGAAAGGCGCCATCAAAATGGCGTTGGACCAAAAGCCTGCTAATCAGGAGCTGCTATTTCGGCAGCGTGACCACCACGAAGCCATCGACCCTGATCTGGTGTTGTACAGTGGAAAGACAGTGTATACCACACTGTGGCAACTCAAAACGAGTAAGAAGGCCATCCTCATTAACCCTGTACCGTACATGCACTACGCTGAGGGGCACGCCCACATGGCGTTCAACGGCAACTATGGCACTTTAATCAACCGGTTCACTTTTGCGCTTACAGACTTTGGTTTGGCGGTCAATATCCTGATGAGCCAACGATGGCTGAAGTGGAAACCCAAGTTTTCGCGCCGTCAGATTTTGCGGGTGATACGCCAAACCCCTTGCATCTACACCGTATCGCCTACCCTATTCCCTCGGCCTCAGAACTTCCCAGCCCCGCTACAAGTACTGGGTCACCGCGAACGAAGCTTACCCAGTACTTGGCAACCCGACGAATCCCTATCGGCCTTTTTGGCCCGGCACTCCAAGGTCCTCTTTGTCACCTTCGGCAGCATGGCCAACGCTAATCCGGTCAAGAACACCCAGGCTTTGCTCGACATCTTGGAACGAAACCAGATTGCCGCCATCATCAATACCGCCGACGGCGGCGGCCTAGTACCCCCAGCGGGATTTCAGTCCGATTATGTGCACTTCGTCCGTCGGATTCCCTATGACTGGGTCTTTCCCCGCATGCACGCCGTCATCCATCACGGCGGTTCGGGCACCACACACATGGCCGTGAAGCACGGCTGTGCCTCCATGGCCATTCCGCATATCCTAGACCAGTTCGTCTGGAACGACATCCAAGCCAACTTGGGCGTAGGCCCCAAGGGCATCAAGATCAATAAGCTAAGCACCCGCACCCTAGAGCCCCGGCTGCTCGACCTGTGGAAGAACCCGGCTTATAAGCAAAAGGCGGAGGAAGCCGCTAAGCAAATGGCGAAAGAGGATTTTGCGGAAGAGCTCATTGGTGGGATTGAAAGTTAAATTCAAAATTTTCTAGTCCCATATCATGGGCTTAGACTACACCGAGGGCTGTGTCAACTTTCGGGAGGTGGGAGGCTATCTCAATCTGATTTTGGGAGAAAATCGTTTCCCGGAATGGTGGCTGCTTCGCGAGGGTACACTAGACTATGTAAAGGAAGCCTCGGAAATAGGCCGCGCCCAATCGCTCATTAACCTACGTAACCGCCCTGATTTGGAGGACTGGAAAGCCACGTAACACCATTTCCCCATGGAGAACAAGGTGGAAAAGTACGACACCGTGCAGAAGGAAGTGCGCCGCTGGCTCATCCAGATTGTGAAGACCTTCGAGAACCCCGAGATGGAGTATCCAGTCTTAGTCCATTGCCTATCGGGCAAGGATCGTACGGGTATTGTCATCGCCACCCTCCTTACCATCTTAGGCGTAGACTGCGAGGTAGTGATAGAGGAATACCTACTCAGTGAGGGGGAAGTAAAACGGGAATGGATTGAACAGGCCTTGGATGGACTGGGTAAGGTGGAAGCTTTCTTTGACGCTGTAGATTTGGCTTTGGTTAGGCGGAACTTGCTTGCTAGTCAGGGGTGGTTGAAAATTTATCAATGGCTTCCGTAGGTGCTGGGATGCTAATTAAGGATTGCAGGTTATCCCTACAAGACATCCCAGGGAAAGTGGTTCTTCAGCTAGCCCCAGCACCTAGGTTATTTGATCCTCACCATTGAAAAGTCAAAGTGGTAGAATACATCCGCTGAAACATCAACCAGGCTGATTCTCTTTCCATTCGGGTGGTCCGGCTATAATTACCTTCGACACCTAAAGTATACTTACCAACATTCCGCTGATAAGAGATACCGAAAGCCGGACCGGAATACAAAGGGATAATAGCTATAGGCGACGTCGGATCGTTGGTAAAAGAAAGGTCGTCATATACCCGAGTAGCTACCACTTCCAGCTTGGGAGCTATCGGTACAAATGCCTGATATCCTCCCTTTATACTGAATTTCTGCACTTCGTTGGATCGGGAATATCCAAAAAGCGCGGGAAAAGTAAAGTAGGGTAAATGGATGGTGGTCACCTGAATATTGGTCTGAGTGCCAATCTCAGTTATCTCTATCCCTTCAAAGTTTTGCCAGGCAAACTGCACCCCTGTTTCGAAAAAGGTGGTTCTGCTAATGCGAGGAGACACCAAGGTGAAGAGCACACCCACCATAGGATCAGTGGTTTGAAGTTGCTGAGCCAAACTTGTAGCCCGATTCGAAGTACCATCGATCACAATTTGCGAATGCACTACCCCGGCGCCCACACGCACGTTGGAAGTTACCCAAGGCAACTCATCACCATAAGCATTAAATGGTTTCCCTTTGCACTCATTGTATGCTACCACCAGTTTGGTGATTGACATATCATTGAATCTGCTGGCATCCGCTCGTTTCTTCCAGTCTCCCAAACAGTCACTAACAAAATACCCCAAAGACCCCTTCCAACGGTCCCGGTAATGACCTTCTTCCTGCATGATCACCTTTCGGGTACCCTCTTCATTCTCAAGAATATAGAAATGGTCTCTTTTGTAAAGAGTAAGTGGGCCCGACACTAATACACGGACATATCCATTGTAACCCTCAATATTTTCGAAGTAGCTATCGCCATCATACCCAAACCCACGAGCATCGTTTACATTGAGGCGCTCCTTCACCCCATTTCGCATGATAATGATCCCCTGATAATTAGCTGTATTCCTACGGTATGCTATTGGCGCGCGCGTGGTATCGCCATACCAATCAATGATATATCCGGGTTGCCAATTACCTTGGCCAAACGCGAACGGCACCAAGGAAAGGATGAGGAGAGATAAGAGAATTAGCCTTTTTATTAGCATCATAGTCTTTGTAAAGTAAAGCTGAGATAGTTGTATTAAATGGTATTGACAAAAGTAGACCTTTTCTTAATTTTTGCTATTAAGCATAGGACTCACCAACCTACAAATACTAAGGATTCATCGAAAAGACGATTACTCTTTTCGAACGCATACCTTTGTCTCCTAGGAAAGGAAATTAAGCCCGACAAGAGCAAGCGGCCGATCATATTGCGGTTTTTGCCCTCACCGAAAAGGCCCATCACATAGCACCGGAGCTAGGCCATCGGTCGGTCATCCTGGTAGGTCACACTGACTCCTACCCCGTTTCGGTTACCAACTCGCCTATATCCTATGCATTACTTTTCCCTTCGAGGTTCCACCCGAAAACGGCATGGTCCTAGACTTTGCTCCCAACTGCCTGAAATGGGTAAGCGGGAGAGTGGAATATCGGAAGGCATTTTTGGAGGGTTAAGCTTTCCGAAGGAACTCGACCTATGCGATCGATAAAGGTCAGGCCTACTGCTTCTGTGATTATCAATTTAGTCCCTACTTTAGCTGGGGCAAGCCCCCCGCTTGCACCTTTAGAGCCCCTGAAAACCTTCCGATCTTTCGAAAGCTACAGGCTTTCTTTTGCCAGGTAGCCGCAAGCAGGACGCTTGCGACAGACATTCAACATTGAGCATTATACAATCCCTACCCCGCAGCCACCATCTCCATCTCAGGCTCAGCTACGGGAGTCTTGCGGCGTAGGCCTTGGATGCCGCGGACCATGGCCCAGTTAACCCAATAAGTAACCGCCGTCATCACAGGAATCAGCCACAGCACCTGGGCGATGTTGAGCTGCTGGAAACCGGGCATACAAATAAAGTAAGTCTTTAGCTTCTAAAAAGTAACCCTTAAAATACTGTGCCCAAGCCTGTAAAGTGTAAGTCAGTTCCCCTACACTCAGGCTTTCTAAAATCCCCCAAGACAGTCTTTTCGAATATTGAGTATCATGATCTCCAGGATGTTCTTGCAACTCGAATTGATTACTGGAAATAAAGGAACGTCGAGCAACAAATTTTAAAGTCCCGCGATGGATTCCATGATCAACCCAAACGAGTGGTAATTCATAATTATTAGCCTCTGGAATCAGTTGGTGATGGTCAATCCAATCTCTTAGTGTCTTGGTAGAGTTTGAAATAGATTGATCTAAATACTTTGCATGATTGATTCTTAAGGAAAGGCGAGTCTCGTTCGGGCTCACACGAAATGATAAATAGTTGTTCGCTAATAGGTTATTGATAAATGTATCTTGCTGTAATACTTCTTTAAATAAACCAAGGAGAGTCTCCATATCGATCCTACTACTTGATAGGGTCTTTTCTTTAGCATCTTTTTGCTTCTGAATAAACGCACTAATTTCCTTTCGGGCTTCATCCGTCAGCGCTTGGCTATTGATAATAAAGTCAACGCCTTCCGGTTCTTTTACATACCCCATTTTATATGTCTTTAAAATATTTTTTCACCAAAAACTCAGCAGCATTTGTATCAATGATCATCCTCTGATATCCAATGTGGGATGCCCCTAATACCTTTTCATAGTGGGGAATTAGCCTTGTTTTAGCATCGAAAGCCACAAATCCTTCATGCCCTCTTTGGAAAGACAATTTACATGCAAATGCCACTAAGTTACCCGACACCCCCTCATACAATTAGTTCTGACCTACGTTGAACGGTGCACTTTCTAGCAAGCTCATAAAGACATGATCAGGCTCCACTGTCAAACTAACCAGACCTTGTATGATGTCTGAGTTATTCACAATGCTCAATTTATACACCTCCTTTTCAAGACTTTCAAATTCTGTTCTCCAGTTAAAGTTCCAACCTGTTTCCCCAGAGAGTTTATCGATATCAGTTTGTTTTAGAATACCTACCTGGGTTTCAAAGCTGTCCCCCGATATAGTATTCAGAAAAGAATCCGTCAGTTTATCTACAATAAAATCCTGCTCAATCTGAATCATTTATCTAAGACAAGTCTTTGAGTGAATAAAAACAGGTTTTTAGAAGACTGGCAACTAACGATGACTCGGGACGTTTTCATCTTTCATCTACCTTTTATAAACATAGGTTTGGGAAAATGATCTGCACACCTCAGAGTGGTAGCAAAGGAAGCTTCCCTTTCTCTTGGCAAACGAGGTTTAAATTTCATTTATAGTGCTGCGCGGCACACCGCTTAGCACTCATAGGAAATGCAAGAAATTGAGGAATCCTCCACAAACCAGAAGTCAAAATGATTTCAGGCTTCAAGGCCCATCGCTAAGTTATCCGGATGCGTCCGTTATACACGGTCTCTTCCAATCTGATCTATTTTGAAGAGCATCGCTTCAGACTAATGGACTCTTATGTCCATATATGCGGCAATTGAATATATTGAATCCTGAATCTTAGCCTTGCCTTAGCTCTAACCTATGCAGACCAAACAGCCTCACGATAAATTCTTCAAAGCTTTCATGAAATCGCGTGATGTGGCAGAAGACCTCTTGCAAGGAACCTTGCCCCCGGTCTTACAACCACTCCTGAAAAAAGGTGAATTAACCCCTTTCAAATCCGAATTCTTATCAAAAGAATGGAAGGAAACCTATGCGGATGTTACCTATCGTATCCAACTCCCACAAGACATCTTAGTGGATGTGGTTGTCCTTTTCGAGCACAAGTCCTATCTACCCAATTCGGGAAAAGACTCTGGGAATAAGCCCATTCTCCTACAGCTTTTGGAATATATTGTAGGAATTTGGGAAACCGATTACAGACAGAAAACCGGGTACCAATTCCTTCTGCCGATAGTCTTTTACCAAGGGCAGAAGTCATGGCCCTATACTCATCTCCGTGAGGAGTTATTTGGCAAGGTAGATGTCACACCAGAACCTGATGACGTAGACGAAGAACTCTCCCAAGCACTGAAGGAGCTGATGCACTTCCAACCCGGCTTTGACTATATCCTGATCAATCTACACGATTATGATGACGACCGGATCTTGGCTACCTTTAGTGAGGGCATGCTACGAGCGAGTCTGATGGCCATGAGTGATTATGCTGACGGCGAACCGGTAAGGCGAATTGCTCGTTATATTAATAACTTGCAAGAGGTTCAACTAAGTGATTTAAGCCTCTCTTACATTCAAGATTTGGCTAAATATATTTTGGCTTTAGGACCAAAATCGGAGGAAAGAAAAATCATGGAAGAGATCAAAGAAACCACATTTAAAATCCATCCTTCAGACGAACCTGGGTTCGTTAGTGCCTTAGATGCTATTAATATGAGGGCTGAGAAGGCTGCGAATGAGGCAAAAAATGAGGTAAAGCTAGCCATTGCCAAAAGGCTAAAGGAAACCAATCTTTCCATAGAGGAAATTGCCAGGATTTCCGAGCTTTCTATCGATGTGGTAAAGGGACTGTAATTAAACAGTCCCTTTACCAATTAAGTTACCCCCGCGTTTCTCAAAGCTATCCAGCGTTACCCCGCAGCCACCAGCTCCTTCTCAGGCTCAGCTATGGGAGTCTTGCGGCGTAGGCCTTGGATTCCGCGCACCATGACCCAGTTAACCCCATAAGTAACCGCTGTCATCACAGGAATCAGCAACAACACCTGCTTGATGTTGAGCTGCTGGAAACCCAGGATGCCCATACCCCAGCAAATAAGTACCCACTGGGTGATATAGATCAATGTGACGTGCTTGCTGCTGTAGGAAACGAAATCCCAGAATCTATTGGGCGGAATACGAATCGCCAGTTGGTTCGCAAACCAATACAAGGCCATGTTGACCCCACCCAGGTAAATGGCACCCCCAATGCCCAGGTGGAAGTAGTCGTTGAAGTGGAATTCGTAGTCGTACAGCAGAGCGGCTCCACCAATCGTGGTCATCACCAAGCCAATCCAACCACAAGCATTGAACACCGAGGTGGGATGCTCAGGGCGCTCCTTGAGCCACATGCCAATAAACATGCCTTGCAGGATGAACGAGAACCAAGGGAACACCGCGAAGTACACCGTCCAGTTGGCACCCCATAGCAGCTCCAGCGGATAGTCGATGGCCGGAATACCCACCGAGACACCGCGTACAAAGGGCGTCGCAATCATCATGGCGATAGCCAAACCCAAGGGAATCCATTTGTTGACGAAAAGGCGTTGCAGCAGCCCCATTAGCAATAAGCATACCCCGGCTAGCTGCAGGATATCACCCGTTTTTACCAAGTGCAGGTACTGCCCAAAGCTGAGCGGAGCCTCCCAGCCGTAGGCAGCCACAAAGTTGTCGGGCGCAAAGCCAAAGGCGATGGGCACCACAAACTTGAGGATGTTCATGAGGTAGCCCAGCCCCAAAATCATGAGCCCACGCAAAGCAGAACGTTTGGGCGTAGAACGACGCGAGAGGGTAAATGAGATGCCCATGGCAATGAGGAACATGGGCGTGGCATGCCCCAGCCATTCAATAAAGCGGCCCGCAGCCGTCTCCGTTTGGGCATAGGTACTGCCGTACATCCAGATGGTGTGGATGGTGACCAAAAAGAGTACGCTCATCCCACGCGCTAAATCGACGGCTAAAAGTCTTGGTGCTTGTTTCATGTTTAATAAGAATGTAGAAAACAGGAGTCAGAATATAGAAGGGGGATAATGTGTTAATTCGATAATTTGCGAATGAAAAAGAAGCGTGAAGCCAGAAGTGGTAAGAGAGAAGAATTAACCGTCGGGTAACTCTTTCCTCGTCCCTTGTACCTCGTCCCTCGTACCTCCTTTGTACTTGGCAATTGGATTTCCCAAAGTTCCCGCAAACTTCAAACTGTTAATCGGGTCGGCCAGATTGAGCATCTGCTTGGTGTTGCTGAGCTGCAAGCGATTCAAGCAGCAGCACAAGAAGGTGGGCTGGAACAAGTCCCAACGAGTGAAGGCATCGGCCAGCTCGGGATGCTGGGCTTGGTACTCTCGTACTACCTCAGCCACCTCTTTCCAGAATACCTCTTCATTCCCGAGCCCTTGGTTGGGCACCTGCGCACCCAGGAACCGGAAAAAGCAATCGAACACGTCCGTAAATAGGTAGAGCAATTGCTGTTCATCGGAGGTCTCCACAAAGAGCCGCTGTGCGGCTTCGGGTAGCTCTTGCTTAGGATCGAAGACGATCACTTCCTCGGTGATGTCCTTCATCAATGCCCGTACGGGCACGTAGTTCTCAAATACCAGAATGAGGTTTTCCCCGTGGGGCATAAATACAAGCCCGTACTGATAAAAACAGTGCAGCAGGGGCGTGAGGTAGGCTTCCAGATAGCGGCGTAGCCATGCTTCTACCGTCAGGCCCGAGGCCTTGATCAAGCATTGGAGCAACCCTTGATCTTCCGCATCGCGATGGAGTAGCGCGGCCATGGTCATCAGCGTTTGCCCTTCGGCAATCTTGGTCAGGGGGCTTTCCCGCCACAGGGCGGCCAGCATCTTGTTGTTGATGTGGCTGCGGCCCAGGGCCGCGAAATCTGGGTGGCGGTAGCCTACGGTGGCTACCTCGCCCAGCATATCAAACTCCCGCGCTTGCAGATAGCGGTCCTTGCCCAACAAGTCGGTGATCCACTCCGAAATGGGCGGCGTACTGGCCATG
>DMST01000508.1:0-481 GCA_003454975.1 Cytophagales bacterium | reverse complement strand
ACTGGCCATGTAGTAGGCCGAAAGCCCCCGCATAAAGCCCATGTTGAGGATTCCCAAAGCAGTCTTGGTGTAGTAGTGCTCCGGCTGATCCACGTTGAACAGGCTACGAATGCTTTGCTGGGCCGAATACTGGTCGGGGCCTTCGCCCAAATACACCAAATGCCCACGGTGCAGCTCGGCCGCAAAGCCGGTAGCAATCTTATTTTCCCATTGCCATGGGTGTAGGGGCATCAGGAGATAATCCTCCAACCGCAAGCCTTGCGCAGCCAGCTCCTTTTCAAACCGAGCCAGGGTATCCGTACCCAAGGCTTGGGTGATCACCTGCCGATAACTCAAGCCCTCCACGGCCGTGAACTGGGCAAACTCGCGGTGCGCGGCCACCCACACCAGCCGGAAAGGCTGGTCCGCTTCAGGGGCGTAGCGGTGGAAATCCTCTGCCCCAAAACCCAGACGGCCGCTATTGGCCACAAACACCGGGTGC
>DMST01000278.1 GCA_003454975.1 Cytophagales bacterium | reverse complement strand
CCCCAGCCGGTGACCGCGCTCGGCTGACCGCCGTTCTATAATCTCCAGGTGCCAGGTATTGGCCCGGCCCCCAACGGGCACGAAGCTAATTTTGGCCTGGGGGAAGGTCCGGGTGAAGGTGTCAAAAAAGGTCGGCAAAGGGTCGGATGGAGGCATGGCGCGTTATGGGTTGTCTTTGGGTCTACCGCCCAAGACAGCGGAGGGTTGAGGTAACGCCGAAACAATCTGAGAAGAAACCTCCACCAAAAAGCCGCTCACAGTCCCGTCCTCATCCTCTCTTAGCAGCGCAAACTGGTCCCCGGTTCGGGTCCGTCATAGGCAAGGCCATCGGCCTTCTCGTCTTGGCCTTGACGGCCCGAGACTGCCGGGGACAGACCTTTGCGGGAAAGAGGGTACGGTTATTGACCACTTGACTTTGATTTCTGTAAAGGTGATGGATCAAATACAGAGGTTATATCTACATCACCTTCTATCTGGTTGGATTCCCTTAAAATTTTAAGTGTACGTTCATAGTCTTCCTGGGTCATCACTCCAAGGCCAGATTTTTGAGCATTCCCATAAGTCACAAGCTTTATGACTTCTCGAAGTTGGGATTCCTGATCTGCTCGGTCTAATTCAGGGTTCACTCTCAAAATTAAATCGATGGTAGAATCAGGATTGTCTATAGCATACTGCCAACCTTTCATAGAGGCTGATAAAAAAGAAACCAATGTTTCCAACTTGGTTTCAATAAAATCCTGTCTTACAAATATTACATCACCAGGGATAGCGGCCTTGTAGTCTTCGGGAGAAATGATTTGCAAATCATCCTCTGAATACCCTTGTGCCTTGATTTGATTCAACTCGTTGTAGGTTGTCACTTGGCTTAAGATATACTCCTCCTCCAAGAAAGGAATCACAGAAAAGCCTTGTGAAACAAGGTCGACATCCTCCAAAGCCATTCCTTGACTCCTGAGCATAGCAATAAATTCTGCCTCATCACCCCCGAGCCATAATCCAACTTTCTTTCCAGCTAATTGTTGGAGTGAATTGATCTGGTTTGCTGCCTTTAGAATATAACGGTTGGGTGAATCCTGAAAAACTTGAGCCACAATGGTCAAAGGGACTTCATTACTGCGAGCAGTTAAAATCTGATTAGGCACACCAATACCAATGTCTTCCGAGCCGTTTGCTACGGTTATGTGTGGTTTTAGGTCAGGACCTGCGGGGAGTAAAGTTACATTTAATCCCTCTTCTTTATAATACTCTAATTCGTCAGCAACAATATATCCGGCAAACTGTGCTTGAGGTATCCATTGGAGTCTCAACGTTACATCATCTAAGCTTTCTTTCTCGTTATCGGAGGAGCTAGAACACCCGGGTAGAAAAATAACCAGCGCAAATAAAAACAGTACCGAGAGTTTAAACCGAAGTGCCATGACGAAAGTGTTTAGGAGTAAATCGTTCTACTAAAGATACCAAACCATAAAAAGATAACCCAAGGAGACCTGCTAATAGAATATAGCCCCAGAGGCGAGGGCTGTCCAGATTGTATGAGGCTCGAAGGATCGCAAACCCAATTCCCTTATCAGCACCTGTGAATTCAGCGACAATGGCACCAATACTAGCGTAGGTGGCACTTAGCTTAAGGCCGGAAAAAATAAAGGGCAGAGCATTGATTATTTTGAACTTAACGAGGAATTCATATCTCGATGCTCCATAAACCATAAATAGGCGTTCAAATACTCTTGGGCGATTGGTCAACCCCTTAATGGTATTCACAGTCACAGGGAAAAAGCATAAGAAAGCCGCCATTATCACCTTGGAGGTGACCCCTGAGCCAAACCAGATAATAATTAGAGGAGCGAGTGCGATTATTGGAATAGCATTCACACCAATCAAATACGGTGAAATTACATCACGAATTACTCTGCTTTCTGCTACAACAACCCCAAAAAGGAAACCTAGCGAGGAGCCAAAAAGGAAGCCAATAAAAGCTTCATAGGCCGTAATAGAAAGATTTATTCGGACGGTCTCCTTGTTGTCTACTAAAGAACCAATAACCTCTGAAAACCTGGGAAGGAGGTATTTGGGTACATCAAAAACCACGGGAACATATTCCCAAATCAACAGGAGCAATATGCCGAATAATACCGGAAGTGCATTCTTAACCTTCATGATCTTGGATAAGAAACTTTTCACGGAGTTGTTTTACAATATCCCTAAAGTTATCCGACTCTAGCCAGAATTGATTCCTATCTTCTAGTCTGGTCTTAATTATTATTTCCTTGGTTATTCGCACGGGTGGTGCTGAAAAAACCATCACACGATCACCCAATAGCACGGCTTCTTCAATGTCGTGAGTTACCAGAATCGTTGTGAGGGAAGATTCCCGCAAAATGCGCGAGACATCAAAATTCAATCGGAGACGGGTAAACGCATCTAAAGCACCAAAGGGCTCATCTAATAGCAAAACTTCAGGATAAGTAATGAGAGCTCTCCCCAAATTCACCCGTTGTCGCATCCCCCCGGAAAGCTCATTTGGGAGCTGTTTCTCAGCCCCTCGTAAACCCATTAATTCGATGATTTCTTGAGGATTCCCCAAGGTTGGGGTCTTACTACCGATAGTCAGGGGCCATTCGATATTTTGCTCGGCGGTCTTCCAAGGCAATAAGCCGTCCTCTTGAAATGCATATGCTATTTTCTTTTGCTTTTGAAGCTGACTTGTACTAATCCCATTGATAGAAATACTTCCCCTGTCTGGGCTAATAATGCCTGCAATGAGGTTAAGAAGGGTTGTTTTGCCAGAGCCAGAAGGTCCTAAAATGGCTAGTATTTCTCCTTTAAAGACTGTAGTAGTAAAGCCATCAAAAATGGGCCGATCAATCTCTGCATACGCCTTGATAACTTGGTTTACTACTACACTCATAGCCTAATAGTAAAGGCTATGTCATCAATTTCCAATACTTTTCGGTGATTACAATGGTCTGAAACTATCCTCTCTACGATTCTTTTCTTGTCTGCTGGCAGCTCTTGATACTCATCACCTTCAATACCAAGCAAAAAAGGCGGAAGCCAATTCTGCGGATCAGTTTCTGAGATATTACACTGTTTTCCGTCTGTCTTGGTGATTGCATAATTAAATCCTTCTTGTTTTAAGAATGTATCAATTTCTCGGTATTGTGAAGGATCGAGTAAAATATTACGATGAATTAGCTGTTGTCTCATTATGTTAAACGCTGAATCTTCGGCCTCTACTACGACCCAAAGAATACCTCCCTTTAGTTTTTCTCGTGCTAGCTTTGAGAAATCAATAAAATCTTTAAGTCTGTCTTGTCCGTAGACCACATGAACAATCGTTATTAGGGAAAACTCATCCTTGATAAGATGCCTTCCCCAAGAGGATAACGTTCGTGAGGAAAGGTTTACCTCTCCATATAATTGTAGTTCTTCTATTACTGAGCTACTAACAAGAGAATTACGCCATGTCTCTGAAGGTTCAGATAAATGCAAAGAAGTGTAACCGGGTAGGCTGAAATGTAATTCCTTTACCAAACTAAGTATTTTCGAACCATCTCCACTTCCAATATCCAGCCATGAAATAGGTCTTTCTAGTTCTAAAGTCAGTCTCTTACAGAGATCTGTGTTCCTTTCTATTTCATTAGAGAGAGAGTAATAATCCAACAGAGTGTCATGCCAAGATTTATTCATGCTTTCTAGGATTAATATCAAGTACAGTTTCCCATATCCGATCAAACCATTCAACAGTTGTATTTTGACGGACTCCTGTAATTATTAAGTCGAAGTGCTTTTCCATCTCATCATCAGTAACTCCATCTGCATGAAATATTCCCAAAAGCACAATTGTACTTAAATTTCCATATCTAGAGTAAAAGGTCTCCATCTCAAAAGTCGGCATTTCATCCAATGCTTTCTCCCAATCAATATCTTTGTAAATGACAATGTCATGAGAGAATGGAAGGAATAAAAGGTCTAAAGAGTTAAATATGAAATTGGAATTGGTTGCATTTGAATCATTTCCATTTTGCAATGGATACAAGTCTACATCATACCTGTAATGATCAAAAAGCTGGCCAATTTTTTTTAGCTCCTCTGGTTTGCTTCGCTCAAGGGTAAGTCTAACAAAATCATTCCAATCAAAAATATCGAACTCCACTGTACCGATGGGCCTTTCAAGCTTTGTAAAGGAGTTTAGAATAGACTCTTTGTTTTTTTGCCCAACGGTATTTTTGCCAACGAGCAGATACTTGTATTTTTTTTCTTGTTTGTTTGAAGAAAAACTTTGGAAGAAAGTATCCTTCTTCTGCCTGAGCCAGTTCAAATTCGACGAGATTACGTTTACCTCTCTACTGCTAGTTTCGATAACCCCAGACAATTTCCAACTCACTAATCCTTTAGGTAATTCAATGGTTTTCTTTTTCGGTTCGACAGTCTGTTCAAACAACTTGGTTTCATCAAGTTCCAAATCGACTGAATCAGCAAGTTTCTTTAATAGCCTAGATAGGCCGAAAGATTCAAATTCAGCATTCTTACCATTATATAGCCTTACTAGTCCATTAATAAACGCACTTTCAATTTTGTTAGATTTTGTGGGTTCAATCAGCTCATCGAGTAAATCGTTTAAATGATTTTTAGTGAAGACTAGAGCATCATCTATCCTTTTGCGCTTGCTTGCAAGCTGATGGATTTCTGTTATCCACTCAATTATATATGGTTTAAGCTTGGCTCTCATAGTGCATAATGACACTCTATACCAATATAAGAATATTTTCATCACTCATCCATGCATGATTCATGCATGGACAATCTTAAGCTATTAACATCATTCATTTTTTGTGACCATGAATTGATGATTCATGATCTTAATCTCATGAAATCATTTAGGGATACTTTTCAGTAATACTTTAAAAACACATTACTATGAAAAAACGCTACCGCGTCACCGACGCTCTACGCGGGATTCTTACCCGCTTCCGAGAGGATCAGCCGAGTGAGCTGACCCGCCGCGTACTGCAGCAGATGTATTGGGGGATGACCCTGAGCATCGAGCAGCGGCGTAAGGACTTTAATCGACTGATCACCCAAAACACGAAACGTCTATGAGCAAGACGATTACCATCGAGCAGGCCTGGCAGATTGAGGCCGACCTCAATGCCCTGGCCGCCAGCATCCAGGAGAACCTCGGGGGAA
>DMST01000326.1:17936-18101 GCA_003454975.1 Cytophagales bacterium | reverse complement strand
GGCGGCCCAGGTATTCTCGGGCCAGGCCAACGTCCCCATCTTCCAGGGCCTTCCGGATTTTGGTGGAGCTAACACCCACATCATCGATGTCTTGTCGGGGAATCTCCTCTACCGTGAAGCCGTAGGTAGGAGCGTCCGCTTTGAGGGCTTCGAAGCTACCCTCGC
>DMST01000326.1:15789-17894 GCA_003454975.1 Cytophagales bacterium | reverse complement strand
ACGCCCAAAACGGTGGTCGTACCCGATGACCAGCTTTTGCGTGCCGATATCCTCTACGATAACCTGGCGAATGAATTGCTCGCTGGTGGTCTGAGCAAACTCCCGGGTGAAGGGAATCTTGACCAGGTGATGAATGCCGTTCTCGGCCAGTAGCTCTGCTTTTTCCTCGAAGGTAGACAGAAGGCGCAGGGTGTCGTCATTGGGATTGAGCACCATCCGCGGATGTGGCCAATAGGTGAGTAACACGGTTTCGCCACCCTCGCGCAGGGCGATTTCGTGAATGCGTTCCAGGATCTTCTGGTGGCCAATGTGCACACCGTCAAAAGTACCAGAGGTAACCACCGGTACCTTAATGGACGGGAAATCTGCGCTACCCTCGTGTATTTGCATGCTCCTCCTTGAGTTGAGTCACCCAGTCGGCCAGGGGTAGGGCATCCTCGATCTTTTGATCGCCGATGCGGGTGCGTCGCAGGGCGCTCAAATGGGCACCTACACCAACGGCCTCCCCTATGTCGCGGGCCAGGGCACGAATATACGTACCCTTGCTACACACCACCCGAAAATCTACCTCAGGAATCTCAATTCGGGTAAATTCCAATTCGGTGATATCCACCAGGCGGGGCTCCATCTTCACCGTTTTGCCTTTGTGGGCATCTTTGTAAGCGCGCTTGCCGTCTACCCGGATGGCCGAGTAGTGTGGGGGTATTTGCTGCTGAGCCCCGATGAATCGCTCCCGTACGGTCTCTACGTCAGTAGGAGTAAGGTGGTCTGTGGATACGCCGGAGTCAAACTCCGTTTCCAGATCCAGCGAGGGAGTAGTTTTGCCCAAAACCAGCGTACCGGTGTATTCCTTCTCCTGACCCTGATAGGTTTCTATCTGCTTGGTCATTTTGCCCGTGCAAAGGATAAGCAAGCCCGTAGCCAGTGGGTCCAGCGTACCGGCATGGCCGATCTTTTTGATGCGCAAAGTACCGCGGATCTTCTTCACTACGTCGAAAGAAGTCCACTCCAGGGGTTTGTCGACCAGCAATACTTGCCCGGCCAGGTATTTTGCGGTAAAGGGATCTTCCGACATGGACTAGAACAGAACGGTGGCGAGGGCAATGAGGCCGACCACAAAACAATAGATGGCAAAATAGAACAGCTTGCCCTTACGAACGATGCCGATCATCCACTGGCAGGCGGCTAGCCCGGCCAAAAAGGAGGTGATGAATCCAGCGGCCAGTACCCCGATACCAATACTATGGGATCCGGCGGGTGCTTCGAAGTAATCTTTGAGCTCCAGCAGAGAGGCACCCAAGATAACGGGTAGCACCATAAGGAAGCTAAACTGCGTAGCCTTCTCTTTGCTGGCACCTGATAAGATGCCAGTGGCAATGGTAGCCCCTGAACGGGAGATGCCGGGTAAGATGGCGATGGCTTGGGCAATACCCATAAGCAGGGCGCGCAGCCAGGATACCTCAGTACCTTGGCGATTACGTACCTTCCAGGTAAGGGTAAGCAACACGCCGGTAACGAGCAGCATGAGGCTGACGAGCAGGATGTTACTTTCGAACAGGGAATCGATCTGGTCTTTGAATACCAGACCGACCACCAAGGCAGGGAACATGGACAGCACCACCTTAAGACTAAAGTCCCAGGAGTTGTTCATGGGCTTCTTCAACAGCCCCCCTAAAACCTCTGCAATGTATTTGCGGAAGATGACGACGGTGCTGAGGGCGGTGCCCAAGTGTACTACCAAAGAGAACAGGAGGTTTTCAGTGGTTTCTACCTGGAAAATAGCTTTGGCCAGTTCTAAGTGGCCGCTGCTACTTACGGGGAGAAACTCGGTCAGACCCTGGATGATGCCCAGGATCAACGCTTCCCAAATGCTCATGAATCAGTAGAGGACTCTTCTTCGGGTTTGATGAGGATGGCAAACACGCCTACAATGAAACCAGCCATGAGCAGGATGGGGCCTACCCACAGTCCCAGTACGCCAAAGCCGTATTCGGCTGATTCGGCGATCATAGCAATGTACCCCAAGGCTAACAGCACTACTGAGAAAAGAAGGAATACATAATTCTTACGACCGAAAGGCATGGCGTTGATGGCCTTAGCGGCGG
>DMST01000326.1:6356-15748 GCA_003454975.1 Cytophagales bacterium | reverse complement strand
CTTAGAAGCACTCGGCTTGGGTGCGGAGGCTTTTACGTTGCCAACTTTAGGGGCTGAGGTGCGTGGGGCTCCGGTTCTGGGAGCGGTCTTTTTGTTGCCTTGAGCAGGCTTTTTTTGCTTTTGCTTTGCCATGTGCTTAATACAGGTCGTCCAGAGACATGCGTAAATACTTTCGAATGGCTCGCCAAGTGCTTAACGAAGCGAGGATGCCACCCAGTAGGATTAATAACGCAAATAACACGAAAAATTGGTTAATATCCTTTAGGTCTTCCAGCTTCGGGAATAGTTGACTACTGTAGGTGTACATGCCGTATAGAATGGCGGACGCCAGTAGACCGGATACCATGCCGTTGATAAGGGACCGCCGAAGGAAAGGACTTTGGACAAAGCCCGGTTTGGCGCCTACCAGCTGCATACTCCGGATGAGGAATCGCTGGGAGAAGAGAGCCAGCTTGATGGTATTATTGATGAGCATAACCACCGCCAGGGTGATAATAGCGGCTAGAATGAGCAGAATAATGCCCAAGCGCACCAGATTGTCGTTGATCTGCTCTACGATGCCTTCCATGTACACCACTTCGTGTATGCCGCGTTCGGCTTCCAACTCGGTCTTGAGGGTGTTGAGGGAGGTGGTGTCTACGTAGGAGGGTTTTACGCGCACGATGAGCACGT
Source organism: Cytophagales bacterium (assembly GCA_003454975.1). GTDB lineage: Bacteria > Bacteroidota > Bacteroidia > Cytophagales > Cyclobacteriaceae > DMST01. The sequence goes on along the minus strand of DMST01000326.1, from coordinate 15,076 downwards.
CGCGCAAAGGGTTTTCACCCAGGAGTTCCATGAAATCTTCGCCGGTTTCGGCAATTAGCCGCTGAGCTTCCTCCTCTTTGGAAACGAACCGGACACCGTCGTCGGTTTCGTCGGCCAGCACATAATCGCGCGTAGCCAGGGACTGCTCAAGCCGGAAACGCTCCCCGGAGGTAATAAAGTTATCCAGGAAGATTTGGAGCTCGATGTTGCTGATGACCTCCTGCTTGGCCTGGTAGCTAATGAGGAACAGGAGGCCGTACAGACCTACCACCAGCAGGGAGAGAGTGACTCCGAATAGCTCGCCCCAAATGGGGAAGTTGCCGAGCTTTTTCTTTTTGCGGGGAGCGGACTCAGTAGGGGCGTTGCTCATGGGTTCAAAGATAATGGAAAATGTAGACGCTAGACGCTGGATGCCAGGCACTAGATTTTTTAGGAGGCTTGTAGATTGATTATTGAAGAATTGAGGGGCGCAGCTTGAAGAATTCTCCAATCTTGCGCTCACACAGTAATTGAATTTCCAACGAATAAACGGCTATGCTCTTGTCTTTTATGCGCTTACTCTTTGTAAAAAAAAGAAGCTGAAAGCACCACGCTCTCAGCCTCTAACCACAAGGACGTATAGTACCCAAGTTACGTCCACACGCTAATCTCCAATCCTTTTCAAGTGTTAATCATGCACTACAGCTATGGAAAATGATTTTGTTTAGTTAAGTCAGGAACTGGGTTCCTGGGTATTGATGGTAGCGGAAGCAAGGTCTATTGTAGTGAGAGAATGGGTTGTCTAGTGGCTAGCTTTGCATTCCACTAACTTCTGGACAGGTAGCCTGGCCTCCTGCTTTTAATTTTCAAAAGGGTCTGACCATTTCTCGTTGGTGTATACATCGGAACCAGTCAAGGTCTTCATGAAGGCCACAATGGCAGCTTCTTCTTCGGCAGTTACATTGAGGAGTCGGCTATTGTTGCCACGCCCTCCACGCAAACGGTTATCCAAATTGTTGTTATCGGTGCCGTCGATGGCATTGTAGTGGGCAATCACGGCTTCCAGGGTAGTGAGCTCTCCGGTGTGCATCATGCCGCCGTTTATTTCCCCGCCAGGGTTGATTAGATCGCGGAGCGAAGGTGACCGGGTCACCTCGGTATCAGTACCACCCCCCAAACTGCTTATGAAGCCGTTGTTACGCGAGTTATCGTCGATATCGAACTCCGGTGCGCCGTGACATCCGCTGCAGCCCAGGCCTCCACCGATGCGTACGCCGGCGTCGTTCAGCTGAGGGGGAGCCATGAACAGGCCTTTACCTTGGTTTTCCTGATCCGTGAAATTGGGAAACTGATCGTTTTCGTTGCGCACCCGGGCACGCCCTTCGTCGTATCGGGAGTCGAAGCTTTGAATGCTGCGTACAAACTGTGCCAAGGCCAATTGTACTCGTTCCTCGGTGATGGTGGGTTCGCCGTACACCAGGGTAAATAGCTCGTTGTAGTAGTCTAAGCCTTCCATCACCTCAATCAAACCGTCAAAATCGGGGTTGCCGTCCTGGCCGCTATAGCCCATCTCCACGTGGTCTTGGATGGGTTGGGTAGTTTGGAATTCCAGATCGGGGGCGCGTTCGTCCCAGAAGAAACGCTCCTCTTCCGCAAAGCGGGCATTGATCAGGCGCATGCTGTGGCGGCCGGTAGAACCGTTTACACCGAGTGAAGCCTGCAAAGGATCTGAAAAGGCGTAAGCCTGTTGGTGACAGCTGGCACAAGCGACGGTGCCGTCGGTAGAAAGGTTTTTGTCGTAGAACAATGCGCGGCCCAAGGTGGCACCCAGGTCAGTGATGTCGTTGCCATCCGTGTTGTCCTCATTGATGTAGTTGGGCACATCCTGATTGGCGTAGTTGGGCAAATTGTCGATGTCGATGCGACCGCCAAAGGTGGCCTCGATGGCCGGGTAGTCCGTGGTGGATCCGTTGTTATCGTCTACTTCCACCGGATCCGAATCCGTAGGATCGTCAGCGTCCGTGATTACTTCTTCGGGAGTACAGCTGGTGAATCCTATCACCGCTGCCATCAGTGCCCATTTCCAAGTTCCTTTTCCTTTCATTGTCTGTAGCGTTGTGTTTCCTAAATAGCCAGGGGTACGTATCTGGCGGCCGAGGTTCCTACGGTCCGGTATTTCGGCGTTTGATTAGAAGACTGGCAACGAAGACAAATGCCCCCCCCCTTTGGGTGAAAGTTTTTTTGAGGTTAATTTTTAGCGGCTACTGAACTTATACATGATCACATGCGACAGGACGTCTCCTCCTAGGTATAGAACACCCTCATGTTCGCGGACGGCCCCTGATTCGGCTACCACGGTTCCCTCGGGGTCGTACAAGGCCTGCACAATCTCCCCGTCAGGGGAAAGTTCTACTACCATACCAAAGGGCTCAGCTTTGGGCTGAAGGAAGCCAGGTAAGCCGTAGACCAGTTTTTTCATGCCCGGCTTAGGGTGGATCTGGTCCAGGCTAGCATTGCGGCGAGTGGTGAAGCCTAGCCAATAGTTGCCGTTTGGTCGCAGAGAGAGGTTGTTGGGGAAACCGGGCAGGTTATCCAGCCATATTTCCCAAGTGCCGGCCTGTGGACCTTGTAGGTGGTATTTCAGTATGCGGTAGCGGGAGGTTTCGGTCAGCAGTAGATAAGACTCATCGGGGGCCAGTACCAGCCCGTTGGCGAAGTAGTTGCCTTCCGAGAGCGTGCTCACCTGCTGAGTAGCCGGGTTGTAGCAGTAGACACCACCCGTGGGTTTCTGCTCCAGAATCAGGCGATTGATGTAGGCGGGCGTGGTCACTTGGGTGGAAGAAAGGCTGGCGAAATAGACTCTGCCGTCTCGGGATACCTTGAGGCCGGAGCCCATCAGGAGGGGTTGGCCAGTTTCGCTATGGGTGGCTACCTTGGAGAGCTGGCCTGTAGCTACCTCGATGGTGACCAATCCGGTACCGTTGACCAAGGCCCACAACTGGCCTTCCGGACCAAAGTCTATTCCCGTAATCCAGCCGTTGGTTTGGAGTACTTCTTCTATCTGGCCCTCTGGCGAGATGCGCAGTAGGGCTCCTTCATCAAATACCTCCGGGCTGCGGTGCACTCCGGTATATAAGTTACCTTCCTTATCGAAAAGCAGTTCTTCCGGGCCGTACCAACCTTGTAAGGAATGGGTAGTGGCCGTAGTCAGTTGGTCGTTGAGGGCCAGCGGTCCGCTCAGCTCAGGGGCGGAGGCAGGCTGCCAAGCCTGTGGATCGAGTGTGGAGCAGCTGGTGGTACATAGGAGGAAAAGCCCTAAGCCTAGGGCAGGGGCAGAAGTGAGCAGAATTCGTTGCATCGTCTTATGATTGTTTTACCGTACGATGTTCTGAATCCCTTCCCCCGGATTCATTTACATAGGTAAAGAACGGCCTATGCGTTGGACATTTTTTTGCGTACCCGGCTCAGTTGGGTGGCGCTTATGCCCAGGTAGGAGGCTATGTGGTACTGAGGGATTTGCTGTTCCAGATCAGGGAATGTCTCTTGTAGGATTTGGTACCGCGCCTCAGCGTCCAGCAAGGCCATTTCCAGTTCCTTCTTTTCCTTTTCCAGAAAATAATACTCGGCAATACGACGGCCCAGCCGCTCCAGGTCATGAAACTGATCGAACAAGGCAGCTACCTGGGTGTAGGGCGCTTTGTAAAGGATACAGTCCGTGAGCGCCTGCTGCGCTATCCGGTTGGGCTGCTGCGTCAGCAGGGAGGTGTAAGCACCAATGAGGCTGGGTCCCACGAAAAACTGCTTGTTGTATTCCTTCCCGGCATGGTTTACAAAATAGGCACGCACTACACCCGTTTCCAGGAAAGCCAGGTGCGTGGCGTAGGCTCCTTCTTGCACAAAGTACTCGTGTGAGGGTAGTTGATCGGGCACAAACAAGGCCAGCAGGGCCTCTTGGGCTGCTGCGCTCAGGGGGCTAATGCTGTGTAGGTATCGGACGAGTGCTTCCATTCTTCTCTGCAAAAGATATCAAAATCTTCTGGTGAGCACGAAGGAATTGAAGCCTTGCTAAGGTGCTTGCCGATATACCATCTTCTAGTAGCCCCAATAGGGGATGCTTTACAAGTTACCATACTGCAAGCGGTATCTTAACGGGAAGGGCTGGTGGCCCAGTTCGCGTAAAGCTACGCACCAGGCCCAGTCTTGGGTGGTACAGGTAAGCAACAGGGGCCGGCCGTTCACAAAGATGGTGGTCTTTTTGGCGCGGCGAACCCAGGCAGGTCCATCCTTTTGTTGGGGTTGCCATTCCCGCTACATAAGGTCGGCCCTAAGGGCTTTCAGGGCGGTGTGTAAGCGTTCGCGAATCTGTTCGGTGCGGGGCTCTCCTGGACTAAATACTACATCGATTTTCATAGGGCTATCATTTGCGTGTTTCCATTAATGCGATTAGCTGTTGAGGCTAACTACTAGTAAGTAGCCAAAGGGAGGGGAGAGTCACAGGCTTTCTGTATTTCGCGTACAAGTACGGAGTCTACAAGGTAGGTATGACGGGTGGGCTGGCATTCCGGGACAGTGTAGTGCAAACCCATTGGTGCTGTAGCCGAGTAGTCTTCTAATGTGGAGATGCCATTCGCTGTAGGGTGGGCATACTTTCTAATTATCCTGCTCACGGGGGAGGCTCGCATGCCTAATTCAAAATATTGTATCCAAAATATCCAGAACCTGGGGCAGGGGGCTCGCCATCCCTGCCCCGGCTATGGGATCAGATCCTCTGGACCTTCGTCAGCTGCAGGCGGTACCGTGTCTTCAGCATAGCCTGCTCGGCTTTGGACATGCCTCGGGTACGCTTACTGCGCAGCCAGCGTAAGGGCTCTTGGTAGGTCTCCAACGCCTCCCGATCCTCGGGATATACCAGCTTCAGCGCTTCTATTTCGGCTTCCAGCCGATCCAGCGTTTGGGGTACCCGAGCCCAGTCCTCACCGTCGTACAGCTTCGCTACATCCACCATCGCTAGCCATAGCTCCGTACGGCTCTCTTCCAGCGTACTCTCGGTCTGTATACGTGCCTCTTCTACCTGCTGGTCAACCGCTATTCCATCGATGCGGGAGGTGTCCCAGGCTGGAGGTGTCGCTAGTAGGGTGGAGGTCAGCCTGGTTATTACGATGGCGACTCGTTTCTTGTAGAGGACACCGGCACTTTTTTCCTGTGCTGTGGCTAGCAGGGGAGTGCGAGATTCTACGCCGATGCCCTTTTGCGACACCGAGCGAAATAGCTGGGGGGAAACGCCCACCTCCTCATGGTTTGCGGAAAGCCTGTTTTCCCCTGCGTTCGTCTCCGGTGCGGTTGGCTGCTTGGGAGCCGCGTCAGGCGTCTCAACCATCTCGTGAGAGGGGAGCTTGGAACGAAGGTACTCCACTATATTCTGCGGACTGCCGCAGAAGAAGAGTACCAAGGCCAGGGCAATCCCTATCAGCCACTGGTAGGTACCACGTTTCTGACCACGGTCCTGGTTTTTCTTCTGGTTTCTCAGCTCCGTTTCCAGTTGCTTTACCTGAGTATTAAGCTGGGTGCAGCGAGCCTTCACCTGCTGGCAGGTTTCCTTTTGCCGCATGGCCTGCTCTACATCACGAATGTTGCTCAGTAGGTCCATCTCCATAGAGGAGAGTATCTCGTCTAGCTGAGCCATGAGGTGGGCGTCGTCCGTAGTTGCGGCCTTTGGAAGGGCCGCCAGCATTTCACGGACTGCCAGCAGGTCTTGACCTGCCTGGTCGTGGCGCGGGTGGCTAGGATCTATCCGGGGGATGAGTACTTTTAGCTTTTCCCGCACCTCAATAAGGCTTTCTACCAAAAATGCTCTTTGTGCAGCTTTGGTTGTGGGGCGGGAAGGAAGACGATCTTCCTTAGCAATAAAGGGATGTCCGTTCGGACGTAAGTTGTTTTTTGAAGGGCGAGCCATAGTCGTAGTAGATTGAATGTGAACGTGTTTACCTGCCGCTGGGGCAGGGCCGAGATCCCAAACAAGGTGCACTAAGGACTATGACTCTGGGAGGATGCCAGAGACCCGTAAGGCCTTAGTGCTTATCTGTAAAGGAGCCGACGAGATGTGATGGACTAAACCTTTGCATAAGCGTTTACTTTGACTTTTAACACATACTTACCTGACGTCCGTTAGGATAAAATAGTTGTATGTGGATGCGGTACTTTTCATAATTACTGGTAAATGAGAGAATGTACTCCTTACTATTGAGGAAGGGAAAATACGTGGATAGGGAGTTGCCAGTGGTCAGTGATTCGTTATGACAACGGTTTGTAGTTTTGGGTCAAGTGGGCACCCTGTCTAGCCATAGTCATCGCTTCTGAATGAGGGCTCGTGAGCTGTACGTTTGCAACGTGCTTTTCTTTATCGCTGCTGCCAGAGCGATAGGGTTGGGGTGCGCGAGAAATTGGAAAAATTAAGCGACTTTTCTTTTTTCTAACCCCCAGCCTCTCCCTTCAAAAAAGCCTTAGGTACCTGAGGTAGGCCGGTCCAGTCGGCGATCTGGTTGTACTGTTGCGCAATGTCCTGTGCGATGGACACCCCGTCGTTGAGCCCCTTTACCAGCTTATTCAGCTTGGTGCCTTCCTCGTTCACCTTGTTCAGAAAACGGTACAGGCCTTTACCCATTTTGATCTTGGCCTTCTCTTGGTCTTGGATTTCTTTGGCCTCCGCCAGCTTTTGCTGGGCCGTTGCCAGTTCCTTTGCTTCCAGCTCGGCGCCAACCTCTTTTAGCTGCGTGATCAGGTCTCCCAGGTCGGTTTGGAGGCCTACGTTGCACTCCTGGAAGTTGAAGGTGACGTTCGTTTCTATTTTAGTGGAGGCATCGTGGTACTGGGCATCTCCTTGGAAGAAGGTCATATTTCCACTAACATGTAGGCCCGAGGGTAGGCCAAACCGCTCGGAAGGAAGCGGCAGGAGTTTCCCGCTGGGGTCGGCTTGATGAACTAGCGGTGATTGAGTGGCTTCTAGCTCTCGGATGACCTCGGAGTCAAACCACCGGTTTTCGAAGATTTTGTATTCCAGCTGGCTGTCCTGGGCTTTGTACTGCTCGAATATGTCTTTGAGTGTGTCCATTATAGGAACAAAAAGTTCCTTGGGCTTCGGGCCCTTCACCGAAATTTCCAACTGCCAGTTCACCACCCTAACCAAAGCGGTGTTTCCTTTATTACCCTCAAGAACCACGCCGTAGCGCCAGACCTGGGGCTGCTTGCGGTAGTTTTTGATTTGGCGATGATGCCGCACAATAAACCGGGAAACTATATGGGTGGGCAATGGGCTGTTGCAACGAAAGCGGGCTAATAAGCTATCTATGGCATCGAGTTGAGGTAAGAATTTGGGTTGGTCTTCTTGTAGCAAGTGTGGGAAAAGCAATTCCCTTTCTACAAGGTCTCTTTCATATGCAAGTTCATATTGTAGAATTAAGTCGTAAAGAAAAGCATGTTTATCCTTCGGGAAACGCATTGCTTTTTCCCCAAATTGATCTGCGAATGCTTGAGGAAAGTTATCTGACAGAATACAGTGTTCTTTCTTATTTGCCAGCCAATTGATGATGGCGTAGAGCCCGTCGGTGATCCATTCTGGGTTGAGTATTAGGGTGTCGTACCCCTTTAAGTCTGGATACCAAAAACTAACCCCTAGACTGTGAAGCATGCTTAGTAGCTGTTCGGGCTTGGGAGCCTGGTGTTTTTGTACAATGCGTTCAAATTGCTCTTTGCTGATTAACTCCTCACCATTCTTATTGCCCCTTGGACCAAAAAGCTGTTCTAGCTCTTGTTTTACTGCGTAGTCTTTATCCCCAATGACAGTTTTTTTCCAGGTTGGGTGCTCTCTTACATAGGTATGGATATACGAACGTACCTCTTCTAGCTTATTATTGTCTTTTTCCAAGTTGAGCCAAAACACCTTACGTAAGTGGTATTGCTCCTGTAGAGTATTAATAGGTAATTGAGGTTGATGGGGATCCTTTAGGTTAACCACTAACACTGCCTCAGAATTCCCACCATGGTTCTTCATGTGGTTGAGCCAATACTTCAGCCGTTCTGGGTTATCGGTTCGGCCGTCGTACACGAGCACATATAAGCAGCGTTCACTCAGAAAAAATTGGTGTGCTGCATGAGTGACCACATGCCCGGCAAAGTCCCAAATGCGGGCCCGCAACTCATCTCCAGGGAAATCCCAAAGGGTAGTATCTACTCCTTTGGTACTTTCGTTTTCATCCGGCAGATTAGCATTAGGGTCAATTAGCTTACGAGCTAAAGTGGTTTTCCCAACTCCCTTATCGCCAAGTATAAGGATGCGGGCTTCATTGAGTCGGGAAACTGTTAATTGATCTTTCAATCGCTCCAAATAATGACCTACCGCCGCTGGGCCTAGATTCTTGATTTCTTCTGGTACCTCTTGTCGTCTTTTGTATTCTCCCTTGTCCAGTTGAAAGTTGTTAGTAAAGGCTTTTTCATATATTTCCGCCCAATAGCTGCAATCCTCATCTCTGAGTGCCTTCAAAAAGATTTTCCACTGTGGGCCATACCAAGCAATGTCAAACTTAGGTGCTGCTGGAGGTTCCTTTAGTTTTCTAATTAAACCAACTCTTTTAGGTGGTTGCATAGCCATAAGTACATCCCATAAATATTCGGTGAATTGCCCCCCATCTCCGGGAATTAGGCTGCCCAAAACGTCTAGCCGGGCGGCAGCACGGGCGGCGAAGCGT
>DMST01000326.1:3305-6321 GCA_003454975.1 Cytophagales bacterium | reverse complement strand
GCGGCGAAGCGGGCAGCGGACAGGGAGTTGTTAAGCGCGGCGAAACCGGCGTCATAACGGGCCGCAGATAGAGTTGCAGTTAGAGCGTCGGTATGAGCAATCGATAGGAATCTGTCGTCAGAATTCTTGTCAAGAGCGTCGTTAAGAGCGTTGACAAGAGCAGCGGAACGGGTTGCAGACAATGCGACGGAAATGGGGCCAGGAAGCGCATCAGTACGGGCGGCAGAAAGGGCGGCAGAAATGGATCCAGATAAGGCATCATTAAGTGCCTGATTAATATCTAAAGTTGTAACAATTGCCCCCAAGCTATGTTGGGAGTGTTCGCCTCGTAAAAAATTGAAACCTTCAGTAGTCGGAATCAATGGAGTAACTACCAAAGCGCACCTATAGACATATTTCAGTTGGTCATATGCAGTAAGTCTTTCAAAGTAAGAACTGATTTTCTCTTCGAACTCTTCTAAATTCATAAGGCTTCAATTGAATAAGTAATATAAGGGATAAGGATACCTATAAACAAAACTCAACATAAGAGCCGAAAGGAAAGACTAGAAAGTGTAAGTCAATTATGAACCAAATTTGCAAAATGCATTATCTCGCTTTTGAAATTTCGGAAGATGAAAATTCGAGAGATTTAACATTGCAGCGTACTAATATATTATTACCCTTGTACAGGCAGATTTATATAGATAAGTGTGTTTCGGTGGAATCGGGAAACACCGCAAATTATGAATTCCGAAAAAGGAACGTCGATTAACGAATGCCAATGTTGCTCTTTTTGTATCTCAAATCAGCGTTCTGCGGTTCAATAAAAGTAAGGATGGTGGGGTTAGGTTGGCCTGAGTGCAGTCTGTGGAAGACGAGAGAACGCACAAAAAAGGGGAACGCAATTCTGCGTTCCCCTTTGTCTAGTCTCTAGCTTCCAGTCTCTAGCCTCTCTCTACCGAAGCATCAACTTCTCCCTATGCACCTGACCGTCTAGCTCGATGAGGAGCAGGTAGGCGCCGGTAGGGGCGGAACTGGGCAGCTGCAACTCGTGTTTCCATTGGCCGCGACTGTTGGTCTCGCCGGTGGTGTAGGCTACCTGGCGACCGGTCAGGTCGATCACCTGCACACGCACCTCGGACTCGGGGGTGCCTCCCTGCACGGCTACCTGGAATTGACCTGACTCGGGGACGGGATTCGGGTAGGCGGCAATGTTGAGCGCTAAGGTACCCATGGTCACCGTGCGGATAGGCGAGTAGCCGATCTCACCGTCAAAGTCCGTCTGGCGGATGCGGTAGTAGCTGGTGAGCGGTGCCGGGCTGTTGTCTACCCAGTCGTAGGCCACGGAGGCCTGGCTAAAGCCACGGCCGGGCAGGTCGGTGAGGGCCTCCCAGGTCTGGCCGTCCAATGAACGCTCAACGGTGAAGTAGTCATTGTTCACCTCTTCGCTGGTGGTCCAGAAGAGATGCACGGCCTCGCCGTCAGCTACAGCGCGGAACTGCTCCCACACTACGGGCAGCACAGTACCATTGCCCAGCAGGGTGTAGTCAGAGAAGCTAGTGATGCCGTTCCAGGTGACGGTGTTATTGCCCGTATCCAGGATCTCGGTGCCTTCCGACTCCGTCCAAGAACCGCCGGTATATTTCGCCATGCGGAAGCTGTTTTCGTCGCCCACTACGTCCGACTCCGGGTACTGGAGTGTAAGGTCATAGTCGATAGAACCGCTGATGCCTACGGGGGTGATGCTCCAGTAGCGCGTCAGGTAGATGGTAGCGTTATCGCGGGCCGGGTGCGGTGAGTCCGTTTGGGTCATCCGAATGCTGGCGCTGCTTAGGGTAGCCGAGTTCAGTGTAAAGGTAAGCGGGGCATACTCGGTAGCACCACCCACGGGTATGGCGTAGGTATTGGTGAGGGTCACGCCGTGCTGCAGGTAGCCGGTGCCTTCGTTGTTGATATAGCTTGTGGCTCCGCCACCTTGAATGGCCGAAGTCGAGTTGCTATTCACCACCAAGTTGTTCGCGCCCAATATCACGTCTCCGGAAGTCAGTGTTAGGGTGTTATTCACCTGTACGTTGCCTTCATTGATCGTCACGTCGTTGGTTGTCTTGTTGATGATCAGGTTGTTGAAGGCCTCCGTACCCCCGCCGGTCTTGCTGATGGTTTGGGCAGCGGTACCGCTGAAAGTTACCTGATCGGCCTGTGGCGCAAAGGAGGCAGACACCGCACTGTTCCAGTTACCGAGCAGCTCTATGTTGTGCCCGTTGGCGTCCAGGGTAGGATCCCCGTTGATCTGCAGGTCACCATTCACCACGATGTCCCCACACAACTCCTTGGTTCCACTACCGGATACCAACAAGTGATGATAGGTGAGTGGCTGCACACATACGGTGCCGCTGGTGCTGGCGTACTCAATGGTACCGTTGCTGGGGATCACATTACCACCAATCAGATTGATGGTGCCCTCGGTGATTGTTAGGGTAAAGCCCATCAGATTTAGGTTACCGCCGTTGATGGTGATTTCGGATAGCTCAGTGTCTTCCGTGAGGGTAACATCGCTACCCGTACCAATTACTACCTCGTCTCCATCTAATGGTACTTCGATCAACCAGGTATCCGGGTCGTCAAAGTCCCCATCGTTGACGGCTACATTTTGCGCCATGGCAATGGTGAATAGGGCGCCGTCGATGAAGTCCACGCCGCTCACCCGGGCCAGCGGACCAAAACGCTCGTTGAGCCTTACGAAGGTGAATTCACCGTCGGCTACGTCCGTAAAGTCCCCGTCGTTATCGTTGTCTATCAGCAGATAGTAGGCGTCGAAGCCAGCTGGTTTGGCGGGTAAAGCCGTGGTATCGAAGCCCAAACGGATGCCTCCGATATCGTTGATCTTATCTACACGCCAGGTGCGGTCTACGCGCTCTACATACGGATTGTTAGGAGCATTGGTGTTGCCCCAGGCGGCAATAGTACCGGCGTCGTGTCCTAGGTAGAGGTAGTCGCCGCTGTCCAGGCTGGTAGGCGCATCCATGGCCAGCAG
>DMST01000326.1:1805-3220 GCA_003454975.1 Cytophagales bacterium | reverse complement strand
GGGCCGCTACGTGGCGCTCCCCAGTAGAGGCTGCTGCCCCAATCCCGATCACTTCGGTGCCGTAGGTGCTGCCGTAGGCGTAGTTATTACCCGCCACGGTGATGTTGTACTTAGCTGCCATGTAGCTGGCCATAATGGCCACCTGGGCTTGGTTCAGGTTGCGCTCATTGAAGTGCGCAATCTCCATGATCTTACCCTGGAAGTGCAGTCCTTCGTTGGTCTGGCTGTCGTTGGTAGCAAAACGACTGTCATTGTCCATTCCACCGATGCCCACATCGCCTCCGTGGCTGCTCAGTACACCCGTCATACCCGGGGTTTCAGCCAAGGTTCCGTTTACGTAGCTGCGCACCACGCCGCTGCCTTGGTCCAACTCATGCACCGCGTAGTATACGGTATTGGCCGAAATGGCCGTGGTAGTTTCTATGTAGCTCCAGCTACTCCAGGCGCCGAAGTGCAGTACCCCACTTTCGATCCAGATGTTGAGGCCGTTGCCGCCACCACCTTGTTCGTAGATCACCTGGCGAGTGGTCACATCACTACTGGTTTCAAAGACCACCAAAGTAGACTTGAGCGAGTAGCCCGTACTTTGAGTATTGACGCGGGCGTCGTCGGCCATGGTCAGCAGATCAGCCGTACCGTCAAACACCATAACTCCGTTGCCGTTCACGGCCTCAGCACTGTTGAGGTCCTGATAGGTAGGTTCGCTATTGGTTACGCTGGTACTGTTGATGGCGATCAGCCCTTCTTGCGAAGGATTCTCCCACTGCTGAATGAGGGTGCCGTCCGTAGCATTGGTGTTGCCAGCGTCCGTAAACAACCAGTTGCCTTTGGCTTGCAGGAAGAAGGACATTTCGGTAGATCCGCCAATACCACCTGGGCCGTCAGGGCCAAAGCCTCCGTCATCATCGGAAATAGTGTAGGTATGCTGGGTAATGGATCCCAGCGTGGCGTTGGTAGCGCCATTCAGATTAATGACTACCGTTTCGTCATTTTCCTGAATAAAGTCATTGAACACCGTGAAGGGTATCAGGATGGAATCTACTCCTGCGGGGATCACTAGCTGCGTAGTTTGCAGGTCGAAGTCGATGCCCGCATTGGTGGCGGTGGTAGTACCGTCTATGCTGTAGTCTACCGTCACGGCTTGGCCCGAGGGTGCTGAGAGGCGCACCAGAATGCCCGCTGCCGTGAGCGCCTCTACACCTTTGCTAGCGGTGGTATCGAAGGCGACCGTAGGTCCGTCGTCGTTGTCCTCGATGGTGTAAGTAAAGGTAGTATTGGTGCCCAGGTTAGCATTGGACGGAGACGATAGGGTGATTACCAGAATCTCGTGCAGTTCGTCCAGGGCATCGTCCACGATGGTGAGGTCGATGTTGACCGAGCTGCTGTCTTCCAAAATGGTTGCCGTATCGGCGGCC
>DMST01000326.1:1314-1757 GCA_003454975.1 Cytophagales bacterium | reverse complement strand
CGTATAGTCCACCCCACTACCGATGGCGGTACCCGTGGTTACCGAATAGTACACCTTGGTGTCGTTGGCCGTATCTACCAAGTTGATCTCGATCGGGATGGAAACGGAAGCCGTACTTTCCGAGCCGGTACCCGTGGTATTGGTAAACTGGATATTACGGGCGTTGTCTTCATCGTTGATGGTAAACGTCAAGGTGTCGTTGGCTCCCAATACCCCCACACTAGGGTTGGACAGGGCAATGAGAATGGTTTCGTCATCCTCCACTTCTACATCGTTGATGAGGGTGAGGTCGAACGTAGCCTTTTGGTTACCCGGCTCCAGTGTCACGGTGCCATCGGCAAGGGTATAGTCGTCACCGTTGGTAGCGTCGCCCCCTACGGCGCTGTAGTTTACGGATACGGCTTGTGAGGGAATGTAGCTCAACGTTACTTCCAGTGCCTGGG
>DMST01000326.1:0-1272 GCA_003454975.1 Cytophagales bacterium | reverse complement strand
TACTTTCAAAGTCGTTGGCGGCTACTTCGCTAAACTCGATAATCTGGCGGGCCATGCCGAAGGAGAAGTAGCGGTCGCCGCTCAGGTCGATGTCGTTGACGCGGTACTCCCCACCGCCCAGGTTTTCCATCTGGTACAGGGTAGCACCGCTGGTGAAGTCCCCGTCATCGTCCACCATCAGTACGTAGTTGATGGGGAAACCAAACGGAGGAGCGGGTAGCTCGTTGGTGTCCAGGAACAGCGATACCGTACCTACATCACCGCCGGTTTCGTCAGCCCGCCACTCACGCGCCAGGCGGATGAAGTTGTCGGTGTTGTTATCGGGTACCTCGTTGGTAACCCAACCGCTGAGGGCGTCGCCGGTATGGCCGACCAGCAAGAACTCGTTGTCTTGCAAATCGGAGGGGTTGTTCATGAGTACTACCCCAGCCCCGCGCGATTCGTTGTGGAAATCCTCAATACTCAGCTGACCGATACCCATCACCTCATAACTATGGGCTACCTGGTGGTCATAATAGTCGAACGGAATACTAATGTTGTATTTCGCAGCCAGGTAGTTGTTCACAATCCGGCGTTGGGTCTCGTTGTACACCACGTTGTTCACGATTACCTCACCAATGTTACCGTTGTAGTAGCTACCGGTACCGCCGGTGCGGTCGTGGAATACCGTTCCGTCACGTACGGCACCAATGGCGATGTTGCCTGGGTGGCGGAATAAACGACCGGCGCCGGATACTTCGTCTAGCACACCGCCGTTGAGTGAGGCCCGCACGTCACCGTTAAAAGCGGCACCTTCCACGTCGAAGTCAAACTGCAACATCAGGAAGTTATTGGAGTTGGGCTCTACCGGCCGGGTGAGGAAACTCGTATAGTTGGTAGGAGGGCCTGGAGCTGGCCAGGGTGTGGTCTGCCCGCCATCGTCATCGGCGTTATTCCAACCGCCAATGTATAGGCTGTCCTGATCAATGTAGATACTCAATCCACGTACACCTCCGCCTTCCTCGTAGAGCATTTGGCGAGAGGTTACGTCGGTAGACGTCCGGAAGGACACCAGAATGGTTTTCCGGTCGTAAGGTCCTCCCGTATTGATGTCGTCCGTATCGGCCACGTCAAAGAGATCATTTACCCCATCAAAGGTCATTACCGGGCGTCCGTTCCAGCTGTTCTCCAAGAAGATTGGCTGGTCACCGGGGTTGGTCTGGAAGGCGTCGTTGTTGTTGTTCGACTGGTCCTCCCAGGTAGTTACACCACCCCCGTCGGTGTTGCCTGGTG
>DMST01000419.1:6918-7314 GCA_003454975.1 Cytophagales bacterium | reverse complement strand
ATTGGGAACCCGTGGCCCGCGCGCACTGGGAGCGCTTCGCAGATATTCTGCCCGCCAACACCTTGGTGGAGGCCCGACTGGTAGGAGAGGGGTACCTGGTAGAGATAGAGGCAGAGGCTACCCTCAAAGAGGATTAATATCCTGGAACCTGAGACGAAAGAAGTAGGGTTGGAGGGCTCGGCTGCCACTGGCTATTTCACCAGAAAATCAGCATTTTGATAGAATACTAACCATTCAATCTAACCCTACTCTGATGAAATCCCCCTTAAGTGCTTATGTGGCCTGCTTTCTTTGGCTTGCCCTTACCCTCTTGGGTACCCAATGTAGTCCTTCTAACACGACCCAAGGTGATGCAATGCTATCCCCGGGGGGCATCCCCAAAAACTTAGCACTTAT
>DMST01000419.1:1577-6875 GCA_003454975.1 Cytophagales bacterium | reverse complement strand
CCCACTGATGTTGCGGCTGATTTTGCCTGGCAGGTGTTTTTAGGCATCAGTACGCCGGATGCCTCGGGTACTCCCCAATGGGAGAACTATAAGGAAGCCTACGATATCTTCTTGCCGAAGGCGGCTGTACCAACAGGTTGGGGAGAGGCCACGCCGCAAGAAAACCATCCTTGTGGGGCTTTAGGCAACACTAAAATACTGCAGACAACCACCAAGGTAAGCCCGGTGGTAAACGAAACGGATCAGGCTGTGGGCGGAGTGTTGATTGACCAGGATAGCAACCTGGTGCATTACGAAGTGTACATGAATCAGCCCATGTTTGACTACGTAGTGCATAATGAGCTGTACAATGCGGTAGAGCAGGCCGGAGCCCAGGTTGAATTCCCAATAGGCAGTATGGAGCTCAAGGCCTCCTGGAAAATACTGGACCCCGCAGATACCGAACGGGTAGCGCGGTACCATACGGCAGAAGCCATTATCTACATGCCCGATTCTACCCACTTGGAAAGTCAGGACTGCCTTCCACAGGCAGTGAAAGAAAAGATGGTGGTGTGTAGCAAGCAGCTGGTAGGGCTATTGGGGCTCCACATTGTGTACAAGACTCCTGATAATCCCAGTTTCACCTGGATGACCTTTGAGCAGGTTGACAACGTAGATGGACCGCATCCTACTTTGCGCAATCCTAACCGTACGAATCATACTTGCCCGGACAATACCCGGCAGTGCAACTGCCCTTCGCAAGTAACCTCTCAAATTTCAAGGGAAACGCCCATACCCGGTTGGGTGCAAACCGCAAACACGGCCTGGCAGGATAGCTTACGGTCAGTTAATTCCATCTGGCAGTATTACCAGCTCATTGGGATCCAATGGGCGCGGGATTCCTCCAGGTTAGGAAACCCACTGTTGACCAACCTGGCCAACGTAAGTATGGAGACTTTCAACCAGACGGGCAGTAGCTGTATCGGTTGCCATGCCTTTGCCCGAAGTAGCAACCCTACCAAGCTTTCGGACTTTAGCTGGGTGATGGGCCGGGCACAAAATCCTTTTCCTATGCCGATGGCTCAACTGAAGGACCGAGGCGTGCAGGGGCAGAGCATTATTCCCGTGGCAGGGCCTACCGGAGTCCCGTTACCGGCGGCAAATCCTAAAGCACTGGTGGCCTACATCATGCGAGAAAACCCTTACCAGACCTGGGGTACCTGGCCCAATTCCGAATGGTATACCTACGATCGGTACAACGTCGGCGAGAATCCACACGGATACACCACCCGCATCTATGTGAACGAGGTAGGTTTGGCTTATTACCAAGAGTTGCAAGCAACGTATGACACGGCACAAATTGCGGAACGTATCCGCGAAGGCTTGGTCTCCTTGCCGGTAGGCTCGGTGGTGCTGAAGGAGAATTACCGTACGAAACAGAGCGAAACCACCCCGGAGGATGCATACGTGCCCATTATTCCCTCGCCCAGCGACTTGGTTGAAATTACGGTAATGTACAAGGCAGAGGACAACGGGACTCCGCAGTGGTACTGGCTGAAGACGCGCCCATATGGGCCACCCGAGGTGGCAGGATTTTCCGCAATGGGCTGCAGCAGCTGCCATAGCAACTGGGAGGGCAATGGAGACGGTATGTTAAGCTTCAATTTTGGACTACGGCCCATCATCAACGATGCCACCTTTGGCCCGGCCACCTCGGCCAGCCGGGAAAGCCCCACCGTGGACGTACCCGCCCTGAAAGCCTGGCTTGAGCAGCATGTGAGCACTCCCCAGCCCTAAATCTTATCGCCAGAACGCTGAGGGTCGTCGAAATCAGGAAGTTTGCGTTGGTGAGTTGGTTATCTTTTGGTAACGAACCGAAAACCACTTCATGAAAATTGTCCTACGCCTTCTCCTGGGGCTAATAGCTCTATTGCTAGTTGGAGCCCTGGTGGCCTTCTTCTATGTGAAATCTTCCCGAACTCCTACCTACGATGGGGAACTTAATTTAGAAGGACTTTCGCAGCCCGTATCGGTTTACTACACGGAATACGGCGTGCCTCACATCTATGCCGAAACTCCCGAAGACGCCTACCGTGCCTTTGGCTATATACATGCGCAAGACCGCCTGTGGCAGATGGACCTGCTACGCCATGTAGGCAGTGGTAGGCTATCCGAGTTGTTTGGTGAAAGCCAAGTAGAGAACGATAAGTTTTTACGAACCATGGGCATGGGGCCTTATGCGAAAGCCTCGGCCGAAGCCTTTAGGGCCCGAAATCATACCAGTTTACCCTTGGTAGAGGCCTATCTGGATGGGATCAATGAGTACATTGCTACCCAACCTAAGCCCTTGGAGCATTTGGTATTAGGCGTAGAAATTGCTCCGTTTGAACTCCACAACATCCTGGAGATTACCGCCTACATGGCCTTCAGCTTTCAAAATGCCCAGGCTACTGATCCTGTCATAACCGAAATGGCTCATCGGCTGGATAGCACCTATTTGCAAGACCTGGACCTTTACCATTATGCCGGGGAAACCACCATTCCCACCTTTGATGACCGGTATGCAACCCTGGCGGATAGGGCCATGGCTACCCTGGAAACCTTAGGTGTGCCTGAGTTTATTGGTAGCAATAGCTGGGCGGTATCGGGCAGTAGAACCGCATCTGGGAAACCAATTTTTGAAAACGACCCGCACATTGGGTACGCCCAGCCGGCCATTTGGTACGAGGCCCACCTCAATTACCCAGGCGTAGAATACTACGGCTACCACCTGGGTGGGGTGCCTTTTCCATTGCTGATGCACAACGAACGCCAAGCCAACGGGATCACCATGTTCATGAACGATGACATGGATTTTTATGTAGAGGAAATAAACCCAGAGGATGCTAGTCAGTACCGGCACCGGGGTGAGTGGAAGCCCATTGCCAGCCGTGACGAGGTGATCCAGGTGAAGGGGGGAGAATCAGTCCCCTTCACAGTGCGCAGCACGGTGCACGGCCCCATGGTGTCCGATATTATGCTGGATCATCCCTTACAGGATCCCGTGGCCATGTACTGGATCACCACTCAGCATGAAAACTACACCCTGGAAACCCTGTACGGATATAGCCGAGCTAGTAGTTTGGAAGAATTTGAAACGGCCCTCAGCCGGCTTCACGGACCGGGGCTCAATATCATGTACGCCGACAGCGCAGGCAATGTGGCGTGGTGGGCTTGTGCCAAGCTAATCGATCGGCGTAACGAGGAGGCCTCCAAAACGTTCTACGACGGGGCTTCTGGCCTGGACGATGCTGAACGTTTCCACCCCTTTGCGGACAACCCGCATAGCATCAACCCTCCGGAAGGCTATGTATATTCGGCCAATAACCAACCCGATAGCATCAACGGTAAGTTGTATTCGGGCTATTACCTACCGGACTTGCGGGCCCGGCGGGTAGTGCACCTGATAGAATCGGAAGAAAAGGTGACCGTAGACTCCGTGAAGCAGATGGCACTGGATCAGTATGCTCCCCTATACGATACCATACAGCCCATCCTGTTGGCGTCCATTGCCAATTCGGCCGATCCAGACCTGCTGGCTGCCTTGCGCGATTGGGATTTCCAGATGGATACTGAAGCGTTTGCGCCCCTCATTTACCAACGGTGGATGTATGAGATCATCGAGCAAGCCCAGAAGGACGAACTGGGCGATACGCTGTGGGCTACTTATCGGAAGTCAAACGGATTTAAGGTGGTGATGGAGCGGTTGTTAGTCAATGAGGCTTCTCGCTGGTGGGATAATGTGCATACCGAAGCCAAGGAATCGCGCACGGACATCTTAATGGCGGCGTTTGATAGTACCCTGCAAGACTTGAGTAAGAACTGGGGCGAGGACTACACACAATGGCGCTGGGGTGCAGCGCACCCCGTAACTCATGCGCACACCATGGGTACCGCCCTGAGCTTCCTGAACGTAGGGCCCTTGGAAGCCCCCGCCGGTAACGAAGTGCTCAACAACATAGGCTATCGGTACGGTGACGCGAAAGTGCATGCACCTACCTTTGGGCCTTCTACCCGCCGCATTGTCGATTTTGCCGATGTACGGAACAATAGCTGGAGTATTTTACCCACGGGACAGTCGGGTGCTTACTTTAGCCCTCATTACGCGGATCAGGCAGAGATGTACGTGCGCGGGGAATTCCGCAAAATGATGATGAACCATGAGGAGATTCAGGGTGCGGAAAATAAGCTGGTGCTTACACCACAGAATTAGTCTCGATTCAAAAGGTCCCTTTTTGAAGGCGAGTTGACCTAAACTAACCGACCCGGATTTTGGTGATCCGGGCCGGTTGATCCTTTTCATTTTTTGGTTATTGGTCATCCCGCAGGGCACGGGCCGGATTGGCGGTGGCTGAACGGTACGCGGCCAGGCTTACCGAAAATATGACCACCATCAGCGTAGCACTTGCCACCACTATGACTACCCACCAGGGGATGGAAATACGATAGGCAAAATTCTGCATCCACCGGGTGGTGCCCCAGTAAGCCAGTGGAGCCCCCACTATGGTGCCTACCAATAACAGAACCAGATAATCCCGCTGGAAACCACGAAGCAAGCTGACAATAGACGCACCCAAAACCTTACGGATGCCGATCTCTTTTCGGCGCAGCGTAGTCATGTAAGCAGTAAGAGCCAGCAGTCCTAATATCGCCAGCGCAAAGGCCACCTCACTGAGGTAAGTGATAAGGGTGGTCACCCGCGTTTCTTGCTCATAGAGGGCTATCAAGTTATCCTCCTGAAAGGAATGCTGGAAGGGTGTAATATTGCCTACCTCCCGATATACCCGTTTCACATCCTCCAGCAGCGTGGAAGCCTGCTTGGGATCATACTGAATGACCGCCACCGGCGTAAAGGGCATGTCCTGGTAAATGTGCAAGAAATAGGGTGCCAGGGGTTCGCGAAGCGAAAACAGATGGATGTCCTCAAATACCCCGGCAATAGTATAAGGAAAGCCCACGGTACCGTCCTCCTGGGTGTATTCTGGCTCCGTTACCAATACCGAACCTGCCAGCTCCTGAGCCGGAACCTGGTAGGCATCCTGAAACCTGCGCGCCGCGGTGGCATTCACCACCACCATTTCCGCGGGTTGTGTATCCCCTTCTAGTACATTTTTGGGAGTGAATTTTAACCCAAAAGCCAAGGCGGCCTCCCGGTCCATATAAAGCTGCGTGGCATCATCAAATATTTGCTCGGTACCCTGCAGCCGGTAAGTAACCTGATTGTAAGGGTTGATGCCCAGTTCTGTGCCTGCACCTACCCGTAAAACCGCCGGTAGCTTT
>DMST01000419.1:0-1531 GCA_003454975.1 Cytophagales bacterium | reverse complement strand
CAAGCTTTTTTAGCTCTTCGGCCATGGCGGCGCGTGTGGAAGTCTCGCGCAGTACGTACAAGATGCCGGTTTTGGCGTAGCCTAAGTCTTTCTCCGATACATATTGCATCTGCAACTGCACCCAATAGGTCATGCAGCCCAGGCCAATCAGCAAGGCAAACTGGAACGTAGCCAGGGCATTGCGTAGGTTCATCCGGGAGCCGGTCCGGCCCATGGCCACTTTAGGAGCAAACAGGCGCAGGATTTTGCGGCGCGCCAGCAGCAAGGCAGGTATCAGGCCTGCCAGTAGTCCGGTACCTACCGTGAGCCCAACAATGGAGAGCCATACCCAACCTTGGGTGAGCACCTCCCATGCCAAAGACGTACCCATCAGGGAATTAAAATGAGGCAGCACCCACCAGAGCAGCAGCAAGGTAAACGGCAGGGTAAGGAGGGTCAATAAAATGGCTTCCCACAGCAGTTGACCGGCCACCTTTGCCACGCCAGCACCCATTACCTTGCGCATACCAAACTCCCGCGTTCGCCCAATATTCATGGCCACGGCCAAATTAGTATAGTTGGTAAGCGTGATGAGCAAAATCAATACGGCCATGATGCCAAACAAGTACAGGTACCGCAATTCGCCTGGAGGGGTGGTCTCATATAGCAGATTACTGTAGAGGTGAATGTCATGGATGGGCTGAAGAAAATCACCGTCCCACAGCTCATCTTCTAGCATATTGGGCGATATTTTGCCCATCTGAGCATTGATCCGCTCTTCTACCTCGTTCGGGTTAGCTTCCGGCTCTAACAAGGCGTAGGTACGAGCCCCCCAGTAGGCCATGCGGGGCCGGTGGATGACCACATCGAAGGTAAAGTGGCTGTTTCCAGGTACGTCTGCAATCACCCCAGCTACCAAATAGGTGGTGTCCCCCAAAAAGAGCGAAGCCTCAGCCAGCTTAGGATTTCCCAGCCAATCCTGGCCGTACACCTTTTCAGCCAATGACTCCGTCAGTACCACCCGGTAGTCCGTAGCGGCCGCATCCTCCGCACTGCCGTAGAGAAACTTCCAGGAAAACATGCGGTAGAAGGAGGCCGCTGTATTGGTTTCCAGCACCCGACCGGCCACTACCTGAGTTTCTCCATCTTCCACGTACATCTCAGGAAAATCCAGGTTGAAATGGCAAGCATCCTTTACGCCGGCCACCTCACGAATCCCGTCAATTTGGGCCTGCTGCTTCTCCGCAGGGGTGCTGAAATAGTCGGCCAAGCCCAGAATGCTATACCCTTGGCTGCGCAAATTCCGGCTTACCCGGTAAAGATCCTCGGACTGGGTATGGAATTGGTCCCAGGTGGATTCGTGATGCAGATAAAGCCCTGCCAGCAACAGGCAGGTCATCCCTATCACCAAGCCTAACCCATTTACCAAGGTATATCCTGGTCGCCTGCCGTACCGCCGAAAAGCCACCTTGAGGTAGTTAGGCAGTAGGTACGCCCACTGCGATTGGCGGCGCCAGGCAGGACGGCGCCAGCGGTTGCGGCCGTGTACTTG
>DMST01000094.1:6579-7284 GCA_003454975.1 Cytophagales bacterium | reverse complement strand
TGGTGCCCCCAACATCATGGGCGTCCTGCCCTACTCCCGCATGACTTCCGTTCGGGGCACTGGCGAGGCCGACCAAGACTCTGAGGTGGTTACCCTGCACAAAGACCACTTCCGGGAGATGATCTGCGACTGTCATGAGCTCACCACCGCCCTGGTGCACGAGATGAGCTCCCGCATCCGTGAGTATACCAAAAATGCCCAGCTCGATGACAAGATGATGTCGCTAGGGAAGCTCTCTGCCGGGCTGGCACACGAGCTCAACAACCCCTCAGCGGCCGTGGTGCGCAGCTCAAAAGAGCTGGCCCGGCACCTGGAGCAGCAACCGGAGCGGTTCAAAAAGGTGCTGAAAATCAAGATGAGCGACGCCCAGATTGACGCCATGACCGAAGTGCTCTTTGAGAAGCTAGAGCAAGGGTTGGTGCGTCTTTCTACCCTGGACCGGATGGACGTGGAGGAAGCGCTGGTGGACTGGCTGTATGACCAGGAGGTGGAGGAACCCGAGGACGTAGCCGACAACCTGATTGACTATGGGTTTACGGTGGAGGACCTGGAAAAGATAGCCAGCCAGACGCCCAAGGAGCACATGCCGGGTATGGTGCAGTGGATCAGCCAAATGCTAACCACCGAAAAACTGGTGGGCGAGATAGAAGATGCGTCTTCGCGCATCAGTAATCTGGTACTCTCTATCAAAAGCTACACGCACAT
>DMST01000094.1:2921-6484 GCA_003454975.1 Cytophagales bacterium | reverse complement strand
AAACGGACGTGCACACGGGCCTGGACAACACCCTGATCATGCTCAACCACAAGCTGAAGAACAACAACATTGTGGTGAATAAGGAGTACGGCGAGGCCCTACCCGAGCCGGTGATTCTGCCCAGTTCCATCAACCAGGTATGGACCAATCTGATGGACAATGCCATCGATGCCATGGAGGAAACGGAAGAGCGTACCCTGACCCTCCGCACGTCAGTGGCGGGTAAGTATTTTGTGGTAGAAGTAGCCGACAGTGGTACGGGTATACCCGAGGACATCAAGGATAAAATTTTCGATCCCTTCTTTACTACCAAGGCAGTAGGCAAAGGCACCGGCCTGGGCCTGGAAAATGTAGTACGAACGATCAAAATTCAGCACCAAGGGCTGTTGGTGGTAGATTCTAAACCCGGCTGCACCACCTTCACGGTGTCCCTGCCTTTGGAAGTGGGTTCGTAGTCGAAAAAATTGGCAAATGCTCCTCAGCCACCGCATTCTTAATCATGCCTTTTGGCTAGCCCTTCGGCACCTGGAATTCCTCGCTGCGTACCTATAGGGCTTGAACAAAATAGGTGGTTGTTATGAGAAGGCCAGGCATGAACTAATAGAGGCCTAGGAATGCGATACCTACAGACTAGTTTCCCGAAGCCTTGGGAATCAATTGGCTCCGAATTAAGTTGAGGTTCCAAGACTGAAGCGCATCCCATGACCTTACTAGAGAAACTACAAGCCTTTCCTAAGTTTGAAACGGTACCCACCGAGCAACTGCAGTGGGTCGTAGACCGTGGCGAAGTCATCACCTTTGCCAAGGATGAGTATTTTTTCAAGCCAAACGATCCGCTGGATCACCTCTATTTGATCACCGGGGGCGAATACATCTTCAAGATTCAGCGCAACGAACAGGTACAAACCGTGGGTCGCTTCAAGGCCCCTATGGTCACGGGTACCCTACCCTACTCCCGTACCACGGTAGCCAAGGGCTATGGCGTAGTGGAATCTGAGGTAGAAATGCTGGCCCTTCACAAGGACCATTTCCGGGATATGATCTGCGACTGCCACGAGCTCACCACGGTGTTTGTACATGAGATGAGCAGCCGGATTCGGGAGTTCACCAAAACCTCGCAACTGAACGACAAAATGATGTCGTTGGGTAAGCTATCTGCAGGGCTGGCGCACGAGCTCAACAACCCTTCGGCAGCAGTGGTACGTAGCTCGAAGGAGCTGGCGAAGCACCTGAAGACGGTACCCGAGCGCTTCAAGCGAATCATTGACACCCAGCTGACGGCCGAGCAAATTGATGATGTAAACGAGGTGCTGTTTAAGAGGCTGGAAGATGGTGTTCTTTCTCTTTCTACCATGGACCGCATGGACCGGGAAGATGCCTTGGTGGACTGGCTGTATGATCAAGATGTAGAGGAGCCCGAAGAGCTGGCGGATAGCATTGTGGACTTTGGTTTTACGGTGGAGGATTTTGAGAAAATTGCCGAAAAGACGCCTCAGGAGGACTTACCTTCTGTAATTGGTTGGGTAGACCAGCTATTGACCACCGAGAAGCTGGTAGGGGAAATAGAGGATGCCTCGGAACGGATCAGCAATCTGGTGCTATCCATCAAGAGTTACACCCACATGGACCAGGCCCAGGAGAAGAGCAAAACGGACGTGCACACGGGCCTGAACAATACCCTTACGATGCTGAACCACAAAATCAAGAGGAACGAGATTACGGTGGTGACGGAATATGCGGAAGGACTGGCCGAACCCGAAGTACTGCCCAGTGCTATCAATCAGGTTTGGACCAACATCATGGACAACGCCATCGATGCCATGGAATCTACCGAGAAGCGAGAACTGCTGGTACGGACCTATCCCACGGGTAAATACATTGCCATCGAGATTCGGGATTCGGGTACGGGTATTCCAGAGGATGTAAAGGATAAGATTTTTGACCCCTTCTTCACCACCAAGGCCGTAGGCAAGGGTACCGGTTTGGGTCTGGAGAACGTAATGCAGACGGTACGGGTGCAGCACGAGGGTTTGATAGAGGTAGAATCCGAACCCGGTAAGACCTCCTTCACGGTATGCCTGCCTGTAGAGGCAGTTTAGTAATGCTAATCTGGAACTTGGCTTCAGGCTAGCACAAGATAGTAGGAACTTAGTGGGGCTATGAAGTGGGCCAAAGCTAAGTTCCTTTCATCCAGAGTATGTACTTTTCTAGTACTGCATTCGCATGGTGGATGCTCTGTTTTGTTGGAATTTTTTGGCTAATTTATTCTCGCCATGAAAATTCTAATGCTCCTTTTTCTGACCTGTTCTATTATCCCCAGCTTCGGTCAATCTCCCTACCTATCAGTAGAAGAAATAACAAGAGGTGAGAGATTTACTTTTCCCTTGATTACCTCTGACAATGATTTAGTAGACTATAAAATCAATACCTACCTACAGCTAGCCGAACTGGAATTGCTTAAGGGACATGAGCATGACCATATCTTTGAGAGGGTGGCACTCGATGACGGTACTATATATGGAGGTGCAGCTGCTATAGACTATGAAATCCTACAAAATACCCATCGTGCGTTTTCGGTAAAGCTAGATCGGAGTAGTTGCGGTGCTACCTGTGCCTACTGGAACAAATACTACAATTTCAATCCTCAAAATGGAGACCGATACTTTCTTCAGGACTTCTTCGGCGAAGCAGAATTTGAAGTTTTCAAAAAGCTAGTGACTGATAGGAGAAAGGCAACCCTCACGGATGATCTGGAGCGTATTGAGCTAACAGAAGAGGTTGCTGAGTTTGTGAAGGGATACGTGGGTTCTGCTATTGAAGAGGATGACTTGGAAGGGTTTTACTTCACTAAAGATTCTATCTACCTGGATATTTTTCATCTATTGGGCAAACATGAAAAGTCTGCGGGGCTCACCCTGCTTACGGCGGTGGCTATTTCGGATATAGCCCCCTTGCTTAATGCCTTTGGTGAATCGGCCTTGATTTCAGGACGACACTTAGGAAGCTACGAAGCACAGCAAGGGCCCCAATTATACTTTGGTACAATTCATGACCAATACGATTTTGTGATGCTGATTAGGCAGGATGGGGAAACCCACCATCATGGATTGTATGCGTATTTGAAGTACGGAGTAGGAATCTATCTTGATGGAAAATTACAGGGAGATGAATACCATTTCGAAGAAAAGAATAGCCAACTTGAAGTGACGGGAAACTTGAGTTTCCAGGAAAGAGGCGGTGTTTTGACAGGCACCTGGACCGACCCGGAAGCGACTACTACACTTACTTTGCATGCTAGGCGCTGACTAATTCGGGCTTGCTGCATTCTCATAGCTCAAGCGATTTTTACATGCTCATTCGGTATGTGAACTTGAGGAATCCAGAGGCTTAACTGTACCAAGCCAAAGCTCAAAACCGGTCCGGCGAAAGAATCTCCGTCTGGAAGGATACAGGTTGCTGCTGTATGAGGTCGGCCATGAGTTTGCCGCTCACCGGGGCCAGGCTCATGCCCATCATGGCGTGGCCGGTATTGATGAACAGGTTATCCCACGCGGCACAGGGGC
>DMST01000094.1:1414-2853 GCA_003454975.1 Cytophagales bacterium | reverse complement strand
CCGTCCGGACGTACCGGCCGCAGGCCTATCCAGGGGTCCAGCCCTTCTACCCAGGTAGGGTCAAAATTGCCCAAGTACTCCCCTACCCCGGCTTTGATCCCCTGCAAACGCGCTTCGCTCACGGCCCGGTTGGTACCGGCAATTTCCATGGTGCCCGCCACCCGCAAGTGCTGCCCCATGGGTGTCACGGCGATCTTTCGCTCGCAAAGAATACTGGGAATGTTGAGCTGGCGGGGCGCGTTTTGTATGGTAAGGCTGTAGCCTTTGCCGCCTTGCAGCGGAATGGTAATACCAAGCTTTCGGGATAGGGCAGGGCTCCAGGCCCCCATGGCCAGCACCACCTGATCGGTAGCAAAATCGCCTCGGTTGGTGAGCACGTGTGTCAACCGCCGGCCAGCAAGCCGAAAGTCTTGCACCTCGGCACCAAAATAGAAGGGCACGCCTGCATCGAGCAGGAAGTTCCTTAGCTGGCCCATAAATACCCCCGGGTCCAGGTGCGCATCCGAATGGTAGTGTACACCGCCACGCACCTTCATCACAAAGTCCGATTCCAGGGCTTGCACCTCCTGTGCATCCAACACGGTGGTTTTGATACCCAACTGTTGGGCCTCCCGTGCCAGGTGCTGCTCCTCGGCTTCCATCTGTGGAGTCTGGTATAGCATCATGAGGCCACGGCGCTCGTAGGCCATATCGAAGCCTTCGGTTTCGATGATCTGGGTATACAACTCCCGGCTGGCTTGGTTGAGCCGGAACAGCTGGTCTCCGGCCCGCAGTACGTTCTTTTGGTTGGCCGAGCGGAAAAACAGCCACAACCAGCGCAGCAGGTCGGCATCCAGTCGGGGCTTGATGTACAGCGGGCTACGCCGGTCCAACATCCACTTGAGGCCCTGCCGCACCACCCCGGGGGCCGCCAGCGGCACAAAATGGCTGGGCACTACCATGCCAGCATTACCGTACGAGCAGCCCGAAACGTCTTGCGGAGCGTCCCGCTCCAACACCTGCACCGGGTGGCCTGCCTTGTGCAAAAAATACGCCGTGCTGAGCCCTATGGCTCCTCCTCCTATAATCGTAATCATGCTTAGATGACAGAAAAACCGTGAACAAAGGGGTCGTCATCGTCCAGGTAGATGGTGTTGTACCCCGTTACCTGGGCCCAGCCCTCTATACTGGGCACGATGGCCTCGTACGCCCCCACATTCGTTATGCCTTCGATCCGGCCAATGAACTTAGAACCGATGATACTCTCGTGCACGAAATCTTCACCTTGGCGCAGCTTGCCCTTGGCAAACCACTGGGCCATCCGGGCCGAGGTACCCGTGCCGCACGGTGATCGGTCGATGGCCTTTTCACCGTAGAATACGGCATTGCGGGCAGAGCTAGTATCCTCTAGCGTGGCGCCCGTCCACAACACATGGCTGAGGCCACCAATCTTGGGGTTG
>DMST01000094.1:0-1366 GCA_003454975.1 Cytophagales bacterium | reverse complement strand
GGGTGCTCGAAGGTATACCGCTCGTTCATGGCCGTGCGAATGGCCCGGCTCCAGGGGATCAGCTGCTGGGTGGTATAGTGCTCCAGGCCAGGGAAATTCTTCTGCGGATCTACGATGGCGTAATAATTTCCGCCGTAGGCTACGTCTACTATCAGCGTACCCAACTCGGGACAGTCTACCTCCAGGACCTCGGCATGCAGGTAGGAGGGTATGTTGGTCAGTTTCACCGCCGTTACCTTTTTACCCTCTTGCTGGTACTCTACCAGCACCAGGCCAGCAGGGGTTTCCAGCCGCAGTTTGCCGGGGGTTTTGGGAATCACAAGTCCCTCTTCTATGGCTACCGTTACCGTACCAATGGTGCCGTGCCCACACATGGGCAGGCAACCGCTAGTCTCAATAAAAAGCACAGAAACGTCATTATCTGGGTGAATGGGAGGGTAAAGAATACTGCCGGACATCATATCATGTCCGCGAGGCTCGAACATCAAGCCCTTCCTGATCCAGTCATATTCTTCCAAAAAATGGAGGCGTTTTTCAAAAATGGTTTGCCCCTCTAGTAGCGGTCCTCCACCCGATACCACTCTTACCGGATTACCACAGGTATGCGCATCTATACAGCTAAACGTCTTCTTTGCCATTTCAAATTTCTCATCTTCTATCCGACTCCTTCCCTTGCTTGGGAATGGAGTTTTCACGCTCAAAAAACAACTCTGAATAAAATTTGGAGGGAAAGAATACTTCCAGATACCGTTTCATGCTTTCGGGTTTAATTCCTCAAGTATTTGCACATCCAGACGCATTCTTTTGAAAAATGGAGTCGATTGATAAAAATGGTGGATCCCTTTAGGAACGTTCCCTCCACCGACACGACTCTTGCCGGTTTTCTTCAGATTTGCACTATCACACAATGAACTGTTTACCTCATCACTACCATGCTATTTTAAGTCTCCGGTCAGTTATTCTGACCCAGCCGGTGCAACGGGCCATAAGGCCCAAAGCCCAGTTTGCATTTTTGAATTCCTAAAGAAAAGTTGGGGGGAAAAGAACACGCCCAGACCTCAATTCATGCTTAGTTGACTTATCACCAAAGTCCTGATTTACCGGTCGCATTCTTTCAAAAAATGGAGTCGATTAATAAAAATGGTGGATCCCTTTGGGACATTCCCCCCACCGATCCGACTCTTATCGGTTTTCTTTAGGCTTCTTCATGATTGTCGTTTTTGCATATATCACAGCCCAACCATGGTTGCAACGTACGGCTAACGGGTCCACTCGCCGTCTACCTTGCGCAACAGGTGCAGTGGGTTGTCCGTCTGCAGGGCCGCCGGCAGCATTTCCTCCGGGAAATCCTGATAGCAGATGGGCC
>DMST01000412.1 GCA_003454975.1 Cytophagales bacterium | reverse complement strand
GATTCCTATAACAGTACCTTTTTGTTTTAATAGGGCTTATTAACCGATGGCCTGGTCCAAATCAGCACACAGGTCCTCCACATCTTCAATACCCACACTCAACCGAATCAGCGAATCCGTTAGACCTACTTGCAGCCGGTGCTCCCGGGGAATACTTGCGTGGGTCATGCTGGCAGGATGTCCCGCCAAACTCTCCACTCCTCCGAGTGATTCGGCAAGACTGAAATATTTAAGGCTACTCAGCACACGGAAAGCTTCCTCTTGCCGATCGTCTTTGAGGGTAAAGGAAAGCATACCGCCATAGTCCTTCATTTGCTTCTCGGCAATGCGGTGCCCCGGATGGCTTTCAAAGCCAGGCCAGTACACTTTCTCTACTTTAGGATGCCGTGCCAGGTGCTGAGCGATGGCCGCTCCGTTTTCGCAGTGGCGTTGCATGCGTACGTGCAAGGTTTTGATGCCCCGCAGTACCAGAAAACAATCTTGGGGACCGGCCACCGCTCCCGAAGCATTTTGAATAAAAGCCAACTCTTCTGCCCAGGCATCGTCGTTCAGGGCCAGGGCGCCCATTACTACGTCGGAGTGGCCGCCGAGGTATTTGGTTACCGAATGCATAACCAGATCCGCACCCAGGTCCATGGGTTGCTGCAGATAGGGCGAGGCGAAGGTATTGTCTACGGCAACACGCACCCCGTTCCATTGGCGGGCTACATCCACAATGGCCCGAATATCCACGATGTTCATCATGGGGTTGGTGGGCGTTTCTACCCAGATCAGCTTGGTGGCATCCGTCATTGCCCGCGATACGGCCTGCGGATCGTCCATGGGCACAAAACGGAACTTGATACCGTAGGGCTCAAATATCTTGGTGAAAATTCGGTAGGTTCCTCCGTACAGGTCGTCGGTACTGATAACCTCATCGCCGGGCCGCAGCGTTTTCATGACGGCATCGATGGCTCCCAAGCCGGAGCTATACACCAGCCCGTGTTTGGCGTTTTCCAAGGCCGCAAGGTTGTCCTGCAGCGCAAAGCGGGTTGGGTTTTGGGTACGCGAATATTCAAAGCCCTGGTGCTCACCAGGCGCTGCCTGTACGTAGGTGGAAGTCTGGTAGATGGGGGTCATAATGGCTCCCGTGGTAGGATCCGGCTTTACCCCGGCATGAATGGCCTTGGTTCCGATTTTCATATGTGTATATAACGATAGTATGTTTTGATGCAGTGATGAACAGGTACCGGGGCAATAAAATTCCCCCGGTGATGCGCTTGCAAGTTAACCTTCTCCTTCGTCTCCTATTTGACTTTTCCCGGCGCTACTGTAGCCCGGTTTCCAGTCTTTCCAGAGGGCCTGGCGTTCGTGCGCTCCTAATAAATAGGCCTCAATTTGCTTCTTCATCTTGTCCATGTCTTGTTCCATGGGCAGGTTCTGCTCCGTAGGATGAGGCATGGTTTCAATGTGCAGCGTTTGCGTAGGGAAGGCAAACTGAACCCCGAGGCTCTCCGCCAGGTGAATGATCTCTAGCATAACCTCGTGGCGCGAACGAAGTTCACCCGTCCAGTCGGGCACATCAAAGAAAGAATAGAACATGATGTTGAGCGAAGAACCCGCAAACTCATTGAGGTGTACCTCATAGTAGTCCTTCCGGGTTCGGGGGTGGTCCTTGATGATCTGGGTGAGGCCGTCTACAAATACCTCAATGATATCTGGCGGGGTGCCGTAGGTGATACCAATCTGGGCGAAGAACCTGCGGTAGTGGCGCAGGCCGTGGTTGTCGATCACCATATCGGCCAGCTTGCCGTTGGGCACCGAGACCAGCGAGTTGCGGAAGGTACGCACCCGGGTAGAGCGGAAGCCTACCTCTTCGACGGTACCGTCGATTTCACCCGCCGTAATCCAATGCCCGATCTGGAAAGGACGATCCACGAAGATCATCACCGAACCAAAGAAGTTCTTGAGGGTATCCTGGGCAGCCAACGCAACGGCCAGGCCGCCGATAGACAAGCCGGCCAGCAAAGCGGTCACGTTCACGTCCAGGTTCTGGAGGATCACCAAACCACCGATGATAACCACGAAGGTCCGCAGGGCCTTGCGAATTAGGGGAACCAGCTGATCATCCAATTTGGTGTCGGTACGGTCGGCCAGCTTCTCCAAGTACGCGCCAAATACATCTACCATCCGAAACAGGACCGAGAAGGCGAAGAAAGGCAGGGCAATGCGAATCAAGATAATGAAGTAGTACTGAAACTGGATGGGCAGCTGCAATACCGGGCCCAGAAAGTATACGATGCCGGTAACCCCCAGCATACTGATGGGCACGGCCAGTGGCCGGATGTACCTTCCGGCTAGCTTACGGTACCCCCACCGGATCAAGAGGCGGGTGATAAACCGAGTGCCAAACCAGGTGAGCATTCGGTGTACCAGAAAGCAAATGAGAACAAGAATGAGCAGGGCGATGTATTGCCAGTAATATAGGCCCCAGAGGGTGGCCGCATGGTCTTTGGGAAATAGATCGAGCAGACGGTCCATGCCAAAGGGGTACACCTTGCGGTGCAGTTTGGGGATAGCCTCTGCTGCCAGCTCGCTGTAGTACCAGGCCTCGCCTACCTTCTCCAGGGTAATCTCGGGAAAATCCGAGGTGAGGGTGTACCGCTCCCGATTGCTATTCAGGGTATCCCGATAGTTGGCGTACCCGGGGATATCCTCCGGATGAATGTAGACGCCCGCACCGTCTAGCAATTGCTTTAGCTTAATGGCCAGTTCTATGGCTTCCTCCTCGGTACGATCCTCCTGGCGAAATACCTTCGCGGATAGCTGGGGGTAATAGGTGTCGGACTGTAAAAAACGGAGGTGGGTTTCTACGGTAGCCCGGGGACTCACCAAACTGTAGGAAGGCAAATTACCGGGCTCCGATGTGGGCTGTCCCAGCAGGGATTGCGTAACAAAAAGGGAAAATAGTCCTAGTAGGAGAACTGACTTTTGCATGCGGCAAAGATAGGTATTGGAATGGGCACCCCTAGGCTATCTTTTCACTAAAGTTGTGTTGCAATAATTTGAAAAGGAAGGTGTGAAAAATAGCAAATCCTCAACCGAAAACGTGTTCAGTGATTTTTATGGGTTATTCTCAAACCAAAACTTCCCTGATTACTTGTTTTAGCCCTACATTTGAGCATTAAATCAATCCAACGAAGCATATACATAGAAAGCACTTCATAGCACATCCTGAGGGATGCTCGCTGTTTTTTCAACAAGATATTATCGCAACCACACCTCCCCCGTTTTCCTGTATTGTATACACTGGTAGTGGTTTCGATTTCAAGAAATTATGTAGTTGGTTTTCGATTTAGGTGCAAGTAAGCCTGACCCCATTGGAGTCAGGCTTCTTCTTTTTATAACCGCCTGGGCCTTGGTGAACCGATACCACAAGCCGATAAACGAAGGTGGAATCTATTGATGCCCTTTGATTGCTTGAAAGGTTGCAGGTAGCCCGCAACAATCACACAGAAAATCGCTCCGCCTAAACATGTCATCCGCCGCAAAGTACAGCGCGGCGCCATTATTGGGGCACCCAAGCCAACCCAACACTTCCATCCTCGGGCTCACCTCCCCACGCCTACGGCATCGTCTCTGCCTGCTTCTCCGTTACGGAAACAACGTCACGTTCTCGATCACGTCTCCTACCTCTAGCTGCTGAACTACCTCCTGCCCCCGGGTAACGTAGGCAAAAATGGTATAGCGGCCTTCCAGGTGAGGAGTAGGCGAATGGGTAATGAACCACTGGCAGCTTTCGGTATCCTTACCGGCGGAAGCCAAGCCCACGGCCCCGGTGGTGTATTTCAGGGGAGCGAATTCGCTGCGGATGCTGTAGTCCTGGCCGCCAAAGCCATCGCCACGAGGGCAGCCGCCCTGCACCACAAAGTTGGGCACTACCCGATGCAGGGTCTTCCCGTTGTAGTACCCGGAGTCTACCAGGGTAAGAAAGCTTTCTACCGACCCGGGCGCTTCGTTCACTTGCAGCTGCCATTCTATGTCGCCTTTGGAGGTGCTCAACACCACGCGCATGTCATCGCGCACGTCCGCTAGCCGATCCCAGTTGATGGGGTGGTTGAACGGATTGACTACCGACTCGGCACTTTGTACCCCAGTCAGATAGTCCATGGCGGATTGCAGGGCCATCAGGGTTTCTACATCCTGGGGTAGTTCCAGATTATCATACGCCGCTTGCATGGCTGCCCGAAAGTCGTCTGACTGGAAGGTAGGCACCAGCGAATCCAGATCAGGATGGGTGACCAAACCGGAGGCCAGGGCCACCGTGGCCAAATCTTGTTTTTCAAACCCGAGCTGAATCACCTCTACCAGCTTGGATTGGAACCGGTGGGGTATATTCCCGCCGTTCACCAACTTGGAAAGGGCATTCATAGCCGCCGTAGTGATGGCCGGGTCGGTTTCTTCTTCCAGCAAAGAGGCAATCAAGGTAAGCTGCTCCCACCGGCCGCCGAGGGC
The DNA here is from genome assembly GCA_003454975.1 of Cytophagales bacterium. Lineage (GTDB taxonomy): Bacteria > Bacteroidota > Bacteroidia > Cytophagales > Cyclobacteriaceae > DMST01. The sequence continues at coordinate 368 of DMST01000412.1, read as the reverse complement.
ATTGACGTAGGCAGCTTTCACGTATCGGTCGTTGCTGGTTTTGATAAAGGCAGCCAGGGTTTGTACCGGCGCATCCAGGTAGTCGTACTCCACGGCCAGCCCCAGCAAGTTGGCCCGGGCACTGGCACACACCTTTTCCATGGCCACTCGGCCAAAAAAGCGGCTCATGTTGGCGGTATCCAGCCGGGCTACGTAGCGCGAGGCAGCATTGGCCACGTTCACATCCTCGCCATACAGTGCTTCCAAGAGCTGCTGCTGTACCCAACCGTAGTGTGGGCTTTGCAGGCTGCCCCAGGCGGCCACTTTTACGTTGGAGTCAGGCTCGTCGGCCAGCAACTGCGCCAGGTTGTTGCCCACTCCGGGAGCAT
>DMST01000124.1:26670-26819 GCA_003454975.1 Cytophagales bacterium | reverse complement strand
AGCTGAGGCCTTCCACCGAAACGAAGCTCGAAGCCCGCCGAACCTCAGCCAACGAGCAGGGCCGTGCTCTCGCTACTCGCCAATCCACGCACATACCCATTGCGGGCTCAAACATGCGCTCCATCACTTACGCAAAGAAACCGCTTGGG
>DMST01000124.1:25663-26629 GCA_003454975.1 Cytophagales bacterium | reverse complement strand
GTACTAGCCACTGTTTCGAACGTCCTCACTGGGCGGCACACCCTTGGGCGGCACACCGCTCGGAACCCCGGATCATCCGAGCCTCCAGACTCGGCTCTAGACTGACCAGAAGCGACAAACAAGTCAGGCTTCAACGCGAGGCAATTCCACGCCTTCCACCTTCACCCGCCCCCACCGCGTAGGTTACGATGGGTAGGGAAGTTTGAAACAGTTATCCGGCACCTGGTCTGAACAAAAACTACATTTTTCTCCTCGGCATTCTGATTTCTACTTCTCCTTCTCACTCCTCAATTCTCACTTCTTTTACCCCTCGCAACGGTTTGTGGTGAGCACAATCACCGCAAAAACTGACCCCGGTCAGGATATGCCCCTCCCCTAGCCCCGACCTTCGAATTGTAATCAGAACGAACCCCGGTACTACCCCTGGTAGGCGCCAAGCAACCCGAGCATATCCCACACATTAACCCACCAATTGTTATGGTAGAAGCAAAGGAAATGACCACCAATTTTGATCTTTCGAAGTACGGTATACGCGATGCCGAGGTGCATTGGAACCTCTCGCCTGAGGTACTACAGCAGAAAACACTAGAGCTAGGCATGGGTGTAGAAACCGACAATGGCACGCTGGCCATCAATACCGGTACGTTTACCGGTCGTTCGCCCAAGGATCGTTTTCTGGTGAAAGACGACTACACCAAGGATCGCGTATGGTGGGGCCGGATCAATCAGCCCATTTCGCCCGAGAACTTTGACAAGCTGTACGCGGAGGTGGTCGCTTACCTGAGCGGGAAGGAGATATTCGCCCGCGATGCGTACGTGTGTGCTGACCCGGAGTACCGCCTGAATGTGCGCACCATCACCGAGTACCCTTGGTCCAATTTTTTCATCAACAGCATGTTTCTGCGGATGACCGAGGAGGAACATGCCCACTTTGACGAGGACTGGCTGGTGCTGTGTGCCCCCGGT
>DMST01000124.1:22915-25625 GCA_003454975.1 Cytophagales bacterium | reverse complement strand
CCCCCGGCTACGAAGCCCCTCATCCCAAAGCGGTAGGCCTGCGGCAGGGCAACTTCTCCATCCTCAACTTTACCCGCAAGGTGGCCCTGGTAGGTGGCTCCGCCTACACAGGCGAAATGAAGAAAGGCATCTTCTCTGCCCTGAATATGATCCTGCCCGTAGACAAGAACGTGCTGCCTATGCACTGCTCGGCTAACGTAGGCCAGGCGGGCGATACGGCCATCTTTTTCGGGCTGTCTGGTACAGGCAAAACGACTCTTTCGGCAGATCCTGACCGCAAGCTGATCGGTGATGACGAGCACGGCTGGACGGCCAATAATCGCATCTTCAACTTTGAAGGGGGCTGCTACGCCAAAGCTATCGACCTAACGGAGGAAAAAGAGCCGGACATCTACCGGGCCATCCGTCCCGGAGCTTTGCTAGAGAACATCGTATTCAAGCCCGGCACCCAGGAGGTGGACTACGCAGACAGTTCCATCACGCAAAACACGCGGGTGAGCTACCCCATCGATCATATCGACAATATTCAGACGCCTTCGTATGCGGACAATCCTACGAACATCTTCTTCCTCACCTGTGACGCCTTTGGCGTGCTGCCTCCCATAAGTAAGCTTACTCCCGGGCAGGCGGCCTATCACTTCATTAGCGGCTATACGGCCAAAGTAGCGGGCACCGAAGCCGGCGTTACGGAGCCAATTCCTTCCTTCTCTGCGTGCTTTGGTGAGCCCTTTATGCCCCTGCACCCTACGGTATATGCCGAAATGCTGAGCCAGAAGATGACCGAGGCAGGAGTGAACGTATGGCTGATCAATACGGGCTGGGGTGGCGGCCCTTACGGCATCGGTTCTCGCATCAAGCTGAAGTATACCCGTGCCATGATCACGGCTATTCTGGAAGGTAAGTTGGAGGGTGTGGAGTATGAGCAGCACCCCATCTTTGGGCTATTTATGCCCAAGGAGGTGCCAGGCGTACCATCCGAACTGCTCAACCCCATTGATGCCTGGACGGACCGGACGGGGTACATCGCCAAGGCAATTCACCTGGCGCACAGCTTCCACCTCAACTTTGACAAGTTTGTGTCTGAAGCCTCTGAGGAGATTATCAACGGCGGTCCGTTGATTGATAATCACCATACCCTAGAGGAGCATATATAATCCCTGATGTGAATAATGGGGCGCACCGGCGGGTGTGCCCTTACTATGAAAGCTCGGCCTCATCTGAAGATGCGCTCATGACTTTCGAAGGGTATTTGCAATGCCTCACGGCACGCAGAGAATCCGCAATACCATTGCGAATCAAAGATTGCGATCACATGGCATATGTGATCGAGCCATTGTAGCCGTTGTTGGTGTTTACGGCCGCTAAGGCAGACACCAACCACTCAAGCTCGGCCGCATAGGTTATACGGTCATAACTTTCGAAGGGCATTTGCAATGCCCCACGGCACACAGAGAATCTGCAATACCATTGCGAATCAAAGATTGCGATCACATAGCATATGTGATCGAGCAAGCATGGCTTCGCCATGACAATAAGGTCCCAACATGAAACACACCCGACTGATTATCAGTCTATTGATTCCCTTAATCATCTGGCTGCTGCCCTTGGCGTGGATTCCACTGGAAGGCATTACCGTGATAGAGCAGCGGGTCATCGCCATCTTTCTCTTTGCAGCCCTTAGCTGGGTGCTAGAGCCCATCCCCATCTACACCACCTCACTAGCCATCATTCTGCTGGAGCTGATTACGCTATCAGACAAGGGGCTGGTGTTTCTGCAATCCGACGAAGCAGATTACGGCCGCGCGTTGCGCTACCAGGACATTCTAGGCACCTTCGCCTCGCCCATCATCATACTGTTTTTGGGCGGTTTCTTCCTGGCCATGGCCGCCACCAAGTACCGGCTAGACCAAAACCTGGCTAGGGTACTGCTGGCTCCATTTGGGCAGAAGCCGAAATACGTGATGCTGGGCGTGATGCTCATCACCGCCGTGTTTAGCATGTTTATGAGCAATACGGCCACCACGGCCATGATGCTCTCCATCATAACGCCAGTACTAGCCCTACTGGGCCCCAACGACAAGGGCAAAATAGGCCTACTGCTCTCCGTACCCGTGGCTGCCAACATAGGCGGCATCGGTACACCCATTGGTACCCCGCCCAATGCCGTAGCGCTGAAATACCTCACCGGGGAGAACACCATTGGCTTTGGCGAATGGATGGGCTTTGCCGTGCCTTACGTAGCCGTGCTCATGGCCATCGGTTGGGTGCTCCTGATCACCCTCTACCCCACCGAAAAGCAGCGCATTGCCCTGGAAGTGAAGGGCCGCTGGCTTCGCCATAGCAAAGCCTACGTAGTGTACGCCACCTTTGTGGTCACCATCCTGCTGTGGCTTACGGACTTCTGGCACGGCATGAATGCCTACATCGTCGCCATGATACCCGTGACGGTATTCTCCGTTACGGGCATCATCACCAAGTCCGACTTGCAGAAGATCAGCTGGGACGTGCTTTGGCTGGTTTCAGGGGGGATAGCTTTGGGCTTTGCGTTGGACGAAACGGGGCTGGCGAGTCGCCTCATCGGCAGCATCGACTTTACGGCATTATCGCCCTTGGTAATTATGGGGGTAGCCTCGATAGGTGCCGCGCTGATGGCAAACTTTATGAGCAACACGGCTACGGCCAACTTGCTACTCCCCTTGATGGCGGTAAT
>DMST01000124.1:21910-22867 GCA_003454975.1 Cytophagales bacterium | reverse complement strand
CCCTTGATGGCGGTAATCGGGACCAGCTTGCCCACGGCTGCGGGCGGCGACCGAACGCAAATGATTGTGCTGGTGACCACCATTGCCTGCTCTATGGGCATGGCCCTGCCCATCAGTACGCCGCCCAATGCCCTGGCTTTTGGCACCAACCTACTCACTACCCAGCAGATGGCAAAGCCTGGGGTGATTTTGGCCGTGGTGGGCTTATTATTGAGTTACGGACTGATAGCGATCATGCAGTTGGTTGGATTTTTTGGGTAAGGTGTGGGCAACTAAGCTGATAGCTATCGAAGCTAGGGTCTAAGTTCACCACACTTAGCAGAATGCTTGAGTTAGTTTGAAATTAGTGGCTAACCGAGGACGGTAAAAACCCTCCGAACAAACAGAAGAAACCATGAAAACCATAGGAAATCCCATAGACTCACAGGAAATCATTGAGAAGTACTTTTCTGATCCGGCCAAGCAGTTGACGCTGAAAAAGGACGACCTATTGCTCGAACAAGGGGAAGAAAACCACCGGGTATTCTATGTGCTGAAGGGAAAGCTGAGCGGCTACCTACCCGATAAGAATTTGCGCGAACCGGTGTTTGAAGCCACCCCCAGTTCCTTTGTGGGGGTGTACAGCTTCTTTAGCAAAGATCACCAAAGCTACACCCAGGTAGTAGCTACCGAAGCCGCAGTGGTATCCTACTACGACGGTGATCCTTGGGTGCTACAGGCAGAAGAGAGCGAACCTTTTCTTAGCTTTCTTTTCCGTATGGTGGTGCTGGAGCTACGGTCTCGGCAGCGGTTTGCCGCGCAAATGGCAACGGAGCGCCAGGAGGCCACCAACAAGCTGATACAGACCGAGAAGCTAGCTACCCTAGGCCAGCTTTCAGCGGGCTTGGCCCATGAGCTCAACAACACCATCGGATCGCTGAGCGGCAACCTACGGCAGCTAGAAACGGACATTCAGCA
>DMST01000124.1:14691-21855 GCA_003454975.1 Cytophagales bacterium | reverse complement strand
TGGAGGATAAGTCGGACCGGATGCGCTCCTTCTTTATGCGGGGCCTGGAGCTGGGCCAGCAAGTAAGCAGCCGACAAGCTCGGGAAGCCCGTCAGGAATGGGACCAGGAGCGGGGCGTTCCCTTACCCGTAGTGAAGAAGCTAGCCCGGGCCAACATCCACCCGGGGGAAGTGCGCCACGGTGGCGAGGCCGAAGAGGCCGCTGAGCTATGGGAGCTAGGCTACTTGCTGCACGATTTGCAGATTGCAGCACAACAGGCGGCCCATGTGGTTAACTCCATCAAGTCGATGGGCATAAGTCAGCAGAGCTGGTCGCACAACGTAGATGTGAACCAGACCCTCAACGAGGCGCTGACCATCCTGGCTCATGTGACCAAGCCCCTTACGCTAGAACTAGAGCTGGCCGAGGAGCTCCCAACACTGGAGGCTTGCCACGGTGAGCTGGTACAGGTATGGGTCAACCTGATGAAGAACGCCGCCGAAAGCTTGCGACAGCAACCTGTGCCCCACCCCACCCTGCGCATTGGTACCGCCGTAGCCGGATTCCAGCTAGCCGTTACCATTGAAGACAATGGCGTGGGCATTCCGACCGAAATCCTGGATAAGATCTACCTACCCAACTTTACCACCAAGGTAGAGGGGCTTTCCTTAGGCTTAGGTCTGGGCCTCACCATTGTGCAGCGCATAGTCGCCGAACACGAAGGCGACATTCGCGTCATCAGCAAACCCGGCTGCACGCGCTTTACTGTACTCTTAAACCTACCGAACCGAAAACCATGAATCACCTGTACATTCTTTGTATTGACGATCAACCCGAAGTGCTGAATGCCCTTGAACAGGATCTGGCGGCTTTTGAAACACACTTGCGCATTGAGGTATGCGACACCGGTGCGGAAGCTCTGGAGGTGATAGAGGAAGTAGACAGCCAGGGCGATCACCTAGCTCTGGTAATCTCCGATCAGGTAATGCCGCAAATGACGGGCGTAGAGCTACTGCGTACTATCCAACAAGACGGCCGTTTCCGCCAGGCTCAGAAGATTTTGCTTACCGGCCTGGCTACCCACCAGGACACTATAGAAGCCATCAATACCGGTGGGCTGGACCACTACATCAGCAAACCCTGGACCCGTGAGTACCTGCACGAAACGGTTAAAAAGGCGCTTACAGCTTTTGTGCTCGCCAAAGGCTTGGACTACCAGCCCCTATTACCCGTCTTGGACCAAGCAAGTTTGTACGAAGGGCTCCGGTGAAATTTGGCCGTAATCATCCCCCAATCACTGTTCCAAAATACCCGGCAGATCATACTTGATTTATGGACCCGATGACTTGATAAACATAGCCAACTAAAACTCCCAAAATAGTCAACCTTCCTACCGAAGGCTCGTACTAGGAAAGACGCAATTTGTTATGCGTGCATACATAAAACCTTACCATAAAATAGAATGAAGTTTTCCGTATTAGGCATCATGGCCGTACTAGCCATCACCCTCTCCTCTTGTACCGACGCAATCACACGTGGCATTCGCGGCGACTGGGCACTTACCTCCTACTCGGTATCTGGCGTTACCAGCACCGAAACCTTGGGTGTGAGTGTAGAAACAGGGCGGACCGTAGGTACTGCCACCGACATCACCCTAGTGGTCACCTATGACCGTGATGGCAGCTACACCTCTACCGGCAATTTTGATCTTTTGCTCACCTCTACTGCAGCAGGTATTTCTGTAGATGCGGAGATTGCCAACGCCAGCAGTTTGAGCAACGGGACATACACCATTGAGGATGTTAACCTGACCATGTCCCAAACCGGCGCTGATCCCCTCACCGGTACCGTAGTGATCCTGGATGACACCATGACCTATACCTTCGAAGAGACCGAAACGCAGAGTCTTGCGGGAATCACCACCACGGAGGAAACCACTACCGTGATGACTTTTTCGAGGAACTAAGCCTCTCTAACACATTTCGTTTTCGAACCCGAGCCATTTCGGCCCGGGTTTCTTTTTATCTTGAGGGTAGCATTCGTTAGACTCCATGATATTTACCTGGAACATATTAGGACAGAGATGTACCTAGATACAGTATTGGTTCTTTGTAGTTGGTTTACAACTTTAGCAGCTGAAGATGGACTAGCATCAAAAAGAAATCCTAAGTCCGTTTGAGCAATCTTGGGTTGAAATATGGGGTTGGTTTGAAACAAGACACCTTGAGGTTGAAAGAATCCCGGGTTGGGAATTTTTAGGAGGAAAGGCCTTTAAACCTTTCAGAAATATTAAAACTAACCTTAATTGATTGAAAAAAAGACAGTTCATTATGCCGGGGAAGAAAAAACCAGCAAGGATCAAAAATCAGCCTGTAGAAGGGGCCCAAAGATCAACGGCTAACACGGACATGAAGCAACTTTCTGATCAGGCTTTTAAACGAGCTATGGATCGACCGATCTACAAGCAGCTCAAAAAATCCAACTTAGATAATACTGAAGATGAGGACTTGATTCAGGTGGTTTTTGACAACCTCATGGAGAAACTACCCTCTGACAATGACAAAGGATACGAAACCGTCATGGCATGGAACCCCTCCCGCCGGGCCATTTACATGATTAGGCTTTTAGAAGATGAAGTAGATAACGGAGGGTTCAATCAATTCTATTACAATTCTAGTGGTCAATTCTATAATCACCTTCCATCAACCCTATCTTTAATAGGGGAAGATCCCTTCGCTGAATTAATGAAGCGTGCCAATTCAATTTTCGCATCAGAGAATGAGGAAATCAAAGAGGGAAAAGATGGAACTTTTGATGGATTTACCGACTCCTATAAAGACACCCCATTGGATGAACTCGATCGTGAGTTTTATGCTCTCAATAAAGACCAATCACTATCAAAAGCTCAGATAGTTTACATTCGTCAGCACCCTACGGAGTTTATTGATCAATAAAGGTTGAGAAATAGTAGAATAGAATACTAGGTGTGCTCCATGAGTCATGCAAAATAGTTTATGGTAGTTGTGTTTGAGATGAAAAACCCTCACGAACTAATTCTCAAGATTCGACAAGATGTGGATGCCTTTTGGCATTGGGCACTTGAACTCTGGCCCCAACAAGCCATATTGAACGGGGAAATTGATGCACCTAGCTATCCTAAGTGGCATGAAATCGAAGCGCATCTAGAACAGACCTTTTTGCATCTCAACTTTGAAGAAGTCCCCTCCGAGTTTTTGGACCATATCCTCTTTCTGATTGCCCAACAGTGGGATATAGGAACTATCCTGAGCTATTTCCATACCGAATCAGAAGAAATCAGTCAGCTAGGCATGAATGCTTCGCAGCTTATGATTTTGGGTGAACGAGGACTGACATTTCAACTGATAGACGCCCGAGCCCAACTAGCCGGATCTCTCCACAAAATCGCTAACAAGGAAGCTGCCATCCACTTGCTGCTTAACTATTGGGAGGATGAAAATGAATATGTACGTAGACTAACTTTAAAATCATTATTCAAGTTGGGGTATGAAAAGTTGCATCAACTACTGTTAACATCTTGGGAGTATAACCATGAATATGAGCGCACGATGTGTTTGGAGTTGTGGCACCAGATGAATCACCCCGAATTTGGGCAATATCTCACACTAGCGCTTTCTGATACTGGGAAGGTTCTACATGACTATGCCGTCCAATGGTTGGAAAATGGAGAAGAGATGTAACCATGATTTCATTATCTACGAGATCCATAACCGCCAATTGAAGGTTTTGCCTTGCAGGGCTTAAAACCTCCTCCTCAACTTATTTCTCGGACCTTCATTCGGTAGTTACACGTTGGTAAGTACTTTACTCCCCTATTCCACCGAACCCTATGAATTCTTCTGCCCCTAGGTTCCACGAAATTGACGCGTTGCGGGTCATTGCGCTGGGACTGCTTATCTTCTACCACATCTTTATTAGCTACCAACCCTTTGCCAACGGTATCCTTTTCATTCAGTACGGTAGGCAACTCACAGACTACTGGTTTGTCGGTGAGTTGCTCAACATTTGGCGCATACCGGTTCTGTTTGTCATCTCTGGGATGTCAGTAAGCTTTATGCTTCCCCGTCGCACCGTGAAGGAGCTACTCAAGGACCGCATGATCCGGTTGCTACCACCACTCTTTTTCGGCTCGCTTTTTCTCGTACCTATCCAGTTCGCCTTGTTTCAGCGCTTCAACGGTATGCCGCTACAGTACTGGCCCAATCAGGCACACCTTTGGTTCCTGATCAATCTGGTGGTGTACGTGCTAGTGCTTACTCCATTGCTGGCCTTCGCCCGCAAAAACCCCGATTACCTGCTGTTGCGGGGTTTACGTAAGATACTCCCTTGGGGGCTATTGGTTATTTTTCCACTTCCGCTGGTTATAGCATCCCTGCTCGCACCACCGGAGGAATTCTCCACGTTCACCATCCGCTTTGGGTACGGGGGCGTTTCCTTTCTGATGGGGTTTGTGCTACAGAGCGTGGGAGAAAAGTTCTGGCCTGCTTTGCGCAAGGTATGCCATGTTGCGCTCCCTTTGGCTTTTCTCCTTTATTTGGCCCGGTTAGAATTCATCTCCTTGGGTCCAATCCGTGAGTATGCATTGGTAACTACCAGTGTAGAATCTGGCATGTGGATGCTGGCCTTCTTAGGGTACGGCTCCTTACTGCTCCGGCAGCCGCGACGTGTATTTCAGTACCTGAGCAAAGCCGTATTTCCCATCTACATCATCCACTTGCCTATACAGCAGGCAGTGGCCTTCTTCCTCTTCCCCGTTGGTCTGGCAGGGGGTGCTACTCTTGCTTTACACATCCTGCTTACCTTTGGTATTTGCTTCCTGACTTACGAATTTGGCATCCGTCGGATCAAGGTTCTCTACCCAGTGATGGGGCTAAAGAATCCCTCAACCTCCACAAAGGAGACGCCTACTGGGTGGCATAGGCTAAGTACAGGATTTACCCTTTTTGTGCTGGCTCCTATCACAGTTTTGGTGCAGGTAGACATCATCATGGATACCCTGGAACAGCGCAGACAATCGGCCAATCGCCCAGAAAACATTCCCCCTTCGGCAGAGCCAGTAGCGTTTGGAGGCCACTACTACCAGGTATTCGAACGGGAATTGGGCATCACCTGGCAGGAGGCTAAAGCCCAATGTGAGTCTCTGGGAGGCCACTTGGTTATCATCAATTCTGCCGAAGAAAACGATTTCCTTAGCACTTTGGGGGCTGCGAACAGCAATTACTTTCTGGGAGCTAGTGACCACGAGGTAGAAGGTGAGTGGCAATGGGTAGACGGCACACCTTTTGACTACGCAAATTGGGCCGAAGGGGAGCCCAACAACAGCGGGGAGGGAGAGGATTATCTTACAGCACTTTACATACTATGGCCCTTTTGGAATGATGGAGGTGAAATGGCCGCAGGATTTATTTGTGAGTGGGACTCCACCCCTGAGTCTAGTTTGCTACCTCAAGGAGAATAAGCAGGGTATCTGGGTTGGATACTCATTATATTTGAACTCCATGACCATTGGGGCTATCTTTGCTACATTCTCCCCTCAGCCACCAGTATGCCGAAGCGCGAAAAACGCAAGCCCTCTAGCACCTTCTCCTGGAAACCACTGGGGTTGCTTACCTTGGGGTTCTTTTTAGCCGTCAATACTCAGTACTTTTGGAATCGCGATCTGGGCATATATTCTATGTTCACTTTTGTGATCATGCTTTTGTATTTCTTCAGCCTGATCCTACTTTTTATTCGTCAGGTACTCCTCATCCTGCATGAGAACTTCCAAGACCGAAAGCGCCTCACGCTAAGTGTGGTTATGGCATTGCTGCTAATCACCGCTTTCTTCTGGCCCAATGGGCTAATTAACTTTCGCCAGTTTGGGCCAGAACTAGTACTTCGGGCCCAAAGAGAGGGTGCCGCCAACTGCATGACTACCCTCCATCTAAGGGCAAATAATTCCTTTTGGGAAGGAACCGCCTGTTTTGGGGAGAGTGAGATAACGGGTAGCTATACCCGGTCGGGAGATACCGTCTATTTTCATAACGTAGACCTGGGCCGCAATGCCCAAGAATATTATGAATTTGCGGTCATTCGCGAAGACTCCCATATCCCCCAATACTCCGGTGAGATAGTACGGTACCGATCCCAACAGGATACAACGGGCCTTGCCCTTTGGATCGTCGCCTGTGATGAAGAACTTCTGGAACAAATGGGGTATTGACTACGCCGCTAGAGGGGCAGCTAATCACAAATTTGATCCATTCCTCCACGGAAGCGAGTGAACTTAGGCCCGTATGAGTAGTATTGGGTCATTGTCTAACGATTAAACTCAATTGCTCATGCGCACTCTTCTGCTTTTTACTATACTACTAGGCAGCGTTGCTTTCTCAACCCAGGCCCAAACTCCAGCCAGTCTCATTACCTATGATTTTATGGATGAAGAACAACGCGAGCGATTCCAGTCTTTAGGCTTGGATGATAATCACCCTAACCTGCTCAATCCAGAGATATCTGTGGGAGACATCGAAAAAGTGAGGCAATCTTGGGGAAATTTGCACCAACAAATAGGGAAATACCTGAAGGAAAATCAGTTTGGTTGGGGAGTAGAAGGAACAGATATCTCCATCGTGCATAAGTTTTACTTTTCCCCAGAGGGAAACCTGAACCACTATTTCTTTCGGGTTATGAATAAGGAGGTAACCCTAGAAAAACGTCAGGAATATGCCGAGTTGGTCAAGGAGTTTTCCAAAGAGCACGGGTTGGACCTAACCAAGGATCAGCCCTTTGCCCAATGCGGCAAAACGAGGTATGCTAATCCATAGTTTTCGGTCAAGTATTTATCTTGATTGTTAATGGATACCATCTAGGCTAGTTTACCTTGCAAGTTCTATTATGGACTCCCTTGAACATCATTCTTTTCCCCAAAAAAATAATAGCATGCGCTACCCAGACGTAGAAGACCCATCGAAAGTAGGTACCTACGAGGCTCGTGCATTTGCTGGTGGAGGGTACGTCTGGGATGCGGTGCTGGAATATCGGGTGTGGTGCTATCCTTCAGAGGGCGCGGAGGATAGATTTGAAGGATGGGATTACTATTATTCTTTTGAGGCGTTCGAGCCCGCTTTGGCATTCTATCAAACCAATGCCGGGGCTCAGGCGCCCCTG
>DMST01000124.1:1846-14679 GCA_003454975.1 Cytophagales bacterium | reverse complement strand
CCTGGCACTGGTTTTACAAAGAGAATACATAGATGAACCAGAACCCGGGCAATATCGCCATGTGAAGGCAGAGCGTATTACCGAATGGCCTTCAGAGTTTCTAAGCCGCCCCAAGAGAACTGAGCGAACGATACCAGACTTTCTAGCTCCTGATGCCCCGGCAAACCGACTCGATATCTTGAGGGGGCAGGCATAAAGAGCCAGGATATCCTGTTCAAATAATGGTGATATCAGGACTATTCTAGTGGAGGCAGTTCTTTATTCGTGCTTTGTAAAAACCTAATTCGTTCCTGTTTTGATGGATGATAATAACTTTTTACGTCCTCTACATAATTCTGAATAACCCTTATCATTTCCTCATCACCCACTGCCAGTGCACCGGCTAGGTCGGCTAAATGCTCCGATCTTTGTCTTATTGTTCTTATCCTTGATGAATAAGTGAAATAAGACCAAATGAGAATAATTATGCCTAAAATGGGGACGCCGATATTGGCAAGAAAATTCAACGGATAGGAATTAGAGGGTCTCTCACCAAAATAGGATTTATACGAAATCGCTACGGTTTGTTCCCAAGTTGCTTGGAGGCTAATAAATAATAAAACCAATAAGCCCACTACCAATACTGGCAGTATTAAGTTAAAGGTAACTTTTCGTATGGTAGAAACGGTCAACAGTAGTTCATTCGAATCTTGTCTTATGTGGCTAAACTCATGCACCAACAAAGCTTTGGCCTGATCAACCTGATCATTTAGTAATACGAAGAAGTTTGTGGGCAGGAAAAGAATAACCTTTCCGTTATAGTGTTGAATACTGGGCAAATGAGAATGCTCTAGCATGGAATAAACCTCAATATTCTCATGGTCTATACCCAGGTTATTACAAGCAAATTCAATAGTTGACCTAACTTCAGGAATCTGTTTCCAATTTATTTGTTGATCAGAAATGGCCATCATTTTAGCCATGAAATTCACGGCTAAATATTCTCTAATTGCTGGGTAGAGAATGAAACCATTGATAGTAAAAATCAACCCACAAAATCCAGCAAATTTTTCCAAATAATAGATTTCCCAATGGGTTAATCCACCAAAAGCTTCAGCCATAGAAAAATTTTCAGCAGTGTTTGGCAAGAATAAGACGCACATAATGATTCCTGTAATTCCGGTCCGGTATCGCTGAGCACTAATTTCATTTTTCAGCGATTGGGTGAATTCATTATCCACGTCTATCTGTTTGAGATAATAATCAAAATCAATCATAACAAAATGAATTCCAGGATTTCGTGAGCGTATTCATTTACAATCTCATATGCTACATTTTTTGCAATCCCAAGCTGCCTCAGCCTAGCATCGTATTTATGCATGAGTTCCTGTAGGTCGGTAGACTCCATCTTGTTCTTTTGATCTACCATCTCGCAGGTAGCTAGCATAATTTTCACAAAGTCTTGAGCCTGTTCCTTTGAAATACCCGCTTTAAATTCTCCCAAGGCTCCCGATGGTTTATCGGTTGACCTATAAGAATCTAACCATTGAGCACCTTGAATTTGAAACACAAAGTTCTGCTCTGGAAAATGATTTGCTACAATTCTTCGTACTACATCCAGCACAAAGTCACTCTTCTCTGACACTTTCATTCATCAATATTTAGATTAGATTTCATTTACTTAATGCATCGAAAGGCCGTGCATTGGAAAGGGTGTATCAACAGCTATACCAATTCACAACTTAAACAATGTAGATTGTTCTTTTCATTTAGAAATCCTGAAAAACAGGTAGGCCTTTATCATTACTTTTGATGATTGTTAGCATGCGTATGGGTTGCTCCTACTATTGATAAGACGACCTACTAAACGGTATGCCCGTGCCAACAATTTGTTATCTTGATCTAGTCAATAAACCATCTACCTACATGGACCTAAGCACCCAAGCCCAAAACCTCTACGAACAGGTAAGCACCGAAGGCGCTAAACTGGGAGAACTGCGCAAGCTTGCCAAGGAGATCAAACGCGATCATGACCTGGCCCTGGAACTATGGACCACCGGACACTACCACGCCCGCATGCTGGCCATCCTGATCATGGACAAGAAGCAGCTGACTCAGCAGGTGATAGATAAGCTAGACGAAGGTTTGCGGCAACATGAGGAGGCAGAGCGCAATCAGCTCACGGACTGGCTGATGGCCAACCAAATCACGAAGGATAAAAAAGCCCTGGCACTACTGAATGGCTGGCAGCACCACGCCTCTCCTACCCTGCGGCGCATGTACTGGTACTACCAAGGGCGGTTGCGCTGGATGGGCAACACCCCACCTGACAACACTGCAGCGCTGATGGAGGCCATTGAAAAGGAGTTAACTCAGGAAGTACCGGAGGTGCAATGGGCCATGAACTTCACCGCCTGCTGGATTGGGGTATTCGAGACAGACTTTAGGGCACGGTGCATAGAGCTGGGAGAAAAGACCGGGCTCTACCAAGGCCTGCCCGTAGCCAAGAACTGCACGCCGGAGTACCTTCCGGAGTTCATTGAGATAGAGGCCGGAAAGCGCGGGATTTAATGAAGATGATACACTTACACTTTTGAATGGGGTACAAAGTGTGACAAGGCAATGGCTTCCGCTTTCTGATTCCTGTTTTCTACCCCCTCACTCCTATTCCTTCTGCAATTCGTGACAGCAGCTCTGCAATTTGTGCTATCAGGCTGACCTAATAGTGTGGATATTTGCATCATCGATCTCAGACCCCTTATACTATGGAAGGCCATATCCGTCGATTTAAGACCGTCAGTGAACTGCATCAGCAACTGCAGCTTCCGAAGCCTAAGCACCCGCTCATATCGATCATGGATGCTTCGGACATTTTTATCGATCAGGAGCAGGTGGGCAAACGGTACTTGTATGAGTTCTACATGATTACCCTCAAGGACGGTAGCTGTGGGGTTGAATACGGTCGCAATTCACTGGATTTTGAGGAAGGCGTCATGGCCTTCTCCTCACCGAGGCAGGTATTTACCAACACGGCTGCATTGAGCAAAGGAGACCTAAAGGGCGACATTTTGTTTTTCCATCCCGACCTGATCCGCAATACGCATCTGACCGAGATGATGGATACCTATTCCTTCTTCAATTATGAGGTATTCGAAGCCCTTCATCTTTCCGAAGAGGAAGAACAGAGGATTCGGGAGTGCTTACAGAACATAAAAGGAGAATACGAACAGCGCATCGACAACCATAGCCATCGGGTGATGGTCTCCAATCTGGAGCTTCTGCTCAATTATGGATTGCGGTTCTATGAGCGGCAGTTCAACACCCGCACCAGCCACAGCAAGGATGTAGTCACAGTATTCACCAAGCAGCTAAAAGCCTATTTCCTGCAGGGCCAGCTGGCAGACCACGGTTTGCCCTCGGTACAGTATTTCAGCGACCACGCAAACCTGTCGCAGCACTATTTCAGTGACCTGATCAAAAAGGAAACGGGCCGTACGCCCAAAGACCATATCAACGACTATGTGGTGGAGCGGGCGAAGGACCTGCTGTTGGGCAGCGAGCAATCGGTGAGTGCCATTGCCTACGATCTAGGTTTTAACTACCCCCATTACTTCACTCGGCTGTTTAAATCCCGTACGGGAAAAACCCCGGCCGAATACCGAAGCCTGCAATAAGGCTAGCCAGGAGAAAATTCGCGTTCACTAAAGTATCGGCGTACAGGGTGAGATAATACCACCCCGTGTAAATGGGGGGAATGGAAAGTGAGAAAGATCGAAAAACGGTAGGCCCCATAGGAGGAGTATCCCAATCAAGCCAAAGAGATACCGCGTTAACGTGCTCCATTGGGAATCAGCTACCCGGATACTATTTCTGATAGTCTTTCCGGTTTTGTGTCCCCAAGTCCTCAATCAGTTTCGCTATCTCCCCAAAACATGATTATGACTTTAGATCTATCTTCTTTGAATTGGTTAGCCATTGGTACCTGTCTGGTTTTCGGGCAAGCCTTTTTATCGGTTTGGTTTATTGTACTGTTCGGAACGCCATGGGCCAAGGAATACGGGGTTGAGGACAAAAAGCAGCACACCCAAGAAATTCCTGGCTATACGTATGGCATTCAGGCGCTTTGTACCCTCCTGCTCGTGGTAGGGCTAGCCATTATGCAATCCTTACTGGGTATTGACACGCTCAAGGCGGGCGTCATTTTTGGCCTGTTTGTGACCGTATTTTGTTCTTTGGCTACCGCTTTGCCCGGGTATATTTTTCTCAAAAGAACCAAGGCATTTTTGATGGCAATGGGAAGTCAGGCGATTTTGATTTTAGTGGCATCCACCATCCTGGCCATCTGGAAATAAATAAATTCTCAAGCATTTGAAGTTCTCAAATGCTTGATTAACTCCCTTTTCAGAAACGCCTTTTCATATTTATTTTCAGTCATGTCCATGGCTTTTTCCATATAGCCCTTAGCCACCGTATGATTGTTTGTAGCAAACTCATATTCCGCATACGTGGCAAAATATAAATACGCCCTGCTTTCGAGTTCCTTGAGGTCTACTTGGGTCAGCAATTGCTTTGCCTGTGGGTAATCCCTTTTTTCTAGATGCAGAATCGCCATATTCAGCAGGATATAGGAAGAACCTTCCCGCTCGAACAATTGCTGGTATAGCGCTAGCACCCGGTCCCAATTAGTGGCCTCATACGTGGGAGCTTGTACATACTCTGCCGCAATGGCGGCTTCCAGGTGGTACGGGCTTAGCCTCTCTACCTGCATGGCCTTTTCCATCGCTTCATGGCCCATAAGGACCAAGGGATAAAACCATTGTTTGCGGTCTTGCTCCTTGAGCCGAATTATCTCTCCATTCTCGGTGATCCTACTCTTCATTCTGGCCGATTGGTAGCAAAGCAGAGCATGCAATGCATAGGCATCCGGGGTTTGAGAAATGCTTTTCTTCAGCACGCACGCAGACAACCGAACGGCCTCCCCACAAAGGTCTTCCCGGATAATGGCGTCTTTCTTCGTGGACGAATAGCCCTCATTAAATATTAGGTAGACCACCTCCAGCACTCGTTTGGTCCTCGACTGTAATGCCCTGCCCGCAGGAATTTCAAAAGTCATCTGCTGGTCCACAATCATTTTTCTGGCCCTCAGCAGCCTTTTCTTTACCGTTTCCTCCTTGAGCAATAAGGAGGCAGCAATTTCTTTCCGGCTAAAGCCAGAAATCGTTTTTAGAGCAAAGGCGATTTGGTCTTTGGGATCCAGTTGAGGATGACAGGCTGCGAATAGCATACGGAGGACACTATCATCTACTTCCGTGTCCGTGAAGAGCTCGCTGATGGCGTACGTCTCTATTCCTGCACTCAGCTTATGGATTCGGGCATCCTCAGCCGATATTTTCCGAAGCAGGTCAATGATTCGGTGTTTGACCGCTTTGACTAACCAAGCTTCCGGGTTTTCAGGGATTTGTGTTTGCCACGATTTTATGGCGTAAATGAACGTATCTTGTATGGCATCCTCAATGGTATCCAGATGCTCTAGTCCAAATATTCGGGTACAAATAGAGACCATCTTTCCGTACTGATGTCTGAAAAGATGGTCAATATTTATTTCCTTACTCATCAATTGTAATACGTCAATTCTCTAATTTCTACCGTTCCCCCCAGGTCATAATCCGGATATTCTTCCGCAATGTTGGTAGCCTCATCCAAGTCTTTGGCCTTAATAATGTAATAGCCCCCTATAATTTCCTTGGCTTCTACGGATATTCTGTCCGTTACCGTCCGTTCGTTACCCGATATCCGTTTGAGTGGGGTTTGCAGGGCATTCCCACTTTGCAACACTCCCGCCTCGCCCATCTTCTGTTGCCAGCTCATCCATGATTTGGCTCTTTTCTCGATTTCCTCCATCGATAGGTTCATTTCGCCATAGTCGACTCCAAGGAAGATTAGCATAAATTCTCTTGATTCCATTGTTATCTATTTTTCGTTCTACCGAAATAGCGATACCCAAGCAGGCTATGGGGACAGTGAAGCCACGTTTTTTTTAATTCCTTCTGTCCAATAGTCTATCCGTCAAGCTTCTTTTCACCGTTCCCCTGAGATCAATCCGCTTTATTCAGTTTTCAAGATAGACAATATACCCGACCGCTTGAATCAACTGTCACCGGATGTTGAGTAGACACCCAGTGAGCGTTCCGCTACTTGGAGGCAGGTTCATTTAAGCGTTCGCCAGGCTTATATTCTTTTTTTCAGGCGCGAATAGGGTACGTAGGTAAGACACCTTCCTTTACCCTAAGATGCTTTTCATAGCACCCTGCTGATACTCAAAGGCATTCGTACTGAGCTCATATCCCTTTAGTCTTTCTTCTAGGAGGTTCTGATCATAGCCTTTCTGCTCTTGCAAGGCCATGCCTTGGGTTATCGGATTCATGTTTTTTGAATAGCTCAAACTGTTCAAATCATTCCGTTGACTATACAGCACCGGAAGAAAGTTCTCAAATACCCCCACTTCAATGGTGTTGTGGGTAATCCAGGCTTCCCAAAATTCGGCCGTAAAACCTCCTACTAATTTCTTATTTATGGCCTTGGCCATAATGTTCTGCTTATTCGTCCCGGCTACCACTTCATAGTGATAATGCACACCGATGATTTTCCCGTCTTCGTATACATCTTTATAGGATATTCTAAGAAAGATCATCTTTCCAAAAAATGGGATTCTCTTCCCCATACCCCATCCATCCTTTTCACAATAGAAGATTTCTAATTCCTGATTGACGGGGAATTGAAAACCATACTTGTTGTATTGCATCGTCTCTTTTATTCGAATCTTTGCCCCTGCCCTGGCGGTACCATTCTCACCTAGCTTCCCCACAAACTGAGCGTTGATATGGTCTGAAGGATGCCACAACCAATAGGCTGGCACTTTTTCACCTTCATACCCCTCTACATCCTCTAAGGTCACTTTGAGGTTCGCAAAATTCCTAAACCACCAAGCAATCATGTCCGAAGTCACTCCGCGTAACAAGGAGTGCTCTAACACGACACAAATTTGACCTGATTTATTCTTTACCTGTCCCCAGCTTACGGATGAGGTGGGTTTCAGGGCCCATTCAAACTTCCGTTCCTTGGGCATAGGCATGCTTGACTCTCGCATAATCATATCGTTTAAGGTGACCCTACAAGACTACCCGCAAATGCCGCCAAAAAAATTGATGAGGGTTAAGAACTGCTCCGTTGTTTCAAAAATCTACTTAGGGCCTCAGGTGTGATCCCAATAAACGCTGCGATGTATTTTGAAGGAGTTCGTTCTATTATTTCGGGATAATTTTCTTCAATAAAGGAATATTGCACCTCGGTTACGGTAGAAGTTTTGATATTGATAAAGCTCTTCGCTTCCATCAGATGCTCCAAAATCTTCTTCCGTAAGAAAATGCCCACCTTATCGGAGTAGAGATACAAGTTCATAAAATAATCAAAGGGCATCACCACGTATCTCACATTCGTTATGGCAATCACATTATCAGACTGGATGGTTTTTGAAGTAACACTTTCCAAATTGGTACACAGATTACCCGGCTGGAAAAACCTGGAAATAACGACCTTGTCATCTTTATTATATTCCGAGGCCGCAATACCTTCTAAGATATAGATGACGCTATCGCATATGTCCGTTTGTCTAAAGATGATTTCCCGTTTGGTAGCCATTTTTAGTTCTAAATGAGACAAAAACTCATCCCATTCTGTATTAATTTCCCCTTGTACGTATTTTTCTATTTCGAGCTTTAGCGTTTCCATAATTCCTTGTGCATGCATGGGCGGCCATTTAGGTGCATCCGATGAGGAAAAACCCTTTCCGGCTTCCAGCCACCTTTCCCTGATGAGGGCCGGGGTCGCGCTCGACAAGGATTTTTACCCTCAAAAGTAAATTTGGTGAGCCGAAAAATCGTGTTCATTATGAGACATCCTCCTTTAGCTTTGGTTTGCTACCGATGTATCATTTCTAAAATTCATCGGAGCATTGATGGGGACCACAAAATCTAATCCATCTGGATAATTTAAGTCAGTGGTAACACGAATCAAATCAGTTTCAATGCTTATTCTTTGAGGATTGTTCATAGTGGATAAATGAATCAGCCATTTGAAGGATCCACTTACCTTGTCTTTGAGACTTATAAACCCGGCTCCTCCCCAACTGGTTTCTCCGGTTGTTGCCACGTATTCTTCATTTTCATCGGTAAACATTGGATACAAGTCTGCCCAACCATATTCTTCTAATTGGTCAATAGAAGCCCTTTCCTCCAGGGAGAATCCTTTTATAGAGTCACCTTTAATCCTTGAGAAGGAATCATTATCGAAGAATATTGCATCTTCTATTCTACAATAAATATCACCTTCGCTAAATTTTATCGCCTTCATTTTGTCGCTCGGACCTAACTAGTTTAATTTTAAAATATACCACAAATAATTGACATCTAGGCTAGTTGGTTAAGCCAGTTGCTGCAGGATTGCATTTGGCCGTTATTTAGAAAGTATTTTCACACGCCTGATTTCATTCTGTGGTCAAACTCTTCTTGGCAAGAGACCTTGCCGTTCTTGAAGTACAGCTCAAAAGGCCCGTGTTTAGGGTTGCCGACTTCATCGATTCTTTTTTATGGACCCAAACGGGGAGTAAAAGAACCGTTACAATGGTTTTTTTACTCTCTTTAGCTTCTGTATTTATTTTAATTATTTCAAAAACACTTGGATAATAATCCATTCCTTTCCTTATGTTTTCAACCCTTCCTTTCGAATTAATTTTTCGCAATGTAAAACCCTAGAACTCCTATCAAGGCCCTAAATTAATTCTCAGCAACTAATGCAGTCATGGCTCTTGATCGAGTTATGACTTTCGGTAACTCTTCTATCCAGTTATCAGCTACTATGAATTCCCAGTTATCCTAACATATTTCAAGACCATATCCATCTTCTAATTTTCTTATTATCTCCTCTAACTTTTACTCCATTCCTGCTTTATAACTGAGGAATACATCAGTTTTGCTTATTTACTTCTTTCCATAGTTCTTCTTCGTCAACGTCAAATACATACTTCATAAGGAGGGCATAAATCTCTTCAAACGTTTTAGAGTCGATGATAGCTTGTTTTATGATCTCAGCTTCTACAAATTGTGTTAAAACATCATCGTCTTTGTCGATACATCCATTTAATTCAGATTTCAGTTTACTCAGCTCATAGTTATCCTTTAGAATCCAACGAAGCTGCACTTCAACCCTTGGATTGTAAACAGTTTTCGCGAGTAGTCGAGTTAGAAAATTATCCTGAACGTTATCTGTTAATAATTCATAGGTCCACATACGGCCATCACCGTCAAATGCTACCGAAATACAATTGTCATTTAATACCGTCCATACTGTCGCTTTAGTCAAAATGGAACTGTCAGGAATAAGTTCCAGAGCGTCATTATAGATTGAGATTAGCGGATAATTCGGTTCCATTTTTAATTAAGTTTAGCTCGGCGATCCGAAAAGAAAAATATTTCGGGCTTTGGCCCTCCTTTTATCTACTTTTTTGCCATACGGCTAAAGCCGTGCCGTGCAGGCCGGAGGCAATTGACAACTTTTTCAGCAGGCCTCAATTTTTACCCAATTGTTTATATCCACAATATAGCACAGTAACAGGTTTGGTATATCTGAGCAGGTTGGTTACTCCTTTTTGAGGGGATCATAGAAACCTTTCGTAAGCTTTTTGAGCTAATCGATATAGTAGCCAGCCTTTTTTAAGTTTCATCATGCTATGCTTACAATTGTTCGCCAATTTTTAAAATCATGGAATCAAAATTGGGATAGATTAGTTCAATATCATCTGCCTGTTCGTGATCCCAAAGAAACACTTTACTTTCATTGTTATTCATATTTTTAAGGTCAAAGCAGACATACCCCCAGTCACTGTAATCAGCAAAGGGCATAAGTCCTTTATCAATTAAATGTTCAGTAGGGTATCCGTTGAAAATGGGTTCAAGAATAAACTTTTGCCAATCACTACTAGGGTGGCTGAAAAATGTAACTTCCCCTATGTGCAGCTCAACAAAATGCTTATACTTAAGAAAGTCTCTGAACGAAGCTGGTATGGGATATCCAATAGTTTTTTCTAGTTCGTCCAATTGTTTATCTGTGACGGTACTGCTAATTGGTTTCCATGTTGTACCTAATTCGTTAGATTCAGATACCATGTCTTGGTACTGAGCCGTGAGGAAAAAGTTCAAACCCATCTCCTCCCACTTTTTCAAATATTTGTCGATGACTTGTTTAATTTGATTATTCATATCAGTTTGAGCATGAGACCAAACGAGCGCGCGGACCAACCTCCAGCTATGATGTGGGATGATGGAATTCACTAACCTTTCTGGTCCTCAAAGTCACGCCCTTGGTTCAAATTAAATACTTGTGCTGGAAGTTACAATCCACACGTAAATGTCTTGTTCACTAATGAAACACCATTTAAAATAAATATTCAATTCCTCCTACATCAGCACTCCATGGCTTGTATAAGCTGCCTTTAAACTGCGTAACAACCGCCCGATTGCATTTGACCGTTGTTGAGGAAGTACTTCCACGTGCCTGATTTCCTTCCGTGGTTTTATGGATGTCAGGGAAGTGCTCCCCCATTTTTACCTCTTGCAGTTTACTCTACCCATGGGTACAGTAGGGATAAAAACTACCTGAGGTCATCCCCTTCCTCAGGTCTATTCAAAGAAATAAATCTCCACCTGCTGTAACCAAGGTGCTTTACCCAAGTACCCATACGGTACCCTCCCATGGGCAAGGTTTTGCTCAAGGCTATAACTACCCTCTATACGGTACCGTATAGTGCCGTGCTCCGGGACGGGTACCCTATGTAATCAGACTCAATAACCAATCGTAATGAAAAAATCCAACAACCATTGCCTGCCTGCAGTGCTCCTATTGGTTAGCATGTCACTTTCTCCTTGGGCTCACGCCCAAATCAACCGGGACACCCTGCAACAGCAGATAGATGCCCTATTTGCTGATGCTGATCCTAAGGCTCCCGGCTCGGCCATTCTGGTGATGGAGAACCAGGAGGTGGTCTTCAACCAAGGCTATGGCCTGGCAAACTTAACGTATAACATTCCCATAACTCCCCATACCGTCTTTGATATGGCGTCGGTATCCAAGCAGTTTGCGGGCTACGCCATTGCCCTGCTAATAGAGGAAGGCAAAGTGGCGAAAGACGACGATATCCGGAAGTACATTCCAGAACTACCTGATTTTGGTGAAACCATCACCGTGGGCCATTTGGTACACCACACGAGTGGTTTGCGCGACTGGACCACCACCTTGAGCCTGGCCGGGCGTTCCTATGAGGATGTGATTTCATTCGACCACATTTTGAGGATGGCGTTCAACCAGCAAGCATTGAATTTCAAACCCGGCTCGCAGTACAGGTACTCCAATACCGGATATGAGATGCTGGCCGAGCTAGTCCAACGGGTAACCGGAGAAACCTTTCGGGATTGGACCCAGCAGCACATCTTTGAGCCCTTGGAAATGTCCCAATCGGTTTTCCTGGACAACCACCGAGAGGTGATTCCCAACCGGGCCATGGGATACAGTAGGGCGGCCGATGGTACCTACCAAAACACCCCCAACCACGTCACAGCCCTGGGATCGAGCTCCCTGTTTTCCACCTCCACTGATATGGCTAAGTGGGTCCGGCACCTGATGTATCCCACAGAAGACGCCCAACCGGTGGTGAGACGTATGTTGCAGATGGACACCTTGAACGATGGCAGCCTAAATGATTATGCGTACGGCATCGCTATTTATGAATTCCGTGGTTCGGATTGGATCGCCCACTCCGGCGACTGGGCCTCCTTTCGGACGTACGTGGTGCTGCTGCCCGCCTATGATTTGTCGGTAGTGGTATTGAATAACAACAATCAGGATGCCTTTGCACTTGCGCGTGAGGTAGTGTCCTTTTGTGTACCAGCGCCGGAAGCCCGCCAGGAAACAGAAGAAACTCCCGCAGAGGAGCTACAGGAGGTGACTCTGACGAAAGGCCTGCTGGATACCTATACCGGAACCTACAAGCTGGGTACCGGCTGGTACGTACACCTGACGCGAGAAGGCAATCGACTATATACCCAAGCAACCAACGAGGATAAGTACCCCATGCAGGCTTTGTCTGATTCGGTGCTTAACGTGGAGGACTACGGAAACCGCACCATGGCTTTTCATAGCGATGCTAGTGGAGCCATCACTCATTTGGTATATAACGGTAGAGTTTGCCCTAAAATGAGCGATGAAACAAGTTTCCGAGGCATCAAACAACCGGTAGAATATGAAGGGGATTATTTCAGTGCGGAACTCAACACCTGGTACAAGGTGGTATACCAAGAGGACCAACTCTACCTGTGGAGTTTTGATCACGGTGCGATCCCACTAGAGGGCGTTTGGAAGGATGACTATTTAGGCTCTACCCTCTTTACCAGCAATGTGGAATTTGTACGGGATGACGTAGGTGCCATTACAGGGCTTTCGGTGTCTCAATACAGGGCTAAAAATCAGTTCTTTAGCAAAGTGCAGATGGACAACCTGGTGACTACTGAGATGAAATAGCAACCTAAGCTTGGTGTATATTCAATCTACGGTCTTAATCCATTTCAACATTGAAAAAAGCCCCAAGAGCGTTCTCCAGGGGCTTTTATGAGTGTATAGCAAAGGCTGCTTACACCAGGGCCTGATTTGCCTTATCTACCAAGCCAGATAGCTGATCCTGGGTCTGCTGCTTCATTGCCAGGGTGTAGTTCTGCTGCAAAGGGATGTCGGTAAGGCGCATACCCGTG
>DMST01000124.1:1439-1783 GCA_003454975.1 Cytophagales bacterium | reverse complement strand
GCGATGGGCCCCAAGGGCGGCTCACCCACTGGTAACGGATCGGCACCCTCGCCAATCAAGTGCACGTTGATTTCCTTGGGAGCATGCTTCATCAGGGCCATCTCATAGGGACCGTAGATAGTAGGCGATAGCTCCCCGTTCTTCAGCGTCATTCGTTCGTGTAGCGTAGCACTCAAGCCCATAATGATGGAGCCCTCGCACTGGGCCCGCACCTGATCGGGGTTCACCACCAGACCACAGTCCATCACACAGGTTACCTTGTGCACGTGAATCTTGCCTTTCTCGATGGAGACTTCTACCACGTGGGCTGCGGGCACCCCAGCGTCAATAGAGGCGGCAAAGCC
>DMST01000124.1:0-1359 GCA_003454975.1 Cytophagales bacterium | reverse complement strand
TGGCTGGCTGGTCTACGTATCCGCCTTCGGAAGCTGCCTTTTCGATAACCGCCCGGATGCGCTGGGCCCTTTCTTCGCCGGATAGCATCTGAGTACGGAAGTCTACCGGGTCCTTGCCCGCCTGCTGGGCCATCTCATCGATGAAACTTTCGATGGCGAAGGTATTGGCCAGTAGCCCCAAAGACCGCCACCAGCTAGTGGCAAAGGGCAAGGTAGTATGCCACTGCACGGTGCGTTGGTTGGAAATGCCATCGTACATAATGGCCGCCCCGCGCGAAGCCCCTACGTCGGAACCCAGGGCATTATTCATCAGATTTTTGGGCACTCCGGGAGGAACCAACAAGGAATTCCAGGCCACATCACCGGAAGCATAATGATGCTCCAGATGGGCCAGGTAACCGTCCGCTCCCAGCTTGCCTTTCAGGATGTGATGCGTAGGCGGGCGAAACAGATCGCTCTGGAACTCCTCTTTCCGCGTGAAGATGTACTTCACGGGCTGGCCCACCACCCTAGACAATTGCGCCGCCTGAATGGCGTGGTTGGTATTGAGCCGGCGGCCAAAACCACCGCCGAGCTGGGTAGGAATTACCTCTATCTGGTCCTTATCCAATTCCAGGGCCGCTGCTACTTCATCGCGGGTAATCCGAACTACCTGTGTAGATAGCGTAAGCGTAAGCTTACCGTCCTGATAGTCGGCTACGCACCCGTTGGGCTCTAGCTGGGCGTGCGCCCCCAAGGGGCTGCGGAACTCCATCCTCACGGCCTGCTCATCGTCATCGCTGAGCGCACTGCCTTTCTTTTGCTGTAGCAGATCGTCTCCCTTGCCTACTTGCAATACCTCCCTGAGGTTCTCCTCGGTCCATTCTTGGGGCACATCCCATTCTACCCGGATGGCCGACTTAGCAGCCAATGCCTCGGGGTACGATTGGGCCACTACCCCCACCCAGTCGTCCATCTGCACTACCTTCACCACACCGGGCATACCCTCGGCTTTGGCCGTATCGGCCGACTTGAAGGTGGCCCCCACAGCACTGGGGCGGATGATGGCCGCATGCAGCATGTTGGGCACCTCGGCGTCCAACCCATAGATGGGGGCACCAAATACCTTGTCGCTTAGGTCTACCCGGGCAACGGGCTTGCCAATATACTTGTACCCTTGGGTACGGGGCTCGGGGGCCTCATCAGGCTCGGCCCATTCCGTTACGCCTTCGGCAATCTCTGCGTAGGTCATGGAATTGCCACCGCCGGAAACTACACCCTCCTGGGTGCTGAGGGTGGCTACGTCCACGCCCATCTTCTTGGCCGCTTCCAGCTTGAGCATCTCGCGCATCATGGCGGCCAAATCGCGCAAGGGGCCCC
>DMST01000047.1:7169-8475 GCA_003454975.1 Cytophagales bacterium | reverse complement strand
CGCGTGCCCGGCCGCGACCCGGCGCAAACTCCGGCCGATCGCTGTTCCGCTCCTGAAATTGCCCCAGGCTGGAAAAGCGCTTGTGAAAGCCCTCTACGGTAACCTGAAGCGCCGGGGCGTACCAGGAAACGCCCACCACCCGGTGTTCTGCAAACTGCGGCTGGATGGGCGCTCCATCAGCCACCCGCCATACCTCCGTCTGGTTGCCCACCGCATCGGTGTACGGAGTCAGGGCCAGAAACTGGTTGTAGTAGCCCCAGGCGGCGTTGAATCGCCATTGGTCACTCAGCGAGTAGGTAGTAGTGAGCCTGGGCTGTAGGAATACCGTATCGCGGCGGGGCACCACATCGGCCTTCAAGCCTAGGTCCAATGACCAGCCAGGCATAATCTGGATGGCATCGAGCAGGTAACCGCTTACCCTTCCCTCAAACTGGTCGGGTCGCTCCCGCACCCGCCCGGGGGTTTCAGTATCTACTTTGGAGGCCTGCCCAATAAAGCCCACCTCGGCCGAAAGCTGATGCCCTCCACGGCTGGGCAGGGTATGGGTAACGCTCACCCGTTGCTCATCTATGGTGTTGCTCCATTGCGTCTGAAAGCGGTCTGCCCGCATCTCGCCCTCTAAAAAGAATGCACTCAAGGTGCGGGTAGGAAGGTACCGGCTTTGCGAAGCCAGTACTTGGGTGAGCCCACCCTTGCCCCAGGTGCGGGTATATCGCAAGGAGCTACCCACCTGGCTGCTAGTAACCAACTGGACCGAGTTATCACTGTTGGTATCGCGTCGGCGGCGGTCAAAGGTGGCTGCGTAGAAGTCTCCACTCCCCAAAAAGCTAAAAACCAATCGATCACGAGGACTCAGGTCGGCACTCAGCTTCACGTTCACATCGCGGTAGTTGCTCTTAGTAAATACATCACCCACTTGGGTATTCTGCAAATCCGAAAAGGGCTGCCAGGTTTGTGCAAAGGTACTGCGAGCTGCCAGCTGCAGGGAGGCCTTTTGCTGAAAAAGCGGCACGTTCACATAGCCGCTGGCCATCTGGTTGGTGAGCTGTAGATCAGCCTCCTGCCGCTGCCGGTTGCCTTCCCGGCCTTCCATCATCACTACGCCCCCTATTCGGTCGCCATAGGGCACCTGATAGCCGCCTTTGTACACCTCCACATTCTTGACCAGAGCAGGATTTACG
Organism: Cytophagales bacterium; assembly: GCA_003454975.1. Taxonomy (GTDB): domain Bacteria; phylum Bacteroidota; class Bacteroidia; order Cytophagales; family Cyclobacteriaceae; genus DMST01. The sequence goes on along the minus strand of DMST01000047.1, from coordinate 7,294 downwards.
CGGCCAAACTCCTGGTTGATTCCCCAGCTGCTAAACAGCGTAATACCATCAAAGGTAATGTAGTTCTGCCCCGGGTAGGAGCCCCAGATGATATAATCAGACACTGACTCGCCCGCGGCGGTGAT
>DMST01000047.1:6833-7017 GCA_003454975.1 Cytophagales bacterium | reverse complement strand
GATCAGCGGGGCGTCAGAGATTTCCACCTCGGCCAGGCTGAGAGGGGCTGCCATCAGCTGCACCCGGAGCCGCGTGCTGGGTAGCAGGGTAGTATCTTGCACCCGGTAGCCCAGGTGCTCACCCCGCAGCTGTTCCTGAGCGTAGGGGCTATGCAGGCTAAACCGGCCGTAGGCATCGGCCACA
>DMST01000047.1:6091-6760 GCA_003454975.1 Cytophagales bacterium | reverse complement strand
CAAAGGCTCGCCCGTAGCACGGGCCACCACCTGGCCCTGGTAGAGGTAGCGCTCCTCGCCCGGTGGCCCCGCTACCACAGTGGATGGAGGCAGCTGATACCGGAAAGTGTACACCCCGGCAATCTGCACCACCTCTAGCCCACAGGCCTCGGCCAGGCCGTGTAGCGCGCTGTCTATCGTAGGATACTCGGACTGCAGGGTAAGCACACAGCCGGCAGATACTTGCGCATCTATGCTCACTTGCATCGAATAGCGCAGGCTTAGATCGAGCAGAATTTCATTGAGGGGTTCCTCTTCATAGACCAGTGTAACGGACTGCCCCTGAGCGGCCACGCTACAAAGCAGGAAACCCAGTAGCCAACAGGCTACCGGGTGGGTCCTTTTCCGGTGGCGAGTACACACGTTTCTCAAGGCAACGTCAGCCGGTATTTTGCCTCCTGGGTGGCTTCAAACCTCCACCGATAGCTGTAGCAGATGATTTCCAGGGCCTCCTCAGCGGCCAGTTCGCGCGGCAGCATGCCGGTAAAGTAGAGGGTATCTACAGGTACATCTTCCGTTGCGATGGTAATCTCATAGTGACGTTCCAGATCGGCAATCACCTTGGTCATCGGTGTAGTGTTGTACACAAACCTATTCATCAGCCAGCCCAGCCCACCGCGGTCCCCTTCC
>DMST01000047.1:5802-6056 GCA_003454975.1 Cytophagales bacterium | reverse complement strand
AGGCCGCAGCCCGTCAGCCGTACGTTCCGTATACTGCCCGGGCGTCAAGATTACTTCTTCGCCTTTGCCACTGCTTACGCGTACCCTGCCTGTTTTACATAGCACGTGGTACGTTGCCTCGCGTGCTCTTATGTTGAAGGAGGTGCCCAGTACCTGGGTGCTACCTTGTGGCGAAACCACGGTGAAGGTACTGCCCTTGGCTACCTCGAAGAAGGCCTCCCCTTCCAGATTCACCTGTCGGCGTGCCCACCACC
>DMST01000047.1:0-5762 GCA_003454975.1 Cytophagales bacterium | reverse complement strand
GGCGTGCCCACCACCAGTAGGGCTGATAACTCACCGTGGTTTGGGTATTGAGCTGCACCGCGGAGCCGTCCGGCAGGGTTACGGTAGCCAGCTCACCACTAGTCACCGTTACCGTGCGAGTATAGAGACGGGCCGTAAGTGTAAGGCAGATCACCAAAGCCACCGAAGCGGCAATGCTCAGGGGCAGGCGCCCTATTTGTGTGCTGCCGATGGAGATTACCTTGGCAGAACGCTGAGGTGGCGGAGCGGCTTGGGTCTTAGCCTGTAGGGCGGCCCAAACATCGTCCTTGCTACGGGTGTGCTGCACCTCCACACGGCCAAAGAGTTCGCGCTCTTCCTCGCTCAGCCAGTCTTCAGTCGGTTGCTTTCCTGTCATGCGTCCAATAGTTGGCGGAGGTCTTGCAAGGCCCCTTTCATCCGTTTTTCTACGGCTTTTACGCTAAGGCCCAGCCGCTGGGCTATTTCCGGGTAGCTCAGGTGGTCTACCCTGCTTAGCAAGTACACTACCCTACGTTTTTCGGGTAGCCGGGCCAGAGCCCGTTCGTAGCGTTCTTTCAGCTCCTGATAGTGCAGCTTATCTTCCGTGCTGTTGTGCTCCTCGGTCCACTGCAGCTCCATTCGGTATTTCTCGGCGCTGCCTCGCTTGCGGTACTGCGATATCCAAGCCTCATTGGCCACCTTATACAGCAAGCTTTTGGTCTTCTCTCCTTGATACTCCAAGCCCTTCTCCCATACCTTTATGTACGCCTCCTGTACCAAATCAGTCGCCAGATCGCTGTCTCCGCAGCGGTACGTCAGGTAGTTGCGCAATTCATCGAACCACCGGTCAAAACAACTTTTAAACTCAGTTTGTGTCAAGGGTCAGCTAACGAAAGAGGGAGCGACCGCGGGTGCCGCAGCCGCCCCATAAAGGTACTCGAAGATAAACGCTATCCCCAACTACCAGCCTACGATTGGGTGGGTATGAATTATTCGCAAGCTTCACGAAGAGCAATCAGCTCCTCTTCACTGTTGGCGGTGGCCGTGCTGCCGTCTTGGTACTCTACCGTTACCGGAAACACTAGCGTAGGGCGGTCCGTAGCGTCCGGATTGGCCTCGTACCAGGCCTTCACCTGCTCCTTGTCATCCTCACTGTTCAGCGTAATGGTACTGCCGTCAGGCATCGTTACTGAGTGGGGAAAGGCCAGGCGGAAGCAACGGCGTCCGTTGGGGCGGCACTCTTCCTGCAGCGCACGCAATTCCTCCATGCTCGTAATCGAAATCACCTCTCCAGCTTGGTCCGTTACCTCAATGGGGAATACCGGCTCTGGCTTCTCACCAGCATCAGGATTAGCCTCGTACCACGCCTTCACCAGGCCAAAGTCCTCCTCGCCCGTAATCGTAATCGTGCTCTCGTCGGGCATCACCAAGTCGATGGGGAACGTCACGTCAAAGCACTCACCACGTAACAGTCCGCCTCGGCGACCTCGACGGCCACGTCGCTCGGGGTTGCACTCTAGCTCCTCTCCTTCTGTGTCGAAAAAAGCACTCGTTTCGCTTAGGTCAGCGGTACGCTGCAGGTCTACTTGGAAGCCCTGGTCCGGTGCACTCAAAATCCGAATGATGGCGTAGTCTCCGTACTCACTCGTCAGTACTTCCTGGGCCGACTCAGGCAAATCTGCCAGCGAGATTTCTTCTTTGTCGAGGGCTGCTTCAATGGCGTCTACCAGGGCGTTGTTGCCGAACAAGGGGCCCATACCTTCAGTACAGCTGTAGAGGAATCCGGCACTCAGCAGGATAGTCAACATCAAGGTTACTCTTTTCATAGTGTTACGCGTTATCATTTTATGTGTGTGTTTTTTTGATTCGTACACCCTTACACCGCATAACTCCGCTACCCCCCTACTTTTGAGAGAGAATAAATTGAAAAAAATTTTTGATAGAGGGGTAATACATTGACTATCAACACGATAAACACCGGTTATTTTTTTGGGGTTTTTCTTGCCTCATAGACCGAAAGGGATGAAAATATAGGTGGGCGTGTCCCTTCTTTTGGTGGCTTCGAGTCCATCCCCCGGTGACTGAGGCGGTTCACAGAACCTTGGTATTGCTCTGGTGCTAACCCCAACCTGTCGGTAGGGCTTTAAAATTATTAGTCCTCCGGACCCGGAGGCCGCATTTATATTGAATTTTTCACAGTGGAATAATTACCTTTTGGTCGCTTCACCACCAGTTTTGATCCCAAGTAGGTAGCCAGGCTTTTAATCAATTCATCAGGGGTCAAACCTTTAGGCAGGGAGTTGAAAGAGATATAGTAATACTCAGCGTAAGTTATCTTGAACAACACTCCTGTAGAAGAGACCCAGCAACCACGCATGGCTGCGTAGGCGTGCGTTCTTTCCTCCTTATCATACGCAATGGTCAGCGAATCATCAGAAAGGCGAAATGCCATCTCCTTACCCACTATCTTCTCTCGCAGTTTCTTTTTTACCCACCGCTGCTCCCTTGATGGGTTTCGGATCAATTCTATTATTCCAAGAGTCGAAAGCCCTATCCCTAACCATCTGCTGTCTTCGCCTAAGAGCAGGACCATAAGGATTCCAGACAATGCGCAGAGCAAAGCTACCAACCACTCGTTTCTGCCAAGCCAGGTAAGATGAAAGGAAGAGTGGGCATGCTCCTCAAGCAACGCCCGATCATGTTTTTGGTGTATCTCTATCACAGGAACACAGATTTTCCTAAGCGTTCACAAAATTCAAACTCGGGTCCACTCATTTCTGGGTGTGGAAGATCTGAGACCGGATACCAAAAACAGTCTAATATCTCTTCTTCATCTATGATCTGGATGGAAGAGGCATCCGAGCTTTCTACAGAATAGTACACACAGTAACAGTGATTTTCTGGTCGATTTGGGAAGAAATGCTTCTTTTCAGAAGCAAATAGTAATGCGGTGGTTTTTACCTTCAATCCAGTTTCTTCATAAAACTCTCTTTTTAAACCCTCAAGAGGATGTTCGTCCCACTCAAGGGCTCCTCCTGGAAAATTGATAACACTACCGGTTGGCAACTTTGTCCGCACTAGCAACACTTTCTCTTTCTCTACCAAAACTCCATAAAGAGAAACCCTAATCTTCTTATTCAACATAGCTGATTTCATTTGGCCTTTGTGCCAATCTCTTCCAACATAGGTAATCCCTAGTTTATGGCACAAGTATTTTAACCATAGCTGGTTTCAGGGAACACTAGCCTAGCGGCAAAAAACGAAATGAGACTAATTTCAATCTGTTCTACGTGTGCGCAGCCAACGCAAAGACCAATACACCGCATTAAGGAAAAAGCCCATAAACAGGGTAACACCCCAGGTGCGGGGGTGCTGAAAAGGATTGATCAGTCGATCTCCCAGATCATAGAGCAAGGCCATGGGCTCGGTGAGGATATCCCAGCTGTTCCAGCGTAGGTAGCGCCCTACATAAATGCCAAAGCTGCCAATGAACAAAAAGGCAACCGAGCACAAACCGGCCAGGCGTTTGCCCAGTGGGCGGCTGAGCAGAATCTCCAAATCCCATAGGCTCAGGAAACCAAACAACAGGCCTGTCCAGGCGAAGAGGAGGATGAGTACCAGATCGAACCACAGGGGCATGCTGTCAGTGTACTTGAGGTGAAATAGGTCCGTGAGGATGTAGGGGGCATTGGGAAAGAAAAGCAACCACACCGCGGTAACGGGGACCAGCACCCACCCTCGACGCTCCAGCCCGGGTAGCACCCTCACAGCCGTGACCACGGCCCAAGGCACAAAGGCCAGAAAGAGGTTCCAATTGAGAAACAGGTAATGCAGGGTATCAGAAACGCGGGTGCGGAATAGGGAAATCACAAAGCAGGCGAGCGTCAAAGCTGCCAAAATCACCGTTTCGGAAACGCGAGCGCGCTGGGTCAACGTGAGTTGCATAGACTTAGGCTGGTTATTCTATTAGAGATAACGTAGCCATTGCATGACGGATGCACCGACCAATGAAAATGTGATAGCTCCCTAGCATTGCAGGGCCTAGGGAGTCCTCATCTGAGATCTAATGACGAAGAGCTGGTTAGTGGAGAAAGCCCCCTGAGATCTTCCTTTTACATTCGAATGCTGGGAATACTAGCCCAAAAGAAAAAGACCGAAAGCTCATCCCCAATGTATTTTGATACGATATAGGTATGGCTTCCGGCCCCGAAGATTCAAGCATCTACGTCCACCGAAGCTTTGGCTTGGATGGACAAGCTTACTTTGGCATTACTCATCACTCCATTGCATGCGCCAGGTTTTGCGGCCACGGGCAGTAGTTACCAGTAGAATCAAAGGTTCGTTATACGGGATATCCTCCAGCAACACGCCTTTTTTAGCATCGTATCCCACTTGCTCGTGGTGTGTAGCACCTTTAATGTCCATCACCGCTACCTTCAGGATTTTCTCCCGCTCGTCTAGGCGAAAAAACAGCTGATCCTGCTGACGGTACCAGGTAGGGTCTTGCCAAGGCAGCACCTCTACTTCAGACTCAGGCACGGTCTGTCTGGTTTTTACAATAATAACCCCATTGGCTCCCCTTGAGCCATAGATCGCAGCGGCCGCCTGGTTTCGTATTACTTCTATGGCCTCTATTTCCTCAGGTAGAATATCCTCGAGGTCCTGTTTATCAACAATGATTCCATCCACTACCCAAAGCGGTTCCGGGTTTGGGATAGCCGAATGCGATCTAATTTTGATGGTAGTCGAAGAAACTCTCTCTTCTGAGTGTAACGGAGCAGCCAACTCATCTGGCGCAGTGGGCAATGCCAATTCCCCCGTCACCACGATGGTCGCCGGTGTCTTTTGCGTGTGGGGTGTGGGACCTTGTGCCCAGCTGGTGGTCAGCAAAGAAAGGGCCGTAATAGTAAGTAAAATTCGGGTGTGCATAGGCAAGAACTATTTAAGATTGAACAAATTTCATTTGTAGGATGCAGCGGTCTCTCCCATTCCACATCCCGTTTGAAAAAAGCCACCAACGCTATGCCAAACTTCTTCTCAGGCAATATTATCCAAATATAATTTGGTGTTTTAAGCCCCAGAAAAGCAAGACCACCGAGAAGAATTAGGAATTTAGAAGTTATTCAGTGAAGATGGAGAACGATGCTCCCCTGATTGGAAAGGGTGGAGCCAAAAGGAACTTCCAGCCCCGTTGTGAAGAGGTGTCAAGCATTCTACTTAACACCATGAACAAGAAAAAGTCTGTGGCTTTCCCGCGTACTCCTTAAGCAAACACAGGCTCCGTGACCTCCATGAGGCCTTGTGCATTCACCTCGGTGAGCAGTACGGGCTTGGTCTCATTGACCAAAATGGGATCGTACTTAGCGGCTACGCGTACGTAGTTGCGGGTAAAGCCGTGCATGATGCCGTCCTGCACATCGTTCTCGAAGAGAACCACCTCTTCCTTGCCCACCTGGCTTTCGTAAAAAGCACGGCGTTTCTTCTCGGAAAGGCCTCGTAGCATTTTCGAGCGGTCTCCACGCACGGACTTGGGCACTACCCCGTTCATTTCGGCGGCGGGGGTGTTGGCACGCTCGCTATAGGCAAACACGTGCAGGTAGCTCACATCCAGCTCGTTCAGGAAGCGGTAACTGTCCAGGAAGTGCTCTTCCGTTTCACCGGGGAAACCCACGATCACATCCACCCCGATGCACGCATCGGGCATCAGGGACTTGATGGTAGCTACACGGTCGGCGTATAGCTCGCGGCGGTAGCGGCGGCGCATGGCACTCAGTACCGCGTTG
>DMST01000342.1:253-3515 GCA_003454975.1 Cytophagales bacterium | reverse complement strand
GCAGAAGGTAGAGGTCAGAAATGCACAAGCCGTATTAATGGATTGTGCTTTTGCTTGGGACGCGGTGGTTTTGCCACAGTTACAAGCTTGCAAGGCGAAGCTAAACATCCCCTTACTGTTCTTATGCCCGGAAGACCGGCCGGATCTTATACCCCATGAGCATCCAGGCCTGGCAAGTGCCTTCATCTTTACCCCTTTCACGGCCGCCTCTCTACGGCTCAGCATGGAGTTGGCCGCAGCGGCTCCTTCACCGTACTCTTGGTATACCCAGCACCAAGAGGATAACCTATACATCAAACGGAACCGACGCTACCAACGGCTGCCAGTAACGGAAATCTTGTACATCCAGGCCTCGGGAGCCTACGCTGTAGTAGTCACCAAGGAGCAGGAATTCACGCTGGCGATCAACCTCAACACCCTGGAAAAAGCGCTAAATAATCCTCGCTTAGTACGGGTGCACCGTTCCTACATTATCAACCTGGAGAATATTGAGGGTTTTGAGGGCAACACTTTCTTTTCTGGAGGAAAAATGATCCCGATCAGCAGTTCCTACCGAAAGCAACTCGTTCAAGCCTTTCCGCTCATTGATCAGAAAGGATTGGTTTTATAATATCCAGATTGGCTTACCGTATGGAACCCTCGGACTTGCATGAGCTCGATGGAAACTACCGAGCTACAGAGAATAAAACGGTGAATGAGATCACTCTGCCAGCTCCAAATCTGTGATACTAGGCACCTTGGCTTCGTAGAGGTCCCTTTGCCCTTGGCAACAGTTGAACTGCGATTTTTTCCAATCCCACTCCAGGGTGAACTTCTTACCAATGTGTGGGCTGTTTTCTTGAATAAAATCATATTCATCGAAATCCCCGTAGTCATTGTCGCCATTGGCGAGATTGAAGCGATTGCCCTTTTCGTCCTCAAAAATCAAATAGGCATAGTCACCGAATTCCATCCCCGCGAAGGTGACGGTCATTGGATTAGAAGCCGAAGACCATTCCAGCTTGACTCCTTCCAAGTAGGCCTCCAATTCTGGGCCTTCAGTAATCACCTCTTCTTCAAAATCTGCATACAATTCGGACAGGTTTGGAGTATCCTCTTCCTCTGCTCCTTCTCCTTCTTTTTCTCCTTGAGAACATGCCACCACCCCAGAAAAAATTATGCTAAAAGTGAATAATCGAATCGCTAGTCTCATAATCATACCTTTAAAAAGAAAAGTAAGGTACAAAAGTTAAGCCTTCGAGTGACTGCCTGCTTGGGAAAAATGCCTAGCCAGGATTGCAAAACCCTGCCTGCCATCCTGGATTAATGGCTCTCTGGAAGAGCATGGTTCTTACTCGAAATCCTTGTATAGCATACTGGCCTGTATACCCTGGTTGTTTTGGTATTTACCCCCTTCGTAGCGGGTATACTCACCGTTAATGCCGTGATAATACACTTGGCAAATCTCCACCCCAGCATAGATGCGAATGGGCTGTACACAGAAGATTTCTAAGGTCCAGAATCCGGAAAAGCCTACGTCACCGAAACCGGCAGTTACGTGCACAAACAGACCCAAACGACCAATAGAAGAGCGTCCCTCTAGCATGGGGACCAAATTTTCGGTGCGTGTGTGCTCTACCGTACGCCCCAGGTACAAACGATTAGGTTCCAGCAGCAGGCCCTCTTCAGGGATCCTCAAATGCTCGGTGGCATTGGGCGTTTTCATATCCAACTCCTTCTGAGTATATACCAGCAACTCATCAGACAACCGCAGGTTGTAACTATTGGGATTGAGCTGGCTTTCGTTGTAAGGATCGATGAAGATATTGGTACCCAGTTGCTTTTTGATTTCCAGGCCGGATAGAATCATACCGTATGCATTTGTAAGCGCCGGGCCCGTTCCCGGTGGGCCGAAATTACAAAAATGTCGGCCCCTTACACTCTTTCGCCGCCAGACGGAAATTATTTTGCTTTGTCAACCGTTATGGGCCTAACTTGTAGGCAGTCAAATTTTACTATTCTACCGATCATGGAGGCAGCACAGGGCGATCAATTCAAGGAAATTCGGGAATTGTTTACCGAATATTTGGAGGAGAAGAGACTTCGGAAGACTCCGGAACGTTTTGCTATCCTGGAGGAGATATATGAGAATACTGGCCACTTCGATGTAGAATCGCTCTACATCAATATGAAAAATAAAAATTACCGAGTTAGTAGGGCCACGGTGTATAATACCCTGGATCTACTGCTTGACTCACGATTGGTGATCAAACACCAGTTTGGGCAAAACCTTTCGCTCTACGAAAAGGCCCACCACTACCGCCAACACGACCACGTTATTTGCCTGAAGACCAACCAGATTTTCGAGTTCTGCGATCCCCGGGTGCAGCAAATCCAGAAGCTGGTAGAGGATACCTTCGACTTTACGGTAACTAGCCATACCCTGTACTTTTATGGACACGTAAACCAGGCTGAAGAGCCAGAGGAAACACCGGAGGCGGTTGCCGCAGAAACCACCCCAGAGGTAAAGGAAGAAACTAGCTAAAGGCTTCCTTTCCTAGCCTGCGTTTTCCTACCTTAGTAGACATGCGAATCTTAGCTTACGTCTTTGCCGCAATTATGCTGGCTAGTGCCGTCGGGCACTTTATTAACCCAGAGTTTTATTCGGCCATGATTCCCTCCTGGGCACCCGAAGGGCTCACCAATATTGCAGTCGGCTTGGGTGAGTTTGCCGTAGCCGTTGCCCTGATTTTGCCCAAGTACCGAAAGCTAGGTGCCCTCGGTTGGACGATACTCATGTTGATCTTTCTGCCCATTCACATCTGGGACCTTACTCGGGATCAGCCTGCAATGGGAAGTACAACGGCCGCTACCGTTCGATTGGTGATACAGTTCGTGCTGATATACGGAGGCTACCGGTTGTATCAGAAATCTTAACCTTATGGCGTTCCGAGTTTTGAGATTTGTCGCCCAAAATTTTGGAGAGCTATTGTTCCGAGTTAGGCAAGCCTAATCGTTAGCCGACAACCATCAATTTCACTGCTCTTACGGTAGCCAGACTCTGGCTAATGGTCTGCCAGTGTCCCCCAGAGTCGGCTGAGTGGTACAGATTACCGTTGTTAGTACCAAACACCAAGTGCCCTTCCTGGTAGTCCAAGCCGTGTCGCAGGGCCAGATCAAACGCGCCTGATTGGGGCAGCCCCTCTGTCAGCGGATGCCAGTGCTGGCCCGCATCCTCAGTGCGGTACACCGCTAATGCTTGCTCGTGCGGTAGGCGGAGCAA
>DMST01000342.1:0-208 GCA_003454975.1 Cytophagales bacterium | reverse complement strand
GGTATGCGGAGGAAGTCACTTTCCGCAGGTATCACCCAAGCCCGATCCGGGTTCTCCGGGTCTACTGCCATGCAGAAACCGTAGTTGGCCTTCTTCTGTGGGTCGGTTACTTCCTGCCAGGTACGGCCGTGGTCCGTCGAACGGAAGATACCGCAGTGGTTCTGCTGCCAGATAACCGCCGGCTGGCTCGCCACCCGACGCATCACGT
>DMST01000346.1:35069-35201 GCA_003454975.1 Cytophagales bacterium | reverse complement strand
CTGAGCGAGAGGGTTGTGGCATCGGTAATGCCCGGCAGCTCAAACCGAATGGAGTCGTTCGGTGGGCCTGACCCGCCCAGGGCGGCGATGCTCTTCCAGGCCGCACGGTAGGGGATGGAGTCTTGCAGGAGT
>DMST01000346.1:31062-35018 GCA_003454975.1 Cytophagales bacterium | reverse complement strand
TCTTGCAGGAGTACCTCCGGGTAGTCGTTGGGTACAGCCTCGTTGACGGCATCGAAGCCGTACTGCTCCTGCGGGTGGGTGGCAAAAACGGCTACGGGAGGAGCCGCTTGCCCGGCACTGGGCAATACGCCATTTGCCAGATAGTAGTTGAAGCACTCCATCCCCCACCGGATGGCGGTACGTACCTCGGTACTGTCCGACCGAGTTTCGTTGGCTAGATTGCGGTTTTCACCTTCCCAAAACAAGTAGACCTGCTGCCCAGAAATCAGCGGTTGGATAACCTCTTCCAATACCTGATCAGTGATAGAATCGGGCAGGACATCGTCCAAAGCATCGGGCTTCAGGATCATCACGTCCTGACTCCAGTCGTAGTCCCGTGAGTAGGGGCGGTCGCGCACGGTGAATTCCAGCCAGTGCTGGCCCTCCTCTTCCCAATTGGCAGCCCGAGCCGGGTAGGTGATGTGAGAAAGGGGGTAGTACATCACGTTCACCTTCACGGGCATGTCGGTGGCCGCCTTGAAATCCAGACCCAACTGCCAGATGCGCTGGGTTTCAGGATGAGAGCGGCGGAACCAAGCCCGCGTATCGGCGCCAAAGTAGGCTTTGGAATCCGCATTGGCGTAGTCACCTTGGATTTGTGCGAAAGAAGCAACAGTAGGCACTAGCCAAAGGAGAAGTCCTATTAGTAAGATAAACGGATAGCGGGTTTGTGGCGAGAAGGCACTAGGGTTGAGACAAGTCATATAATATTGTGTCCTAAAAACTGGAACATCTTACAAGATAGAAATCCGGGTAATGGAATCTATTGGGAGCAAGATTCTTCCCAAAGAAAAAAGGCTTTGGTCACAAATGAAGGGTAAGTGGCAAGTTTTCTAGGTGAAACGGGCGAATTTTTCGATCAATGGCATGGCGGTACATTGGGGACATTCCTCAAAAATGGTACATTTGAAATCCTATTCCAGCTGAAGTTAATGAACCACGAGTCCTCTTATTTACGCTTAGCTCAACCGCTGATTCTTCTTGGGTTTTGGGTATTTAGTCTTACCCTCGCTCAGGCACAAGACCTGTCCAATCTGGACGAGGGACCGAATTTTAAGGTGAGTGGGGGACTGAATGTAAATCAGGTTTTTTATGCCACTACCAGCGACGTTCAACGCCGTGATCCTTACAACTACTTTCTGGGAGGCAATATATCAGTGAGTGCTTTTGGCTTGAGTGTACCGCTAAGTTTTTCTTACAGCAACCAGAACTTCTCTTTTAGCCAACCCTTCAATCAATACGGATTGCAGCCCACTTACAAGTGGATACGCGGGTACATCGGTTACAACAGCTTGAACTTCAGCAAATACACCTTGGCCGGACATATTTTCAACGGAGTGGGGGTAGAAGTAAACCCTGATTTACCGTTTAGCGCAACGGTCATGTACGGAAGGCTGAGACAAGCGGTGCCGTTGAACAGTGAAGAGGCCAACGCACAGCCGTCGTACCGCAGGATGGGATGGGGGGTGAAGCTAGCCTACACGCCCAATGGGGACAAATACGAGCTGAGCCTGTTTGGTGCGGCTGATGATACGACTTCGCTGTTCATTGACCCCAGGGACTCTCTGGTGCCACCCGACTTGAAGCCTCAGCAAAACGTGGCGCTGGGTATCAACATTGCTAAGCGGATTGGGGACCGGTTCAATCTCACTTTAGAATACGGGAACAGTAGCCTTACCCGTGATCTGCGTTCGCCCAAAGTAGAAAGCCGTACCCTACAGCAAGTGTACCAGCCGGTACGGTATCTGAATGGGTTGAGTCCTCGCAAAACCAGTACGGCGTATTATCAGGCGATTAAAGGTGGGTTTAGTGCCAACCTAACGGTGCTGACCTTGGGAGTGGGGTATGAGCGTATTGATCCGGGGTATGCCACTTTAGGGGCTTACTTTTTTAATGCAGACCTAGAAAACCTTACGGCAAACGTAAGCACATCGCTATTTGATAACCGAGTGAACATAGCCATTAACGGAGGGGGCCAACGGAATAATCTTGATAACGAGCAAGCCAGCAGTACCTCCCGCTTTGTGGGGTCAGCTAGCGTGAGCGGACAAGTAAGCGAGCGGCTTAAACTAAACCTGAACTATTCGAACTTCCAGACCTTTGCCCGGGTGCAGAGCCGGGACCAGTTCGCCTTTGTGAATTCGCTCTCGGAATTTGATAGTGTGAACGTGGACACGCTCACTTTTGTACAAGTGAACCAATCTGGGTCCTTGTCGGCCAGTTATGTGCTGAGCACCAACAAAGACCATCCCATGGCCCTGGTGATGAATGCGAGCTACAGCGGCTCCAGTGAGCGGGACAACGAGGAAGCCCCTTCGGCCACCTTTTATAACCTGAGTACGGCTTACAGCTATAAGAACCAAGCCAACGGTTTGGGCATAACGGCCGCGGCGAATGCCACGGTGACGGTACAGGATACCTTGCGGACTACGCAATTTGGCCCCACAGTGAGTGCGAATAAGTCCTTCTTTGAAAAAACTTTGAAACTGAACGCCAGTATATCTGCCAACCGCTCACTAAGCAATGCGGCTGGTGCTTCTGGCTGGCTCAATAATTTCCGGATCTCAGGTAACTACCAACTGCGTGAGCGGCACCAGTTCCGACTCAATACCACGGTGCTTAATCGTCCCAAACCCGGCGAAGCGAGTGGCCGGCAAACCGAATTTACCGCTAACCTAGGATACTCCTTTAGTTTTTAACCAGCCCTCTATGCGTCAAACGATACAACTTGCATCGCTTGTACTTTTCTTGCTGACTCCCGGTTGGGTATGGGGTCAGAATGATGGCCCTGTTTTTGGAGTGCGGGCCAATTTGGTGATCCCTAAAAGTAACTCTCCTTTCCTTTCGGACTATTCGGACGGGACCTCGGGGTTACAGCTCACACTAAGTCTAGCGGATAATAGCCGATCTCAATATGATTTTTTATTGAAGTTTTCCTTGACCCCACTGAATGGGTCCACTCCAATTTTAGAATCGAAGACTAACTACGGCGCCGGTCCGTTTACGGTATTTAATACCTCGCCGGCGTTTCTCACTGGGCCTGATCTAGATCTGTTGCTTTCGCCCAACAACTTGATTTTCCCTGATCCGGGGGCGTTTGACCAGGCCACTTTTTTATCCAATGGAAAATTGCCAGAGGGTCGCTACCTGTTTGAGGTATGGGCCATTGATGTGAATAGGCCCGACCAACAGGTGTCAAACAAGACCCGAGCGATTATTTCGACCTTGTTGTCAGATCCCCCTCAGTGGCAGTTACCCCGCAATGAGGAAATAGTGACGGCCACGGACCCACAAAATGTGGTCTTTTCATGGTCTCCCAACAACGGTTTGGGAGCAGCATCCGTAGCCGATACACGGTATACATTCAAAATTTGGGAGCTGGCCGACGAGGGCCTGGATCCCAACTGGGTGGCTCTTTCGCTAAATCCTTTGGAGGAAGTGGTGGACGTTCTTACGCCGCAGTTAGTATTCAATCAGTTCAATACCCCACTGATCCCAGGCATGCGGTACGCTATCCGGGTGCAAGCCACGGACATCAACGGCCGTGATGTGTTCCGGCACGGGGGTAAGTCGGAAGTGCAAGTGTTCCAATTTGGCCGTGCCTGTACTGCGGCTAATTTATTTGTGGCCGAATCTAAGTTACCTACCCAGGCCAACCTGAGTTGGAATGCCGGGGAAGCTAATAGCCGGTACGAGATTAAGTATCGTGAGGCAGGCAATGCCAGCGCCGAGTGGTTCACCGAGGATAGCTATACCAGTACCATTAAGCTCCAAAACCTGCGGGCAGGTACTGAATATGAGTACGAGGTATTCCCCTACTGCGGTACCCTCACTGCCCCATCCTCTGGGGCTAAAACCTTTACCACGCCAGACGCCCCCGTGAGCCCCCCTGGGGTAACGTTGGAATGCGGCAACGA
>DMST01000346.1:0-31014 GCA_003454975.1 Cytophagales bacterium | reverse complement strand
GGGTTCCCGCTGCCATCACCAACCAAGAACCACTGGGTTCGGCACGAACGGGTGATTTCTTTCAGGTGGGAGAGTTTCGAGTCTTTGTACGCAATGTATCCGGAGGGAACGGTACCTTCTCTGGTGACGGCACCATGGATGTCCCTTGGCTGTTTACCCGTATCGGCGTTACGTTTGAGGGTATCAAGGTAAACAGCGAGTATCAGGTGTACGAAGGCTCCATTTTGGGAATCAGCGAGGATTTGTCCTCCTTACCCGCGGACCTTAGACGGGAACTGGCAGAACAAGTAGTGCCAGAGTCTGGACCTATCTTCTGTGAAGACTTACCCGAAGAAGAGTCTGGTGGTGGCATGTTTGGGGATTTTGATGGAGGGGTAGATACCCTCTCGGAAGGCGATGTACTTTCGGTAGATATCACCAATCCTGAGGATAGCACGACCACCATCCTGGTAAATGGAGAAGAAGTGGTATTGGGAGTTGGAGACACCCTGCAATTGTCAGAAGGCGATGAGGTGGTGGTGCCGGGAGATGGCGTAGGCAGTGGCGGATATGTGGTAGGTGCTGGAGGCGGTACCATTACTCCAGGACTGGGCGGTGGTAGTGGTCCTGCCGTCCCCAATGATATTCCTTCGGCGCTCAACGACCTTATGTACACCGGGCTGAAAGATGTACTGGAGGAGTTGGTCTTTCCCAAACTCACGCAAATTGATACGCACCGGCAAATAGTTGTGGACATCAGTGCGGAATTGCAATCCCTGCTTCAAAACGATCAACAGCTGGTCAAATCCACAGAAGGTTTCAATGATGACTATTACGGTGAAGGGCTTAGCTTGCGGATTACGGTTCGGGAATTTGACCCGGAGGAACAAGCCGATGCTAACACTGCACAATTTTACAGCCGACACCGGGAAGCCTACACGGAAGATCAGCAACTACAATTCAAAACGCGCTATACGGAAGCGGGCTTAGTATACTTCGATGAGGACGGTGTTGACTACAGCTATGTCCAGGAAGATGATCCTCAGCTTCAGCTTTTCACCGAACTCGTAGGAGAATCCTTGGGCTTGCGCTATGGCCCCGAAATGTTGGATAGCCTTGGAAATCAGAACAACTACCGTGCGATTACCCGACCTATTCTGCGTGATATTGTGGATTCGCTGTTGAATCTGGAAGTAGCGGCTAGCTATACGGAAGACATGGGTTGGTACTCTCCTGATCCTTCGGGACAGGGCCTTTGGGCATATGCCGGGGACGAGTTTTTTCTAAATGAACAGTATCGGTTTATTGGGCAATATGCTATTGACAATTTGTACGATAGCGAACCTCCGGTAGCCATTACCCCCATGGAGCGGATTGCTTTGCTCAATCACCTGCTGAAGATTGATCCGTTGGCGCACATTTCTAAGGAGTTGGATCCAGAAGCTACGACCACTTTGCCTTTGGGTTTGAGCCAAAAGATTGCCGGGGTAGAATACTTGATTGCGCTTACCGACATGGTGTTCACGCCCCAAGGAGCTTCCATGAACGTTTACATGGCTTTGGACGTACCCAACTCTCCTCGAAAAATCGCTTTCTCAGCCGAGGGTTTTGGCTTTAGCCCCGGAGGGCTTTCTGGCGGTCAGGATACCAAGCTCAGTTTGCTGATGGATATCCCCGTGAAATTGAGCAACCAAGTGCGCTTCTGGGTGCGTGGCGAGGGTGGAGGCACTTACGTTAATTTCGATTGCAATGGTTTTGCTGGCTTTGGGTTGGAAGGCTCTTTTGAGTTTTGCGACCAGCTGATTGTAAAGGAGGATGCGAACGGAAACCCCATCGAGGGAGAATATGTAGAAGCGAGCTTTGCCGTGCAATCTGATCAAGGTTGGGGAGACTTTATGATTGGGGTGGACATTGACCGCTTTCAACCTGCGGATATGGCCGGATGGAGCTTTGAGGTGGATGAAGCCTGGCTGGACATGAGCGACGTGACTAACCCGATCGCGATGGTATTCCCAGCGGAGTACACCCAAAACAGTCTTTTGCCCCCGCAGGTGAGTTTGTGGCGAGGGTTTTACCTACGCCGTGCCACGGTGTGGATGCCACCGGAGTTTAGCCGGGACGATCAATCGCGGATTGCCATCTCGGCCCAAGACCTCCTGATAGACGACAACGGGTTTACAGGCTTGGTTTCGGCAGATAATCTATTGCCGCTAGATGAAGGGAATGCCAACGGTTGGGCTTTCTCTTTGGAGCACGTAGAGGTCTCTTTCGTCGCTAATACACTTACTGGTGGCGGTATGGCCGGACAAATTGTGCTGCCCATATCAGAAGGAACGACCTTGGGCTATGCAGCAACTATTGAGCTAGGTGCCGGCACCCGGGCGGCACAGTACAACTTTTTGGTAGAGCTGAATGATAAGCTGGACGTTCCGATGTTCGGTTTGGCAGAAATGGAATTGCTACCGGGTTCGGCGGTGATGATGCGCTCGGATACGGTGAACGGAGCACGCACTCTGGTGGCTAGTGCCAACTTGAATGGTAACCTGAAGATTACAGCTAGCACTGCGAGTGGCTCTGCGGATGCGGCTATACCCACCTTGGGTTTTGAAGATCTCTGTCTCAACTGTAATGGCAAAAAAATATCGATTGGGGCCATTAGCTACGGTACTGAAGGCGAACAGGGCAAGTTTGGCAATTTTCCCATTGCCATTACGGCAGTGCGGGCTGAATTTCACGAGGATAGTATCGGCATCGATTTTGACGTAACCGTCAACCTGACCAAACCGGGTACTGATGGGCAAGGCTTCGGGGGTACTGCGGGCCTTTCAGTCTGGGCGGTGGAGAAACCCGGTGAACGACTGCTCAGCTACGAGTTTGCCCGACTCAAGATCAGTACTCTGGATGTTTATGTGAACGTGGATCCGGTCAATTTTGAGGGCAGGTTCATGTTCTACGAGAACGATCCCTTGTACGGTAACGGCTTCCACGGATCGGTGCAAGGAGGTATGAATGGCTGGGACATGGGACTGTCTGTGCTGTTCGGTAATACAGGGACCTACCGATACTGGTACGTGGATGCCATGGCCACCTTCTCCACGGGTATTGCTTTGGGTAATTCGGGGATGGAGATCAACGGATTTGCCGGCGGAGCCTATAGGCACATGAAGCAAGCCGGAGCCAATGACCCGAGCGGTGGTGGTGCTATCGGAATGACCAATTCGGGCATCAAATACATCCCCGATGAAAGTACGGCCTTGGGCCTCAAGGCCGGGGTCATGTTCTCCACCTTGGCCGTACCCGATGTGTTCAAAGGAGATGCCACCTTCGAGATGGCCTTCAACAAACATGGTGGTCTCAATATGGTACAGTTCCGGGGCAATGTCGAGGTACTACCTTTGGACTTTGCGGCCGAATTGGGCCCACTTGCCGATATGGCCGGTCAAGTAGGGCTCGGGGGTGAAGCTATTCCTGCCGGAGCCGGAGGACCCAATGCGCCTGGACTAATGAAAGGTAGCGTGGTGCTCACTTATGACTTCGTGAACGAAACCTTTGACGGTACCGCTGAAATTTTCGTGAACGCCATCGTCATCAAGGGCCGAGGTCCGCAGGACAAGGCCGGTTGGGCCCACCTCTACTTTGCCGAAGGTGATTGGCATCTGTACGCCGGAACACCGGATAACCCCTGGCAGCTATCGTATTACGGTGTGCATCTGGACGCCTACTTTATGATGGGGCATGGCCTTCCTGAGCCGGCTATGCCTCCGAGTCATGTGCAGGATGTGCTGAACATGGACGTTTCGGCGGATAGACAGGCCTTTGCCTTAGAGAATGGCAATGGTGTGGCTATGGGAGGTAGCCTGAGCATTAGCACCGGAGAGCTTAGCTTCCTGATGTTCTACGGTAGCTTCTATGCAGGAGTAGGGTTCGACCTCATGCTCCAGGACTACGGAGATAGGACCTGTGCGGGTATGAGCGATCCGGTGGGCATGAACGGCTGGTTTGGAACGGGGCAGGCCTATGCCTACGTCACGGGTAAGATAGGTATCAATGTAGATCTGGCCTTTGTAAAGGGGCAATATGATATCCTGGATATTGGTGCGGCGGCTTTATTTGAGGCGCAGATGCCCAACCCGATCTGGCTACGCGGTACGGTAGGAGGTCGCTACAACATCCTGAACGGATTGGTGAAGGGTAGTTGTAGCTTTCAGGTAGAATACGGCGAGAAATGTGAACTGCAAGGTCCGGCACCAGATCAAAATGCGCTTTCGGGCATCAGTGTAATCGCAGCCCTCACACCCAATCAGGGAGAGAAAGAGGTAGCCGTATTTACGGCACCGCAGGCCGTCTTCAATATGCCGGTCAATGAGGTGTTTCGCTTGAAGGACAAGGATGGCGTAGACCACGACTACCGCATCAAGCTGGACTATATGCGTCTGAAGGATGGTTCTTTGGAGTTGGGCGGAGATCTGGAGTGGAACGACGAGCTATACGTAGCGGCCTTGAACCCCTACGAGCTGCTTCCTTCAGAAAAGGAATTGACCTTCGAGGTAGGCCTCCTATTCCAAGAGAAGGTAAACGGCACATGGGAGACCATGCAGGATAACGGGAAAGACATGAAGGAGAACTCCAGTCTCACCTTCACCAGCGGCCCGCGTCCTGACTATCTGCCAGAAGACCAAGTGGCATATGCCTATCCGCTGCGCAACATGGTCAATTTCCACCGTGACGAATCGGGCACCGGGTACATCAGGATGAACAACAATTTCGGTTACCTCTTCAATCACTCTAGCGATTGGAAGCAGGTAGCTGTTTTCTATCCACCGGCGGGTAAACCCGTAATTTCAGATGCTTCCTACAACTACAGCAAGAAGCGGGTAGAATTTGACATTCCGGCAGGGCTTAACTTGAGCACCATTTACCGAATGGAGCTGGTGGATCTTCCGAACACCTCACCCCTTCTGGTAGATGCCAATGTGGAGGAAGTAGAGTCGGAAGGTATGGAGGCCACAGTAGTAGACGGTGATACCACCGATATGACCATCACCACGCAGGAGGCCCAAGGCACGCTAGACCGTCAGGAAGAGCAAATCCTCTACACGCTCAACTTCCGCACGAGTAAGTATGCTACGTTCGCTACTAAGCTACAAGCGCGTAGTGAGCAATACACAAAAAAGGCAGCTTATCAAGGAGCGCTGGCTTACCCTTATCAAGTATTTACCTGGGACGAAGTATTGGAAAAGCGAGAGTTGACTGGTACCAATGAGTTTCAGCCTATCTTTTCCATGGAGTCAACGCATGAGGATAGCTACTATCAGAACGATATTTATCCAACAGTATATCAGCAGTACTCAAATTTAGGCTACCCGATTACCTGGAGGTCAGTACGGGACTATGGACTTCCGCCTTCGAAAGCTGTTTTCTTTAATTTGATGCAGTTCTATGATCCTCAGGGACCGGAAGATCTTTCTATTACTGCCAATGTTGATTTTATGGTACTGCGCTACCAACCACCTCCTTATTATTTGAAGGATTTTCAAAATGTGAAAACTCAGATTTTAGATGATCTGTCCTTAGGTAGGCCGGTTTCTACTACTGCTCGAAATTACATTAAGCCTCGTGGGACCAATACGGTCACCTTTGGAGACTACCGAATTCGAGTAACCTATACTTTGCCCGGCGAGACCCGTCCTAATTCAGTCCAATACACCACCCTCCGATATCTAACTTTTTAATCAGGATGAAGAGAGTAAGTATTTTGCTTTCGTTGATTTTGATGTGTTTTAAGTTACAAGCACAGGACAGTTTGGTAAGCATGGCTGGTGTAGCACGAGCTACGCCAGGGGCAATCTTATTAAGATGGGCACCTACTTCAGCAGAAAGTTGGATGAACCATAATCAATATGGATATCGGGTAGAAAAAGTAGTAGTAGAGAAAGACTCTGCTTTACTAGCATTTTTCCCAACACCAGAATCACTGGGCCCCGACACCTTGAGGCCTGCACCCTTAGCCCAATGGGAAGGCCTCGCTCTGTCATCAAAGTATGGAGCCATTGCTGCCCAGGCGCTTTACGGAGATTCTTTTGAAGTAGATTTTGGAGAGGGCGATACTAACCTTTTCACAGTTTATCAGAAGGCACAAGAACAAGAACTTCGATTTGGTCTCCATCTGTTAGCGGCTGATTTGGATGCAGAAGTTGCACAAAAATCAGGTTTAGCTTTTCAAGATGAAGGAGTGGTAGACGGAGAACGTTACCTCTACCGAGTGATCTCTAATGTACCTAGAGAGTTGGGTGGCGGAGATACCCTTCTTTTCTACCTAGGAACCCAAGATGCTAGCCCTTTACCTGTGGCGCCTGAGGTGTTGTTACAGCAGGGTGCGGGAACTGTCTCTGTTACTTGGAATACCCGATTGGTAGAAGAATACTCAGGGTATTTTGTGGAAAGGTCCTTGGATACCCTAAAGTGGGAACGAGTTTACGAGAACCCGATCACAAACTTGGTGTCTGAAAATCCGGACTCCCCGTACAATTTTCAAACGGTTATTGATTCTGCTAATGCAAATGCTCAACTGAGGTATTATCGTATTGTGGGGTATACCCCATTTGGTGAGTTGGGTCCCCCTTCTCCTTGGGCTAAGATCCAGGTAGGAGGGGAATTGCTTACTAGAATTCCCATTCTGAAAGCTCAAAGTCGAGATAACGAAACTGTCGAAGTGGCCTGGGAGTATTTGCAGCCTCAACAAAATATTTCGGTCCAAATTGAAAGGGGAAGGACCAACGAGGGACCGTTTGAAGTGATATCCCCCTCCCTCACACTACAGGATACTGTTTATAAGGATATTCAACCCCGTGGCACAAATTATTACAGGTTGGTAATAGCCAATCCATACGATCAGGAATGGGCATCTCCGCCAGTACTGGTGCAATTAGTAGACAGCATTCCTCCGGTGGTACCCACCGGGCTTTCTGGAGAAGTAAGCGCTGATGGTACGGTGTCCTTATCATGGGCACCCAATCCTGATAGTGATATTGAAGGGTACCGGATTTTCCGGGCCAACTACCGGAGTGAAGAACCTTTTCAGATAACGGGTGACCCCGTAGCAGGCACTGCCTATGTTGACCATATTTCGGTAGAAACCTTGACTGAGCAGGTACACTATCAGCTAATGGCGGTTGATTGGCGGGGAAATGCGTCGCCTTTGAGCGAAATGATTACCCTAGAGCGCCCTGACAAGTTAGCTCCAAAAGCTCCCCAAGTACATTTCTATCGAGCCGAAGACTACGGCATTGATCTGGCCTGGTACCCGAGTCCGAGTTCCGATGCACAACAAGTGGTAATATTTCGCCGGGCAGCAGACGAGGCAGGATGGCGGTCAGTCGCAGCCTTCAGTAATGTAGATACCGCTTGGACAGATAGTTTGGTAGTACCCGATATGGCATACCGCTACGCACTGGTAGCCATTGACGATGTGGGCAATGAGTCTGACCGTAGTCGCTTTGTGCAAGTGAGAGCAAAACAAGGTCAACGCCGGGTAGAGCCTAAGCTTTTTGTTGAGGTAGATCGGGAGGGCAGGCGCATTCGATTAGGATGGCCCCCATCTCCAGGAGGATTGGCAGAAGTAAGGATATATCGTGCTGATGGAGAGAATCCGATGATACAGCTAATTACTGTTCGGGGCAGTCAAAGTGGGTTTGTAGACCGAAGGGTGGTACCAAACACGGATTATACCTACACTATTCAGTGGGTATATCAAGACGGTACGAAAAGTAAATTCTCTGAATACTATCCAGTAAGTTACTAGTAACCATGAAAAAAGTCGTTGGAATTCTCACCTTGGCTATGTTAGCCTGGACCTCGTATCAGTCTGAGGCCCAGGTTTATTTCTTACACCATGAGTTTATAGGAACCAATTGTGTAGGCCAAACAGGTTCAAATAGTTGTGTTAGCCGACTTGCTACTTGTGCCGGAGGGGGAGGGGGATTTAACGGTACCGTATTAGATGGTAGTGGCCAAAGTACGGTTACCTTAGAAGAGGTATATGTAAATAGGAGTGAAACAGACCAACAAAAGGTGCCTATATTATCAGGCTCTTATACAGGCTCCTATATTGGCACACCTAAGAACATTAGATACATTAATAATACGGGCTGTAGCCTCAATTTGCGAACTAGCTTTTCTGAAGGATATGGATCCAATAATGCGGGTTCTACTTTGGGAGGGTATAAAAAGATCTATGTTAATTATGAGTATAGGGCATACTATTTAACGCAAACACGAGCACAAAGTACCGCCAAAGTATTAGTGGATGGTAACCCTACAGTCATCACCGAAGAACTTTGTACCTCCGATACAGTTAGGATTCAAGCCGGAGCAGGACTGGCAAACCTTACGGGGAACTACACCTGGCAAATAAAAATAGATAACGAAGTTTGGACTAATGTTCTCACTCCTGGAATAGGTTCTTTGGCGAACAAGTCGTATCAAGATGTGCTTAATGATGCTCAATATGCCTACAACGAAACTTCTATTTCGGGCAAAACTATCCAATATCGGGTATTTAGAGACTGGCTAAGTACCCAAGCTTCGCTTTTGGAAACAGAAACATTCACCTTTCAAGTGAATGATGGCGGCAATGGCTTTTCTTTAGATTCAAGTGTCTATTGTGATACTAGGAACGGTAAACTTACTATTTCTAACTTTCAAGGGAATGATCCTAGTGGCTACGATGTATTTCTAACCCCAAAATCAGGAGGTGGTACCTGGGATCCTAGCATTGATAATCTAGCTGGTGAGCCTACAAGTATCCCATATACTGCAGGCACTACGCTGGAAATTCCCAATGACCTTTCGTTGGCTGAACAACCCCAAGAAGGGACCTTTAAGGGTACTTATACTTTGGTAATAAGGGCTAATAACTTTGATGGCCTCTCGGTAAAAGAATGCCCCTTCAACACGGAAGTGACCTTCAATATTCCTAGCGTAAAGCCCTCGGTAACTTCCATTTCTGCAAGCCCCACTTCGTTCTGCGAAGACACCAACAATGCCATCAATCTTAATGTATCCACCAATCAGGATGGAGGGATCATAACGTGGAAAAATCCGATGGGTAGTACGGTAGGGAATGCATATTCTGAGTATGACTTTAATGTCACTGGGGCTGGGGAAAAAACATATACTCTTGAGGTAAAAGACGATTTTCAATGTACTGCCACCGGTACGGTTTCCGTATTTGGTCTCACGAAGCCCAAGTTTATCACCGGACTCACGGTGGATAAGACTCAACTGTGTGCCAATGGGACGGATCAGGTTACCCTCACCGTTGCTCCGAGTGATGTAGTGAGTTCACTAAATTATAGCACTTACTACACGGAATCCTGGAAAAGAAAGATTGGTGTCGGGAATTTTGTTACTAGTAGCGATTATGGCTCTACAGGTGGTGTTACCAATACATTCTCTACTACTACAGGAGGAAGCTATACCTTTTCTTACACCTTACAGAATGGCACCTGTCCTTCCCAAACTCGAATGCATACCGGAAGCCCGGTAACTTTTTACCCCACCATTGATGATTTTACCGCAGATGCCTTTGACAATAGCTCGGGTGGAAACGTTATCTCGGGCGGCACAGTTTGTGGAAATACCGCTTACCTGAGAGCAAGTCATACAAGAGGAGTTACTGGAACCTGGACGATTACTTCAAACCCAGGGAATGGAGCCTCTCTATCTACTACCTCTGCGAATAAGAATAATACCATTACGGTAAGTAAGTCTGGAACGTATAAGTTTAGCTATTCCACTAGTCAAGGGAATGTTTCTAGTACTGGATGTAGTGACTCTGAGGAAATCACCCTTACCTTCTATTTGGAGGATACCTCCAATCCTTCCATTAGTGGATTTGCTAACAGTGCTTACTGTGGGTTCCAAACTAACAAATTGGACATTAGTGGCTATACCGTGCCGTTAGGTTATAATGGGCTGAACACCGCTCAGTGGAAAATAAAAAAGCCTAATGGTACTACGAGTGCTTTAGGTACAGGAGCTGACTATACGCTTAAGAATAGTGATTTTACTCAGTACGGTACCTATGTGTTTAGTTATAATATCAATCATCCCCACTGTAGTAGTTACGGTTATTCTGATACTAAGACGGTTCGTTTTGATGAACAGGTGAATATGAACATCACTACAGCAGATGCTGCTTTATGTGTTCCCTATTCGGGCGGTACTACTTTTACCATTAATCATGACAATGCTGCCCTTGCCAATACTTACAATAGAAGTACCGCTACGGTCAACTGGTCAGGGGCTACGGTTACCCCAGGCACTACCTCCAGCACGGTTCCCTTACCATCCACTGATGCTTCCTACACCATTACTCGTAGCTTGAGCGGAAGCGCTTGTACTAGTTCTGCGTCCGTAGATATATCTACTACACAATCACCGCCCAATTTATCTATTACCGATATTAACGATGTTTGTGGTAACACCACTACTAGTCTCACGCTAAATCATACCTCGTTACCCCCTAGCTTTGGCACACAAATCTGGGATTTGGAAAATGCGGCTAGTGGAAGTCAACCAACCGTGACCCGGACTGGGAATAATGCACGCTCCACTGCTAATTTTTCTGCGGTAACTGTTCCACAAGGAGACTACAAGTATATATGGTCCGTAGAAAATACTTCCTCCTGTTTTGATTCAGCGCACTCTAATACCTTCCGGTATCGAGTAGTGACGTTACCCACCATCACAGAAAACACCTCCGCCGGCACTATACCGGATCAAGCCATTTGTGGTAATACGTCCATAATTACCGTGAATACGGGGGCGATTTCGGGTACTCCCATACTCCAATACCGAGGTCCCTCTGACGGTTCGTTTTCCAATATCCCGGACAATAGAAATGCAACCACGGGGAAGATTAACCTTAGTGGGTTAAGTGATATAGGTACCCATTTATTTCGTTGGAGGATCAACGATGATGAGGATATCTGTGTAGATGCGTATGAGGAAATCCGAATTCGTAGAGATACCCTCACACAGGCATACGCTGGCAAAGATTCGGTGACGTGCTTTGCCAGTTTTACACGAGAGGGGAACAACTTTTATAATGTAGGAAGCTCGCGCGCTTCAGCCAAGTGGACCTTTTTATCGGGCCTAAGTGACGCAGGACTGAGTGTAGCTACTCCCGTACAGAATGGGCGCACGCTGAGTCAGACCTTTACCCAATCGGGCACCTACGCATTTGAATATCGGATTACGGCTAATAGTAGCACCCCTGCCAATTCTTGTGGCAGTTTCACCTCTGATACTATCTATGTGACTTATGTGAATGTGGTGGCTGATATTGCTTTGATAGACTCTATCACTTGCCCAAGCAATGCAGTTGGGGCATTGCCTGATGGTGCTTTACGCGCCACCTTGTCGGGTGGATTAGGAACTGATACTACCTACAGCTGGTCGGCTACCAGTTTTGTGGCGAGCACTCGGGAAATATCTTCGCTAGCTCCTAAAAGCTACACGGTAACGATTACTGATGATGAATCTGGATGTTCGGATACGGATAGCTATGTTTTGGGTATTCCAGATGATTTTACATTTAATCCCACCGTTGATCTTGTTCAATACAATGGAGTTGGGGTAAGTTGTGCCGGTGCGGAAGATGGAGTAGTTAACCTGTCTACAGTGGAGGGTGGTTCCGGTAATTTGGAAATCACCATTACTGGACCCAATGGTTACAATACAAGTGATAATAGTTCACCGTATTCTTTATCAGGATTGGGTGCTGGTACCTTTTTGGTAGAGGTTGAAGACAGGCGCGGTTGTCGAGATACTACTTTCGTTATTGTTAGTGAACCAAGTCCTTTGGTTATCAATTCCTTTTCGGTTTCCTCTGACTATAGCGGTTTTGGAATAGACTGTAATGGGAATGGAAACGGAACCCTGGCCTTTGATTTAAGCGGAGGCACTATCAACGGAGGGGATAAGTACGACATTACCCTGTTTGAAACCAATGCCGCAGGCAATACTGCCTTAAATACCTTGAGTTATTCTGATAAGGAGGCAATCGATTCAATTACTGATCTGAGTGCTGCGTATTATCGTATCAATGTAGAAGATGCCAACGGTTGTAGGAAGAATAGCGCGCTGATTCCCGAACAGATAACCGAACCCACACTGCTAACGGTAACGGCCACGGTGGTCTCTGACTATACCGGAGAAGATATTTCCTGTTTTGGTGAGAGCGATGCAGTAGTGGAATTCCTTGGTACCGGGGGAGTAATTGCGTCAAACTATAACTATACACTAAAGGATGGCCCGGCCAATGTGAGGTTGGGCACGCTTACCCATGCTATAACCGGGCAAGAGACGGGACTTGCTGCCAGCAACAATTATCGGATAGAATTAACGGATGCGAACGGATGCTTAGCTACGGATGCGTTCATCATTACGGAACCAGATAGGCTCATCACGGCCCTGACCCAAGACACCCTCTACAATGGGGAAGATTTAAAGTGTTTTGGGGATAGTACGGGTATATTTCTAGCGACACGCACTGGGGGGACAGGGGTATTTGATTATACGCTGTTGCGAAACGAAGTACCTGTTTTTGCGAATTTCAACCAAAGTGGTACCGACACCCTATTTAGCGAGCGTTGGTCCGGTACGTATAGGGTTCGGATTGAGGACGAGAACGGTTGTGTGGATACCACCGGAACGGTACAGTTAGATGACCCCACTGCCCTCGCTAGTTTCTTAGATGGAGATGCTAGCTTATCCCTGGCCCGGGCAGGCTTTGACATCCGATGCCATGGTTTGTTTGACGGGGCCCTAGACTTTAGACCTACTGGCGGTACCGGTGCCTACGAATATCGATGGAGTGGACCCAATGGCTATCAAGATTCCTTGTTGCAAGATCCGGCTGGTTTGGAAGCTGGATTTTATGAGGTAATGCTTACTGACATAAACGGATGTACACTATACGATTCCGTTACCCTGCTCTCGCCTACTCAACTACTCATGACGGATAGTACTACTACTTCCCCAGCATGTGTGTATTTGCCAGATGGTACTATTACGCTGAATGCCGCAGGAGGGGTTACGTATTCTGACGATGCTTATCGGTTTAGCTACTTACCGAAGGACTCGGTCGAGAAACAGTACTACCTACAGGCCGGTCCGGTTACTTTTTTTGATCGGGATGGTATATTCTTGGGCGTTGTCTCGGATAGCAATGCATGTGCAGATACCGTAGAAGTAAGCATTGTAGATGCCCCAGCACTCGATATCATCATTACGGATACTACGGACATTTCTTGTTTTGGCGGAGACGACGGCGTGTTGGAGGTAATGGCCAGCAATGGAAACACCATAGCCCCCTATATTTTCCGGTTGTGGAATGCCGACGATGCGCTGCCCGATACGGCAGAACAGTCGGCCAGCAATAGTGTCACCTTTACTGATCTACGAGCCAATCTCATCAATGCGACGTACATCAGTGTAGAAGATGCCAACGGTTGTCAGGATACTACCTCCATCATGACATCCCAACCCACCCAAATCCAGTTAGACACCGCCGTAGTTACCTTGCCCACCTGCTATCAGGATACCACCGGTGCACTTACTATTCTGGCTACAGGGGGAGTCGGTAATTATACCTTTGCGCTGGATAGCGACAGCCTCCACTATTTTAGTACTGGTACCGATTCGGTACTCTATGCCAACCTTAGCGGAGATAATATTTATACTTTTTGGGTGCGTGATGCCAATTATGTAGCCTCGGAGGAGGATGTCTGTACTATCAAAAAGAATTTCAGGCTGGACGACCGGCCCAAGATTGAGTTGGGGGGTGTGCCTATGGACGTTACCTGCGCAGGAGGTGCAGATGGTGGGGTGACGCTTACGCTTCGTGCAGGTGGTGATCTTGATCCAGACAACTGGACCTATGCCTGGTACGAAACGGGTGGTTTTCAAGTTATCAGCATGCAGCAGAACCTTTCTGGGGTAGCTGTAGGAGATTATACTTTACGTGTCCAGGATGGGTTGAATTGTCCTCGAGAGGCTACGTTTAGCATCAATGAGCCCGCTCCGTTGCAAATTGATTTCGAACTGCTGGGTACCAACTGTAGCGGTGGTACTATCACCGGTAGGGTGGAAGTGTTTGTTTCGGGTGGTAGTTCCAACGACTACGAAGTTTCAGTGGATGGCGGGCCCTATGCCCCTACCGCTTTCGGGCAGCTGACCCTTTTTGGCTTGACCCAAGGGATGCACACACTAACGGCCAGAAATGTAGGAGGAAGCGCTTGCACTGTCGAAACTACCATAGAGGTTGACAACCCCCAGTTAGAATTTACGATGGAAACAGTGCAAGACCCAACCTGCGCAGGAGAGGCCACGGGTTTGTTGAGCATCCTACCGAAAGGCGTGGGCTCCTTTGCATTCAGCATAGATGGGGGGAATACTTTCCAGGATTCCTCTCGGTTCTACACGGGACTAAATGAGGGTACCTACTACGTGGTGCTAAAGGATACCGTAACTGGTTGTACTAGTATGGCGGATACCGTTTCCCTTGTAGATCCTGCCCCCCTTGTACTTACCACAAGCACAACATACAATGCTAGTTGCGACCAGGCCAACGGTGCAGTAGAAGTTGCTATCAGTGGATTAGCTCCGTTTACCTCCCCGGTTTGGGAAGATGCTGATGGAATGGCTGTATCTCCACAGAATTTATCCGCCGGCACCTATTTTGTTTTCGTGACGGATGCTCAAGGGTGTTCCCAGGTTGACTCTGTAGTGGTGGCAACTGATCCCGATCCTGACTGGGAAATCACCCTACTCTCTCCAGTAAGCTGCGATACCAGTGGCGCTACCCTTGCCCTCACCGCCACCGAACCGGGTATTGCCCCCTATACCTTTGCTTGGCAGCATACACTAAAGGGAGATTCCACCCTTTCCGGCTTGGATGCGGGCACCTATTCTGCCATCGTAACCGAAGCAAGGGGCTGTACGGATACCGTGCAGATTACCCTATCCGATACAGCAGTTCTCAACTTGAATGTATTGGCCAATCCTGCCACTTGCGGCAATAGCAACGGCTCATTCACTCTCACTCCTATGGGCGGTCATGCACCCTATACTTATCTATGGCCCGCGGGTGTTACGGCGCTACCTACCGAAAGTGTGGCCAGTGGCTTGACTCCTGGAACCTATCAGATAGGTATTCAAGATGCTACGGGTTGTGTAGTGTACGAATGGGGAGTGATCAACGAGACTACCGGAGTAGATTCTGTTCTGGTGAACATTACACCTTCTATATGCGACCAATCCAATGGAATTTTAACATTACAGTCCGCGTATAGTGGGGAACCCATATCCTGGGCTTTTCTGGACGCCGACAGCACTGTATTAACTACAGATTCTACCGCCACCGGACTGGTTTCTGGCACCTATTTTTTGCGCACAGAAACACAGTCGGGTTGTGAAGCCACCTTTACCTTGCAGATACCGGATAGCGTCCTTACTACCCCTTTAACTATAGAGGCATTGGCGGTAACACCAGAAGCCTGTGAGAGCACCAACGGTTCAGCGCAAGTGAATGTGTCAGGAGGTGCCAGTCCTTATACCTACAGTTGGTCAAACGAAACAGGCTTACTAACAGCGGGATCAGACGCATTACTTAATAGCTTGGCTGCAGATCGTTATCAGTTAGAAATTACCGATGCTTTAGGGTGTAGCCTAGACTCTGTATTTACCATACAGCAGACAGATGCACCTTCTATGATAGCGCCTACCGTAATAGAGGCTGCTTGTGGGCAACTAGGGAGAGCTATCGGAGAGGCCGAAGGCGGCACAGCCCCATATGAATTCACTTGGTCTTCTGGAGAAATGAATGATACTGCGGTAGCATTAGAGGCAGGTACCGCTTCCGTATTTGTTACCGACGCATACGGTTGTACCTCAGAAGAGTTATTCTTTTCTGTTTCAGGAGGCCCAGGAGTGCAACTAGCGGAAGATGTAATTACTCCCGCTTCTTGTGCAGGAACCACGGACGGTACCTCTTCTGTTCGAGTGCTGGGCGGTACGGCTCCTTATTCGTTCCTTTGGGCCGACGGTCAATCGGGGGATC
This sequence comes from Cytophagales bacterium, assembly GCA_003454975.1. Lineage (GTDB taxonomy): Bacteria > Bacteroidota > Bacteroidia > Cytophagales > Cyclobacteriaceae > DMST01. The sequence continues at coordinate 14,909 of DMST01000346.1, read as the reverse complement.
AGGCCGTAGGATTAGCGGCCGGACCTCATCAGGTAGTGGTTACGGATGCGGCTGGGTGTCAAGATTCCCTTACCCTTACTGTGCCTCAACAAACCTTACAGATTAACCTATTGGCTGCTACGGCACCTAGTTGTTTTGGAGATAGTGATGGTCGGTTGATCGTAAGAGCTACCGGTGGTGGAGAGCCTTCCTATACTTGGGGTGCTTTAGGTACCGGGTCGGTATTAACCAATATTGCTTCTGGAGATTATACCGTTACCGTAAATGATAGCACAGGATGTACCGTGGATTCCATTTTCACGGTGCCCGAGGCAGATCCTATCGCATTAAGTTGGTCTGAGATAACCGACCCTACATGTTTTGGAGGAGCTGATGGTCGATTGAAAGTAAGTGCATCAGGTGGAGTGGAAGGGTTTTCTTTTGACTGGTCAAATGGACAGGTGGGCCCCTTGGCTGCCGGGTTGGATTCTGGTATTTACACCGTTGCGGTAACTGATGCTAATGGTTGTCTCGCTACCCTTACGGACACGCTTCAGAATCCGGCGGCTATCCAATTAATCAGCTTTAGTGAGGTGCAACCGTCCTGCCATGGAGTGGCCGACGGCGGGTTCCAGTTGTCGCTTGATCACGGTACTACACCGTATCTAATTTCTTATCGGCAAGGAGGGGCTCTGGTGACGTCGGGACAAATGAGCGCTGGTCGATATGCCTTGGCCATAGAAGATGTCCGAGGTTGCTCCTTGTTGGATACTCTGATGCTGGGAGAACCCGAACCTATGGTGATTGATTCTGTGGTGATCACCGATCCCACTTGCCCTACCGGCGCTGACGGTACTGCACAGGTATTTGCTAGTGGTGGTGTAGGAGGATTTTCTTACCAATGGAGCAATGGGGATACTTCGCCTTTCTTGGCGAATTTGGGAGAGCAAACGCTATCTGTTACGGTGCGTGATAGCAACGCTTGTCAAGTTGATTTTACCGGATTGACGTTGGTGGCACCCGAAGCTTTGAGCCTGGAGGTATTGGTAAAAGAAGATCCCTCTTGCTATGGTGGCACAGATGGAGCCTTATCGGTGGCCCCTTCCGGCGGCACAGCACCCTACACTATTATTTGGGAAGATGGGACTACCACCTTTAGCCTATCTGATTTGGTCCAGGGTACCTACTCTGCTTCTTTGACCGATGCCAATGGCTGTTCCGAGACCTTCTCTTTCACACTAGGACAGCCCGACTCACTTTGGGCGAGTTATACCTACACCCACCCCTTGTGCGCCGATGCTGGAGACGGTACTATTTTAGTCACCCCAGAAGATGGGACAGGTACGCTACAGGTTCGTTGGGATGATGGTGCTGTTGGGAAATCCCGGGAAGGTTTACCAGAGGGAGAATATCCTTATTGGGTGATTGATGCAAATAATTGCCGATACGATGACACGGTATATCTGACGGATCCAGAACCGGTTTCTGTAGTTTTAATAGATTCCATTGCCCCGGGATGCGATGGTGATATAGATGGCATGCTGGAAGTGACAGCCTCAGGAGGCACTGAGTCATACCGCTTCGCCTGGGACATCGGTTCTCGGAGTTCAATAATCTCCAATTTGGGGGCAGGTGATTATACGGTGACGGTAGAAGATGATAACGGTTGTACTGCCTCCCTTACCACACCTCTCACCACCTACGAACCGCTTACTTTTACTACCTACTCTGTAGATCCTGCTTGCTTCAACGAAGCGACCGGTGAGCTGGAAGTATTCCCTGCCGGGGGAGCTGGTGGATATTTTATGGACTGGTCGGGGCGGCCCGATACAATTTTGTTGTTGGAAAATATCCTTCATGGTACGTACTCAGGAGTCCTTTTCGATACGGCCAACTGCGGTACAGAGGTAACTGAGACCTTACTTAACCCTGATGAAATCAAGTACTCTGATGACCCGTTGATTTCTGATCCCAATTGCCATGGGGATTGCGATGGTGCCATTTCTATTCAGATAGAGGGAGGGACCGGAGCGAAGCTCGTTACTTGGTCTGATGGTCAAGTAGGTTCCATGGCATCTGGTTTATGTGAAGAGCCTATTTATTTGGAAGTTCAAGATGCTCTGGACTGCTCCTTTAAAGATACTCTGTATGTAGAAGCACCGGATCCTTTGGTGATTACCTCTATCTCTAAACGAGATGAATCTTGTACTGAGAATGATGGGCGGGCACAGGTATTCGTTTCAGGGGGTACCTTTCCTTATACTTATTTGTGGTCCCACGGTGATACTACAGCTTCTGTCGAAGGGCTTTCTGCAGGAATTTATTCCGTAACCGTAATAGATGACAAAGGCTGCATAATTGATACCACCGTGACAATAGGTGCCCCAGAACCCCTTGTGATTGATAGTGTACAATTAACTGAGCCTAGCTGTTTTGGTAGCTTTACGGGCAGTATCAACGTATTTACTTCAGGAGGTGAAGGGCCAGTGCTAGCAAAATGGAGTAACGGGGCCACCACCTTGAATGTTACCTTGTTAGCCGCAGGTGTGTATTCTGTGGATCTTGAGAGCGGTGGGTGTGTGGCTGATACCACCCTGGAGTTAGGCCAGCCTACCGAATTAGCAGCTTCTATTGTTACTCAAGACTTACCCTGTTTTGGTGATTGCGCAGGAGTCATTCAAGTATCCCCCACTGGCGGGATGGCTCCGCGTACTGTAATGTGGGAAAATAACTTAGTAGGCAGGACCCTTACGGGGCTTTGTGCAGGTACCTACTCTGGAGTGGTCATCGATGCTAATGGCTGTGAATTACCTATTCAAGCAAATGTGAACCAACCTGATACCATGGGGGTAACAGTAGTTTCGGTACTCGACCCTATTTGTCCAGGTACGCCTACGGGTGCCTTGGGTGTGGAGGGTTTCGGCGGTACCGCACCTTACCGCTATTCTTGGGACAACGGACAAACCGGGAGAACTTTGGATGGTGTGGAATCAGGTACTTACACCGTTACGGTTTCGGATCAGGAAGGCTGTCAACAGTCCATAGAACTCGAATTGACCCCACCACTCTCGCAAACAATCACTTCTGTACCTGAAAGTATCGAGGTATGTGTAGGCACCTCTGTAGCGGTAGATGCTGGGGAATGGCTTGCCTATCAATGGTCGGGTCCCTCCGGTTTTGTGAGCACCCAACGACTCGTTGAAATTGACCAACCGGGAACCTATTCCGTTATGGCTACCACCAACGAAGGCTGCTTCATTTCTGAATCAGTAGACTTGTTGCAGGTACCGCTCAATATGTCGGTAGGAACCATCATGCCTACTGAAGCTTTTGTGGGGGATACCATTGTTTTGGTAGACGTTACGGACCCCATTCCAGACTCAGTAAAATGGACGCTACCTTCGGTAGGCATGCAGCGGTTAGAAGATGGAGACTTCTACCAGCAAATTCGCTTTTTGGATGAGGGCCAATATCCCATACGCATGGATGCTTACCTATCAGGTTGCCAAGCTTCTGCCATCGATACCATACAAGTATTAGCAGCCTCTGGTAGACCCTCTAATACACAAAGTGGTAGTGGTGGACAGGCCCCCGTAGGTATTGTTGATTATGCGGCCTACCCGAACCCCAATGCAGGTGCCTTTGATCTGGCCTTGCGTATGACCACCCCTGATGCGGTAACCATTTCGGTTTTTGATGGAGTGCGCTATCAGAATGTATGGGAGACTACCCTTTCCGGCGGCCTTAGCTACCGTGTACCCATTCGAATTCCCAATTCTATGCCCTCTGGATTATATTTCGTTCGAATTGCTACAGAAACAGACGTCGAATCCTTTACTATTGTGGTGGAACGCTAACCAAAGCGATCTAATAGAGTATTGATAATGATGAAAATGAAATCCTTATTTCTGTTGATGGGCTGTTTACTATCCTTGACGGCTTTGTCGCAGTCTGAGAATGAACCTCCTTTTTTCTCTGGAAGTATTGGTACCACTCTGGTTGCAGATTCCTACTGTTTGTTTTTTATCAGTTTTGGAACTGACAGGGGTGAAGATGGCGCTTATGTATTGGTAGGGGTAGAACAAGATTTGAGATCTACTTCCATCGAGAATTATTCTCAGATAAGTCTTTCCTCGGAAGGGCACACTCCTACTAAGGATATTCGTGAAGCGGATGTGGTTGGAGGCGGAATATACATCTTGGGCCCTTTTTTCAAGGAAGACTTCGAAGGACCAGGCCTTGTGGTAGATTCCCTTTTTTTAGATCCTGATACCTATTATTCATTGGGTACGGTGACTTATAGGCTAATAGATGGAGAGTATTTGTATTCTACTGGGAATATCTTCCCTGATGATGGATTCACTACGGCTCCTAGGCCGCTGTATCCACATAGTGTGGATACCATAATAACATCTGAGGGCCTGGATATCTATCCAGCATATGGGAATTCTCCTCAGGTGGTGGGGAATAGTGCAACAGCTACTTTTTTTCCTGAGAATCCTGAAAAAATGATGGAAATTATATTCGAGATTAATCAGGAGGATACGGTACTCAATCTCGAGGTGTTTGATGGAGACAATGATCAGGCCCCGCTCTTGGTAGAGCGCTCTTCCATTGTTATCGGACAACGATATAGAGCAACCAATGGTAAGGGAGCCCTAACGTTCAAATCTTCCAGATTTAATCCCAATATTGGGTACTCGGGGCCATTTGGGATGTGGAAAGCTACAGTATACCAAGCGGGCACCTTAGAGGAAGGCCCTGCAAACCCACCCATTTTAGGGGCATATACTCTCAAAGAAGATGCGGTAGAGTTATCCTGGACACGTGGTGCTGGCGATGGCATACTGTTAGTAGCTAGCCAAGACCCAATAGAGTTCTTACCAGAAAACTCTAAATCCTACCCATCATCTTCCAGTTTCGGAGAAGGAGAAGAAGTGGCCTCGGGCGTATACGCACTCTATCAAGGAAGCGATGAAACTATAACGATTAGTGATTTGCCAGAGCAGGGATTCTATTATTTACGTGCTTTTGGATACTTCGAAGATGGTGAAGAGTTTTATTTTAATACCGAACAATTTGGTGAGTTGGCTTTACCCTATCTCCAAAAACCTACTGGTGATTTAAACATTCAAGTGGATGCTCTGGACACAGCCGCTATCCTAAGTTGGAATGATATTGGAGCGGACGGTTATTTAGTCACCAACCATTATTCAACTGAACTGAAAGATAATTTATATTATGGTAATTCTGGGTTTCCCATTGACCCAAGTCCAGGCTCCCGGACCCCCTTGTATCGTTATGTAGAGGATGACACCATGACTACCCTTTACCAATTAGATTTTTCAGAAACTTATGATGAATTTAGACTCACCCCCTACAATCATTTGGGAGAATCGATAGTATATGGGGAAACCGTTCAAGTTAGTGATTTCCAGACACTAACAAGACCTCCGTTAAACGGGGCTAGTCTTGTTTTTAACTCAGTAGGGTATTCAGAATTGAACGTTTCGCTTATACACTCACGATCTAATCAAAATGGTTCACATGTTTTTCTAGTAGCTGCTGAGGATACCATTCCATCAGTAGAAATAGGTCTTTTCCAGAGCGAAATTTCTGGGACGAACACTTTTGGTAGAAGTACATCGAAACAGTTCCCAAAGACAAGTTTTCTGGCAGGACCAATTGAGGGGCAGGCCAGCGGTATGGAGGAGACTCATCCGATAACTTTATTTGGCTTTGAAGCAGGTAGAAAATATGTTTTTGGGGCCTACACGGCTAATGCATTAGGCGAAGGCGCTGATGCCGTTTATTCCATTTATCAAGGCCCAGAAACGTTGTACACACTCGAAATGCCAAGGGATACTGTCAACGTAGATTTAGAAGATTTTAACTGGTGTGTAGGAGAACAGATTCCCATCAGCTTTACTACCCTAGGTATTTCCTTGCGGGATAGAACCCTTGGATTAGACGTGCGCACTAGTAACGATGGTTATGAGGTGCTGGATTCGATATACTTTTCCGGACTGCAACGAAATGGCCGGACAACCGGGGAGGAGAGCATTTTGCTGGTGCCTGAGCTAGCCAATGGAGACCATGAGTTTCGCTGGCGTTTTCCTGGAACAGATTCTACGATGTCTCCTTGGTTTACTGCTACTATTAATAACATTGGCATACCCACCATCACCGCCTCTGGTAGTAATCTCACTACTGATATCACTGGGGATAGTGCGGTATGGTTCCTGAATGACGAGCGTGTAGCGGAAGGAGCTACCTTGGCAAATGGCAATCGGGCAGGAGACTACGTGGTGGTAGTGTACCAAGAGGGCTGTGCGGTGCCTAGCGAGACGCTAAGCGTGACTGGGTTGGATGATGCATGGTCTGTGGCAGGCCTGCAGGTGTATCCTAATCCTACTATGGGTACACTGCAGTTGAACATGCCGGGTGAGCTGCAAACAGAAGGCCGCGTTACGGTAGAGGTACTTACCCCACAAGGCCGCATGGTCTACCGGGCTAGCAATCACCCGGTGGAATCGACGATCAACCTGAACCACCTGCGATCAGGCTTGTATCTTATCCACGTGAAAGGGGCGCAATATCACACCAGCACCACCTTCTGGAAGCGTTAAGCCTATCCCAAGTTAGCCTCGGACAAAACGGCCTGCCCGCATCTAACGGTCAGGCCGTTTTTTGTTGTGGAGGGTGCAGAATCTTCTTACACTCCAGCTGGCCACCTCAATAAGTTTAAAGTCGTAAAGCTGGCTCAAATACTCCCTTTCCTGGTCGCAAGGGTAAATTGCATAACCCCTAGTCACATTACCGAATAGGTAGGTTAGGTTATCATCCCATCCGAATCCCCCCTTCACACGACAATCCGGACGGGTTTTGCTGAACCTCCTGCTACATTCCGTAGGAAACGTTTATATTACTTGCTTAAAGAAGAGAACCACCTATACTATGTTTCGCAATTGGAGTGTTGGCTTACTACTATTCTGCACCTTATCCAGTTCAGTAGCACTAGCCCAGGACGGGGATTCTGAGGAAGAACCCGAGAAAGAGAAGAAAGAACGTGCCTGGAGTATACTTCCTATTCCAGCGGTAGCCTTCACACCCGAGACCCGGTGGCTGTTTGGACCTGTGGCTGCGATTACCTACACCCCTCCCAAGGATACCGTAACCCGGCCTACTACTTTTACCCTGTATGCTATCTGGACTCAAGAGCGGCAGTTCTATTCTATTGTAAGCTGGAATACCTGGACGAAAAACAACCTGTACAATATCACAGGCCGGGTAGATTACTACGACTTCCCTGAGTTTTTTTATGGTGTCAACTATGATAACCCTGCTTCAAACCGGGAACTGTATGCTAGCAAACGTCTGGAAGGATTTGTTAGCGTGGGTCGGGAGATCCGCAAAGATCTTTATGGTGGCTTGATGTATTATACCCAATCCATGTGGGATATGGAGCTAGAGCCTGGCGGTGTGTTCGAAAGGGAAAATGTAGTGGGGGCTGATGGAGGTTTTCATTCAGGAGTAGGATATTTGGTACGGTTCGATAACCGGGTGCAGCCGCTCAATCCGAAGGAATCTATGTACTTCGAATTGAACCACATCTTCTTCAATTCTGCTTTCGGTTCCGTGCGCAATTTTAGCCGACTTACTTATGACTTCCGCAAGTTCTGGGAGATTCCACCGCTTTGGGGCGAAGAAAATCACATTTTAGCGGTCAACTCCACGGGTATGTTCCATACCGGGGATGTGCCCTTTCGGATGACGGCTGCCATGGGAGGTCGCCCGGTACGGGGATACTACTGGGGCCGGTACCGCGACCGTCAGTACTGGAGTGCCCAGGTAGAATACCGCATGCCTGTTTGGTGGCGGCTAGGCGTCACGGGGTTTGCTGCGGTAGGCCAGATGGCTCCCTCCTTAGGTCAATTTGGTAGCACACCCCTTCGTCCTGGAGTAGGGGTAGGTGTTCGGATTTTGGCTCTGGCGGGCATCAATATCCGGGCTGACTTTACTTGGGGACTGGGCGTAGAGGATAGCGAAAGCAGATCTAATACGTACATCGATATCGGCGAGACTTTCTAGAAATCGCTAACCATTATCACGCTATTAAGGGAGCCCAAATAATCCAATGGTGTCTCCCTTTTTCTGTTTATTGCAAGACCGATCTTACTAGATGGACTACATTTGTAAATACAAAACCGCCAAATACATTGCTTTCCTTCCCCAACGCTAAAATCAACCTGGGCCTATTTATCACCCGCAAGCGCCGTGATGGTTTCCACGATTTGGAATCTGTATTCTATCCTGTGCCTTGGCGCGATGCGTTGGAGGTCATCGAAGCAGACAAGACCAAGTTTACCTCGTCTGGGTTGGATATCCCGGGTGACCCGAACGACAATCTGGTGATGAAAGCCTACCAGTTGCTTCGAAAAGACTTTCAGCTAGATCCGGTACAGATCCACTTGCACAAAATTATCCCCATGGGGGCGGGTTTGGGTGGAGGATCCGCGGATGCTGCCTTTGCCCTCAAAATGGTGAATGAATTGTTCCAACTCTATTTGGAAGACAGTTTTTTGGAAGACTATGCCGCTCAGTTGGGCAGTGATTGCCCCTTCTTTATTGGGAACCGACCTGTGTTGGCTACCGGTAGGGGTACTGAGTTCACGGATATTGATTTGGACCTTTCAGGTAAATACTTGGTGTTGGTCAACCCAGGGATTCATGTAGGCACTAAGGAAGCCTACGCTAACGTGAAGCCCCAAGAAGCCCCCATACATCTGAAAGAGGTAGTAGAGTCGCAACCGCTGGCAGACTGGAAAAATCAAGTGCACAATGATTTTGAAGACTCCATCTTTCCTAATCATCCCGCCATAGCGCAGCTAAAAGAAACTCTGTACGGGGCGGGGGCGGCGTATGCAGCCATGACGGGTAGTGGGTCCACCGTTTTAGGACTATTTGAAGAGTTACCTACCCTCCCTGCATTCTCAGAGGCTTACCAAGTCTGGCAGGGAGAATTATAGATTTCCTCCAATACATAGGAAGGGGTATTGATGTGGCCTCCCTTTCATTGGGAGGTTCAATAATAGTTCGAGGAGAGCGTTGGCATAGGCACCCACCGATTATGGTGCGTAATTTTTAAACCACGTTATCTGTCCATGCTGGCAAACTTTAGTAACTTCCTCGACCTAAACCACTCCATGCAGAAGATACTCCAACACTACCTGCGTCGCCTGACTAACCTGACAGGCAACAACCGATCGTTGTTACTCCTGCGGTTGATCTCAGATCAAACCATCGATCTGCATGAGTTGGACTTCCTGGAGAATCAACCATCCTTTTCTCTCATAGAAGGATTGATTGCCCGAAAAGGCAAACAGACGCTTTGTGCACAACTGGACCCACGCAATGCTAAGAACAACGAGGTTAGCAAGCGGCTCAAGAAAATCCAGCGCATAGAGCAGTTCATTTTCGAAGAGCGCGGTGCCCGCGATCTGTATGTAGGATGGCCTTTTGTAAGAGGTAAATTTTCGGACGGTACCCTAGTACGTTGTCCGCTGATGTTCTTTCCAGTAGCCCTTCAGGTAGAGAATGGAGAATGGCAGCTGATGCTGCGAAAAGATGTAAACCTCACACTCAACAAAACCTTCCTTCTGGCCTATGCCTATTTCAATCAGGTGAAGATTGAGGATAGCCTGATTGAGGGGGTGATTGACGACTTTGATCCTGACAGTAGAGTTTTCCGGACCATGCTCTACCAAATGTTGAAGGACAGCCCCATAGAGCTCAATTTCAATCAAGAAAACTTTGTAGACCGATTACAATCTTTCGAGAACTACAAGAAGAGTGAGCTGGAAGCGGATAGTGAACCGGGCTTACTGAAGCTGTATCCGGAAGCAGTGCTAGGTATCTTCCCCCAAGCAGGATCTTATCTGGTACCGGACTATGTCCAATTATTAGAAGAAACACAGGTATCGGACATCGATTCGTTTTTTACCTCCCGGTCCGATGCTGAAGATATAGCCGGTATAGGCCAAGCTGGTAGCAGTCGGTACTTTCTGAACAAAGTTAAAGAGGAGGTCACCTTCACCCCCTTTCCGCTGGATGCCTTTCAAGAGAATGCCCTGAAGGCCGTTAAGAAAGGAAACTCGCTGGTGGTACAAGGCCCACCGGGAACGGGTAAAAGTCAGCTAATCTGTAATCTGGTTTCTGATTTTATGGCTCGCGGAAAGCGGGTACTGTTGGTGTGTCAAAAACGCGCTGCGCTAGATGTTGTCTACAGCCGCCTGCGGGAGATGGAGTTTGCTTCGTTTGTAGCCTTAGTGCATGATTTCAAGAACGATCGGAAGTCCATCTATGAGCAAATTGACGCCCAGATTGAGAAACTCAACGAATACCAGCAAAAGAATAATAGCCTGGATGCCATTCAACTGGAGCGCACTTTTTTACAAGCTTCGCGGCGGATTGATCAAATCACGGACGAGCTAGAGGAATTTAAGGCTGCTCTTTTCGATGACCAGGAGTGTGGGCTCGCCATCAAAGAACTTTACCTGACCTCAGATCTAAGCGCTCCTACGCTTTCCTTACGACAGGAGTACAAGTTTTTCCCTTTTCCGGCGGTACCAGAGTTTTTGAGAAAGTTGAAGGCTTACGTAGGGTATGCCACCAACTTCGAAGACCAGGAATACCCCTGGCGGAATCGGAAGGATTTTAGTGGGCTGAATGTGGGCGACCTACCATCAATCAAGGAGGTGATAGAGGAGATTCCCGCTTTCCAGCGGGAGCTGGGCGAACGCTCCAAGCCCATAGTGGGAACATCCTTGGAGTTTGAAACCCTTGAAACCCTCCACAGTCGGGCAGAGAAGGTGCGGGAAATGCTCAAACTGCTCAAACCACACAAAGTGTACGACTATTTTCGACACCGGGTTCGCGAAGATCGTCCGTTGGTACTGTTGTGGCTTAATAATATGGAGAAGAATACCCTCAGCTGCTTTGCGGGGGAGGGACCAGAGAATTCATTGACGTTGGATCAGGTGGGTAAATTTCAAGCCACCTTGGAGCGTGCTCGCCATTCGCGAAAGGGGCTGATTGGGGGCTTACGTTGGTCATTGTTTAGCAAGGATAAGAAGTGGATTCAGGAAGTAGTAGAAAGAAACGGACTGAGCAAGGAAAAGGAGCAGCTACAAATCCTGGAGGCGAAGCTGGACAACCGGCTCAATCTCGAGCACAACCTAACGAAGCTGCGTGAGAATAAGAACCTCTCGGAGATACCTGATACGAACATAGAAGGTGATTTTCAGGCATGGTTTGCCTTGCAAAAGGATGCTTCAAAAGCATACGAGATCTTCCTGGAGCTACGCAACTTCAAGGAGTATTTCAATTTCGACAAGCTTACGTATCGTGAACTAGTAGAGCAGGTAGAGAACCTGCTGGTTTTGGCTCAGGAAATGTCACCTAAGCGTACGGAGTGGGAACTACAATTGACCAAAGGTCAGGTAGGATATTTACTAAACGATCCTGAAGCCAAGGACCGGTATTTACGCTCGTTAGATCGCGATTTTGAAGATCTGTGTGACTATGACCGCCTGAGGAAATCCTTCACTATTGAGGAGGAAAAGTTGGTAGAAAAGCTTTGGGAGGAAACCGAAGACCGTTCTTGGGAGGCCATGGAAACGTTGTTCCAGAATAGCTTGAGGCTAGCGTGGATCAACCACATTGAGACCAAATACCCGGTACTACGTTCGGTAAGCAGCCAAAAGTTTGACCGTTTGATTCAAGAGCTACAGCAGGCCGTTACGGATAAGCAGACTTCTAGTCGAGAAATCGTTCTGCTGCGGGCCCGCGAGCAGACCTATGATAATCTGGAATTTAACCGTCTGAATAACCGGGTTACTTACCGGGATCTACAACATCAAGTAACCAAAAAGAAAAAAATATGGCCCATCCGGAAGGTGATTGGGCAATTTTCGGATGAGCTTTTTCAGCTATTACCTTGCTGGATGGCTTCCCCTGAGTCTGTATCGGCCATCTTTCCTATGGAAGAGATGTTCGATGTTATCATTTTCGATGAGGCTTCCCAGTGTTTTGCTGAGCGAGGCATACCGGCTATGTACCGGGGTAAGCAAGTGGTGGTGGTAGGCGATGATAAGCAGCTTAGTCCTAATGACTTGTATAAAGTGCGTTGGGAGGAAGATGATACCGAGGAAGTACCCGCTCTGGAGGTAGATTCCTTGCTCCAGCTGGCCTCTCAGCACCTGATGCAAGTGCAGCTCAATGGTCACTACCGCAGCCGATCGCTAGAATTGATCGATTTCAGCAATCACCAATTCTATCGCGGACAGCTACGGCTGTTGCCTGATCGTGAAGACTTGAACCAGGATGAGCCGGCCATTCGCTATCACAAGGTGGATGGGGTATGGGAGAACAATGCCAATGTGAAAGAGGCCCAGGCGGTCATCGATCTGGTAAAATCCATTCAAGAGGAAGCTCCCAATAAGACGGTGGGGGTGGTTACCTTCAATGCACGCCAGCAAAGTGCGGTGCTGGATATTCTGGAAGAAGAACAACAAAACGGTATTGCTTTGCCTCCTGATTTTTTCGTGAAAAACATAGAGAACGTACAAGGAGATGAAAGGGATATTATCATCTTCAGCACGGCTTATGGTCCCAATGCTAAGGGCAAAGTAATGATGAACTTTGGGGCACTAAATACAGTGAAAGGGGAAAATCGTCTCAATGTAGCTATCACCCGGGCCCGCCAGCGGATCTATATGGTAACCAGTATTTGGCCAAAGGATTTGCGGACAGAGGGCCTTAAGAATGACGGCCCCAAGCTACTGAAGGCCTACCTGCAATACGCATTGGATGTATCCGAGGGACGATTCAAGGCCCAGTTGCCAAGCCAAAATAGATACCAAGACAGTGCGTACCTGAAGGAGAAGATCAGACAAGAAATGGGTAACCATGGTGCGCCTGCGGAACTGGCGGCGGACTTGCCTTTTGCTGATCTGACGGTGAGAAAGGGAGAGACATTCCATGGAGTTTTACTTACGGATGATGACTTGTATCACCAAAGCCCCTCGGTAAAAGATTCACACGTATACCTACCCTTTACTTTTGAAGATAAACGTTGGCCTTATCGATTTGTATTCAGTCGTAATTACTGGAAAGATCCCGCTCAGGAAGAGGAAAGGTTAATCCGGTACCTAAACGTAGTAGACGGTACAGACTAATTATTGCCCTTCAGGCGGCATGTTCGGAGGAGTTTGGGGCTTCAATTAAGGAAATGGCCTCTTCCAATGTTTCCGCTTGAGCAAGACTGACTCCCAACACGGCCTCGGTGACCCGAGCTACCACATTCATCATTACTGAGGCAAATGAACGGGTTGGGTGTATACGGACCACATTCCCTAGACTTCTAAGTACGCCTCTCACCTCCGGATCGGTTAGGAATTGGGCAGTAAACCATCCGCGCAACATACCCGGAACATGCTCCAATTCTCCCTGGTCAACGATCAAAGAGGAGGCCTGTTTGTGTGTAATTTGTTGGATCATCTCATCCAACACTTGATGAAGGTCCCCTTCCGTCAAATGTCCATGAGCACGGACCATAAAGGTATTGGAGGCTGGTATAAAATACAGCTTACAAGAAGGCAAATCTACTAGCAGGTCCAGAGGTACATCATTCATTCCCAACAGCTTAACCCAATTATTAGTAAACGTAATATTAAGATAATGCGGGTTGAGTTAAGGAGGAAACTGAGGAGATGAATACTAGCTCCTACCAATTAAGATTACTGACAATTACGTAGAAGGTCTCTAAGTATTCACTGTTGGAGTTATACTGAACAATAAGTGTTAAAGCTTAGGCATTAATGAATTTTTTCCAACGGGGTATCCACTCCTGTAATGCAAATCTGGCTCCCATTTCCACCGATTTTTCTTGTGTCGATTCTAGTAATTGGTAGTTCTTCAGGTATTCAGTTAACAGTAAAATCAGTGTACTTTTATTGACCATTTTTCCAGCTTGAGCTCTTTCTACCTCTTGGGAATACCAGCCCTCACGATTCGTAAGAATAACACAGCCAGATGCCAAAGCATCGAATAGCTTGTTGGGGCTATTCGACCCTAATACCGGGATGTTCTCTAGAAAGCTAATGAGGGCAAAATCTGCTCCGCCTAGTAAAAAGGCTACGTCCGCTTTGCTGCTTAGGGAGAAAAAACTTGTGTTTTCAGGAGCCTTTTCCTGCACTTCCTCCCAATAACTACCTTCACCAAGCAGCACCCAGTGTATGGGGAGTTTCGCCTTATGCGTAAGCTCCATAAAGTTTAAAACCGTAGTAGGGGCATTGGCTTGTCCCAGGCTGCCGGTGTAGGCGATTACTCTATGGCCTACGGGTATTCCCCATCGTTTTCGCCAAGCAGCGTCGGCTACCCGAGGATGGAAAAGCTCGGGATCTGCCATGTTGGGAATCAAAGTAACGGGTACTTTGGGCGCTCGCCGTTGCACCGTTTCCGCCATGGGCGATGATAGCGCTACCACGCCTTCGGCATGCCGATAAATGTGCCGTTCCCAAAAGCGGAAGATCGGGGCCAAAAGCTTTAAGGCTGGTAGCATCTGTAGGGGCACGTCAGGCCATAGATCGCGTACCTCAAAATGATAGGGGATGTCATACCGCTGCTTTAGGCGATAGGCTAGGTATCCTACAGTAAGGGGGGTACTGGTAGCATATACCCTATCTGGTAACTCTGACTGCGTAGTCGCCCAACGAAGTACGGCTTCTACATAGCCCCGAAAGGCCCTTCCTCGGCTTGCTAGTCCCATGCTCTGCCGGTAAGCTACCGGTAGGTAGTGAACCTGTATTCCGGCTACTTTTTTCTGAAGGTAGTTGGGTGCTTCATGTGCCGTACCCATGTGTACCTCA
>DMST01000249.1:3792-5647 GCA_003454975.1 Cytophagales bacterium | reverse complement strand
GGCTTGGCCGTGCCGCTGGCCTCTACGTGCCAGTTGCCCTCCTTGTCTTTGGTCAGCTTAGCGGCTATCTGCCCGCTGTCAATCCCCGGTACGTCCTTGGTCAGGGTGAAGTCCCCACCGATCTCGAATACATCCTCGCCCATGGTCACCTCCATGTTACCCTGCTCTACGCCCGGTATATCCAGTTGGGCTGTACCGCTGGCTTTGAAGGGACCACCCTCGGTGTATTCCGCGGTGATGGTGGCCGATTTCACGCCTTTGATGGTGCCCGCTCCAATGCCAATCTCACCGCCCACGGTAAACGTATTCTCTTTGTATGCGGCTTTGATCTTGGCCGGGTTGAAGAGTTTGCTGTCAAAGCTGAATTCGCCTTCCAACTCGGGCGATTCACTGGTAGATACCCGGGCTTTTAGGTAGCCTTCTCCTACCTGGTTAATGCCAAAGTTGGTTTCGCCTTCCAGCCCTACTCCCGATCCCATACTTGCAAACACGGTAAGCGATGAGTTAGTGATCTTGAAAGGCGGTGGAATGTTGATCTCGTTGAGAGCAAAGGTTTTACGGATTTCAAGGTCTCCTTGGAAGAGGCGGAATTCGACGGGCGAACCTTGGAAGAGTGGTACCGAAGGCAGAATGTTTCCATTCACCATCAATCCTTCTTCGGTAACGTCAAACTGAGTGACTTCTAGCGGGCTTAGGCCCACTAGTTCCATCTTAGAGAACTTACTGATAAAGGATTTTTTAGAGATATACCCTGCGTAAGGGGCATTGTTCATGCGTTTTACCTCGATGACCTCTTCCCCCGCGGGCATTTTCAATGTCTCCTCCGCTTTTTTGTTGAGGCCAACGGTTAGCGTACCCAGGTCCCTTTTCTTAGCTACATCTTCATCCGAAGTATGGAATTGCTTGCTCTTTATGACAAAAGGAGACTTGAACCAATCTTTTTCTGAGCCCTTGGTGTCCGTAGTTTGACCGTCCCAGGCAAACTCCTTAGATATACCTCCCAGGCTACGCGGGAATACCTGAATTTTGCCTTTCTCACCCAAATCCGACATGTCTCCGATGGAGACATTATTCAGATGATTTCCTGCGGCTATTTCATCCTTCGTCCAATAGTCTTCTTCTGAGAAAGGACCCGTTGACCCTTCTTCTCCCACTACTTCTTCAAAATGAATATTATAATTTTTCTTGAAGTCTGATACACTGCCAGGATACTGCTGGCCGTGCTTCTTGATGAAGGAGCCAATTTTACCAATAATGTAACTTTTGATTTTATCTCCTGACTTTACATTGTGGTCACCATCCAGGAGTTCATAATTGCTCATGGCATCCCCAAAGGGTTTGTCTGGCCAGCCACTCACCTGTAGCTCCACCATGTGGTCTACATGATACAGATTGAATTTTCCGCTGCGAGACCAGTTGGGAGTGCTTAGTTCCTTTGCTACCGTATTGTGAGTGCCAATCAGCATGTAAGGCTTCTTCCGGTTGTTTAGGTTCACTTTAGCAATGATCTTTTCCCCGGATTTGGGCCCAACTCCATTGTGACTCTCTTTGTAACCTTCGGTAATTTTATTCTGTATGGGAGATGCATTGCTAAGGTTGTTCTGCCACTTTACCCGCTGGTCTACATCGTCCCGGTTGTATGATTTGTTCCGGAAAATTAAGTTGCCGTCGTACAGTGATTTGCGATGCCCCTTGTGCTTAAAGCCGGGAACTACCAGTTTGTCAAAATGAAGCTCACCTTTATCTGGTTCTAGTTTACCCGTCTCCAAGGTCATTTCAGGTTTTTCTCCACCGCCATCTCCTTCCTCTTCCCGCTGTATGCGTTTGCTTTGCACACCGCCCGTTTGCTGCACGG
>DMST01000249.1:0-3737 GCA_003454975.1 Cytophagales bacterium | reverse complement strand
ACACCGCCCGTTTGCTGCACGGTGTGGGTGGCCTCGTGGGCTAGCAGGTGCTGCCCTTCGGAAGTGCCCGGCTGGTATTGGCCTTGGTTGAAGTAGATGTCGTTGCCGTGCGTAAAGGCCTTGGCGCCAATGTCCTGGCTCATTTGTGCCGCCTGGCTGTCGGTATGCACCCGCACGCCACTCAGGTCACCCAGGGTGGGTTCCATCTGGCTGCGGTTGGTGTCTGGGATGGGGCTGCCGCTTCCGCCGTGGCTGCTTAGGGCTTGGGCAAAGCCGCTGGGTGCCGGGCTGTCTCCGTCATCGCCGCCGCTGCGGCGAACCGTATCGTAGCTTTTGGGCTGTACACTCTCCGCCTCATTGCTCTCAAATTCTGCCTGAACTAAAGGGATTGACGAATGACGAGGGACGATTGACGATTTAGAAGGGGATTTGGTCGTTACATGCCCTGCCCTAGAAGCTTGCTTTCTATGGATGGAATGGGCAGGAGATTTTGAAGGGGAGTAGGCAGCAGTAGGTTGGCTTACGATGCGGTCGGCCACGGAGTCGGCTTCCTGCTCGTAGCGGTCGTTGGGTGCGCCTATTTTCAGCTTGGGCTGCACAAGGGGCGAGTTCTTGGCAGGGCTATCGTTTTCGGCGGCGGCCCGGGAGGCGGGCCGGTGGGCATGCCCGGACTGGGGCATAAAGGCTCTGCGGTTTACGCGGGAGGCGGACGTATCGGTGGCGGTAGCTACAGACAAAAAAGGTGCAGGGTTTAGTCTAAATCAGTTGGTTCAAGATAGGGATTAATTGCTGATTGGGATAGGGGAGGAGGAAGGAATTTTGAAGGGCTTTGGTGGGCGATGCGGTGAAAACGTTGGGAATGAATACTATCCCCGGCTACTGGTCCTAGGAGCCTTGCAGGTAGGTGCCTCTTTGTTTAAATTTCAACAAGGACGCAGTGGATCGAATACAGATTAAGGAAATGCCTTTCTTAATTCTGCATATCTACCAGGGCGTGCAACAAGAAGGTCACCTAATGCAGCAACTCGGGAGGAATAAAAGATATCCCAAGTAACCGCGGCAGCGGGGTTGGTTTTAATATTGTCTTCATATTGATCCAGAGCATTCACCCATTTTTTAAACATTGTATCTCCACTTCGTAATGCCGAATCAATATCCTGATTTAATAGGCCTCGCTGTTCAGTAGATAAATCACCATTCGCAGTGATGGCTACTCTTATGCGTTGAAGGTCGGTAGCAGAACTTTTGTGCTGGTTTATTTGATTTTTAAAGTCCTTGAAAGTTTTACTGCCCGAATCTTCCTTGTTTGAAAAATCTCCATTTACATATTGTGTAATACGCGCTCGTATATCGGTAGATAGCTGCTGAAGGATACTTTTCTGAGTTGAGGATAAGAGTGCAGCAATTTTAGCCTTCCTGTAATCTGTTTCAATGTGTTTCACAAATGAATCTCTCAGGTTTTTAGCTCTTACTTGTCGAATGGGTTTTTTACGTTTTTTGTTTTCCGCAGTTTTTTCTGCAGTAGTACTTAGTGCTTGGAGTACACGTTCTTCTTCTTGAATATATGTTGCTAATTGGTTTTCTGGTTCGGAGAATCGGTTTCTCAAACGCTCAAATTCAGCATTGACCACCCTTGATTGCGCCTCTCTAAACTCCTGTTCCAGTGCTTTCGTTACGTCTTTTATTTCTTGGTTGGTTAATTTGGGTATCATGTTTTTTCCATCTCTTGAGATGCTTAAAATGCTGCCCATTTTGTTCCAGTCTATGGTTGGATTCACTTTTAGATTTGCATTCAATACCTGCAGTTTAGTCTTAAGTAATTTTGTCTTCGAAGAATTGTCTTTTCTAATAAAATCTGAGCCAATTTGTATATTGAAAGGAACCTTGGATGCGGGGTCTGTTTTCCAATTAGTGTGATTTTCTTTTTGTTTATTCAAATATTGTGGAGTTACGTCCTTGCTTTGTTTTTTAGCCAGAGCTAATACATTATCCATGTTAAATTGTTTCTCGGCATAATGGCCTTGTATATTGGTAGGTACCTTATCTTTTAACTCTTTCCCTGCTCTCCCACCCCATTGTGCCTTTATCCGAAATACCATCACTTTTCGTTCTCCAAATACTTTTTTCTTCACTGGTTCTTCCACAGAACTAGACATAGGACTATTGTATTGACTCGGAACAGGGACGATATTCCTGGAATCTCCTGGGCCATATAGGGTATGGTTGAGTAGGTGTGCTCCAAGCACATTGTAACCTTCGGAATGGAGAGCTTTGTATAACGGAGACCTGCTAGGGGTAGAGTTTCCGGTTATACCCTTTGGAGGTTTCATGGTGAGGGTGGAGGCGGTAGCGCCGGAACCATCTTTACTTTTTCCGCCAGCAATGTCTGGAGAATTGGTCGTTTTTTCTGCTTTGAATTGCACATTAGATGTCGGATGTACATTTTTATCATCCAGATTATTAAAGTTTTCTGGTAAATCATCCAGAATTAAAGACAACTCCTTCATGCCATCTGCTACATTTTTACCGCCTCCTTTCGTTAACCCTTTGGATTTTGGTGGTTTGTTAGTGCCAAAATTTTTATTATATTCTTTTTCTATTTTGGCTAAAGCAGCATTGATTTTAGAGTTCTTTAATATGTTTAGGTAATGCTGTTTTAATTCGTTATCCGTTATTTGAGAATTAATTTGACTTTCGACCTGACTCAAATAGCTTTGGATTTCAGTGATTACACTGGCTCTTACTAGTGTAAAGCCGTCCCCTTTTTTCTGGAAATACAATGAATGTTTCTTTTTGCTGGTATTCTGGTAAGTTAGTTTATGTTTTATCCACTCGGGAACAGGGCCATTCGGTAATTCCTTTTTATAAGTTTTTGCTACGGATCCTCCCGATAGTTTAATTTGTACTACACCTTGTTTCTCGATTTCATTTTTATTGGTAATCGATCCTTTAATTTTAGGATTCCCCTTGGGTAAACTTTTGTTCTCCTTAGCCACTGCCTTATCAACCTCCTTTTGCATATGAGTTGAAGCATTTTTGGAATCCGATAAAGGAGTTTTTTGAATATAATTACCTGCTCGTTCAATGGCTTTCTTTGTGAAAGCATCCTTTCCTAATTTCGTATTTCCCTTTTTTCCACCTTTGAATAGTCTTTTCGCAAAGTCCACAATCTTCTTGATGATGGGGTCTACCACCTTGTCCACCTGGCCTTGGATGGTCTTGAGCACTTTTTGCACGGACTTACCGATGCCGCCCAGGCCGAGCACGGAGGCGAGCATGCCTAGGATCACGGGCACGGAGCGGCCCATGGCGTTTTCTACCGCCTTGCTGGCGGCTCCGGGGTCGCCCCGGGCAATGGGGGCGATGGCTCCATAAATGCTCTTGATCATGTCCACAATCTGGTCTTTGCGCTCGATGATGAACATGGTGACGTCGAAGATCATGATGACGGCCTTCACGATGGCGCTGGCGGGGTTGAGCAGGCTGAGCAGCCATTTCACGCCTGCTTTCACTACTTCCAGGGCCACCACTCCGCGGATTTTCTCCATGGCCGCCTCTTTGATGCTCTTCCACTTCTTCTCTATCAGCGACCAGAGGGGCATAAAGCTTTTCTCCTGGTACATCTTCTGTAGCAGCCCAATGACGTCCCCGGCTATTTCGGCGCCTTTCTCGATGGTCCCTACCACCTGCTCGCCCTTGGGGCCTAGCTGCTTCACAACCTTGGCCCGCAGCCGATC
>DMST01000347.1:38014-40080 GCA_003454975.1 Cytophagales bacterium | reverse complement strand
CCAATGCGGTAGACGCCTACCGGGGCGCGGGTCGTCCGGAAGCCACCTATCTTCTAGAACGCATGATGGATCTGGCCGCTTTGGAAATGGGCAAAGATCCCGCAGAGCTACGGCGCCAGAATTTCATCCCGGCTTTCGACGGGGTCAATCAGGAAGGCTACCAAACACAGGTGGCACTGCAATATGACAGTGGTGACTACCATGGTGTGCTGGACAAAGCCATCGAGATGATTGGCTACGAGGAATTCCGAAAGGAGCAAGAGGCGGCCAAATCAAACGGCAAACTGCTGGGCATTGGGTTCTCCACCTACATAGAGGCTTGCGGTATTGCTCCCTCTGCAGTAGTTGGTGCACTGGGTGCACGAGCTGGTCTGTTTGAGTCCTCGCAAGTGCGGGTACAGCCTACGGGTAAAGTTAGCGTGTACACCGGCTCGCATTCACATGGTCAAGGGCACGAAACCACTTTTGCCCAAGTAGTAGCCGACCGCTTAGGAATTGGCCTGGACGACGTGGATATCGTACATGGAGACTCCGATTCGGTAGCCTTCGGTATGGGTACTTACGGATCGCGGAGTCTCGCTGTAGGCGGTAGTGCTATCGTGAAGAGCGTGGACAAGGTACTGGAAAAGGGCAAGAAGATTGCTGCCCATAAACTGGAAGCCAATGAGGACGATCTGGAATATGCAGAGGGTAAATGGACGGTGAAAGGCACGGACAAATCCATTGGGTTTGGTGACGTAGCCCTAACTGCCTACGTTCCCCACGACTATCCCGCCGACCTGGAGCCGGGTTTGGATTTCAGCAGCTTCTATGACCCAGCCAACTTTACCTATCCTTTCGGCTGCCACGTAGCCATTGTAGAGGTGGACAAAGAAACCGGGGAGACAAAATTGAAGCGCTTCATCGCGGTAGACGACGTGGGTAATGTAATCAACCCCATGATTGTGGACGGACAGATACACGGCGGTTTGGCCCAGGGAATAGGCCAGGCACTGTATGAAGGTGCGGTTTACGACGAAAGTGGGCAGCTGCTGAGCGGTTCGTATATGGACTACACCATGCCACGGGCTGATGACCTGCCAAGCTTTGAGGTAGAGCGCCAGGTGACGCCTTGCCCTCACAACCCACTGGGTGTAAAAGGTGCCGGTGAGGCCGGTTGTATTGGGTCTACCCCTGCCGTAGTGAACGCGGTGATCGACGCCCTTTGGTCTGGCGGGCACCAAGTGAAGGACATACAGATGCCGCTGATTCCGCAGCGCGTTTGGGCAGCAATGCAAAACAGAAACGCCTAAGGGCCGGATGTATCACACTTAAAACTTAGAACAAACGATGATCCCTTCATCATTTTCATACACCCGGGCCAATAGCGTAGCCGAAGCGCTTCAGCTACTGCAACAGCACGGGGACGAAGCTAAGCTACTAGCCGGGGGCCAAAGCTTGATCCCCACTTTGAAGCTACGCCTCAACGAGGTAGACACCATTGTTGATATTTCTCACTTAGAGGAAATCAAAGGCATCTCTGAAGAGGGAGGCAACATTGTGATTGGTGCGGGCGCTACTCATGCTGACGTAGTACACAGCGAGCTCATCCAATCCAAAGTGTCCCTACTCTCTGAAGGTGCCGAATGGATTGGCGATGTGCAGGTGCGCAACGCGGGCACCATTGGCGGTAGTGTAGTGCACGCCGACCCTGCTGCAGACTGGCCCGGCTTATTGATGGCCGCCGATGCTACGTTCGTGCTGCAAAGCACTTCGGGCACACGCGAGGTTACCGCTACGGACTTCTTTGTGGCCATGTACACTACGGCAATTGAAGAGGGTGAGATACTCACGCAAATCAAAGTACCCGTACCTGCTGCAGGTACCAAAAGCACCTATCAGAAGTTTATGCAACCCGCCTCACGCTTCGCCATTGTGGGCGTGGCCGTGCAACTGACGCATTTTGACGGTAAATGCACCAACGTTCGGGTAGCCATCAACGGTGTTTCTGCCGTGCCTTACCGGGCTACTGCGGTGGAGCAAGCCATGGAAGGCCAAGCCTGCGATGCCAATTCGGTAGCGGCAGC
>DMST01000347.1:34414-37962 GCA_003454975.1 Cytophagales bacterium | reverse complement strand
CCCGCTGCCAAAGCTGCAGAAGGCGTAACTGTGATGAGCGACCACTTTGCCGATTCGAGCTACCGCAGCCAAATGGCACAGGTATATACCAAGCGTGCCCTGGCCGCCACGATCTAATACTTTCCTTTCTGATTAACTGATGCGACCACCCCGGGAAACTGGGGTGGTTTATTTTTTGGCTGAAGAAAGCGCCTTGCAATCTTGAACCCGCCCCCCCCTACATCGCCAAAGGCCAAAAGATGATATCCACCCGGCGGTTGAGGCGCCGTCCCTCCCAGGTGCTGTTATCGTAAATGGGATTGTACTGACCAAACTCCCGGTTTTCAATTTGGTGGAGTGGAATGGCCTTTTGCAATAGCAGATAAATTACAGCCCGGCTGCGCATGTCGCTGAGCCAAGCGTTGTACTCCGCACCACCAATATTGTCCGTGTAGCTATGAATGGTGATCTCGTACGCATCTATACTTACCAGTGAGTCAATGAAATTGTGCAACTCACGAGCTTGCCATGAGTCGATCTGGTAGCTTCCACCACCAAAGTAGATACTCTTTTTGATATAATTGGCTGGTTCTTCCGCTTCTTCGGAAAACTGGGCAAAGCCCATTCCCGGAAGAATACAAAGGATAAAGAGTACTGCCAGCCGATGCATACATAAAAAATACGAAAAGCCGACGAATAGTTTCAACGACTTGCGGAAGATTGGCGAAATGTCGGGATGGAACGTTAGGCGTAGCAAGTTTTTCAACTTGCTACAAAAGCAACAAAGGAAGCTTGAGGCTTCCTTATGCAAGACGGGTTTAAGCAGAATGCCTCAAACCGGCTTTATGACAGATCGAAAAGACTCGTCACACCTACCATGCGGTGCGCCACAAATCCCTCCCCGTGCTTTACCCCAATTTTGTGGCCCATGGCTTTGGAGCGTGCCTCCAGGAAATCCATAAACTCGGGCGAGCTAATATAGCTTGCCGGTTCCTTACTGTTGGGATCAAAAAACTGACTCTTAAAGGCTCTAATGGAAGCCACCTTAGTATCCCAATGGGCCGTTACATCCACCACAAAATCAGGCTCGATGTACAGGTCTTGGATGTAGTGATAAAGAGCCTTGGGCCGCCACGGTTCCTGAGGATTACCCGCATCATCCATCGTTTCCAGCATCCGCAATCCGCTCATAAACACCGCATCTTTTGCTACGGCTCCTCCTTTGCCATGGTCCGGATGCCGATCCCGGATGGCGTTAGCTAGCATTACCTCTGGGCGGTATTTACGGATCATGCGCACCACCGCCCGCTGGTGTTCCTCATCATTCTTAAAAAAGACATCCTTGAAGCCCAAATTCTCACGAGCGGCAAGCCCCAGAACTTCTGCCGAAGCGGCCGATTCCTGCATCCTAATCTCGGGGGTACCGCGGGTTCCCATCTCGCCTTTTGTAAAATCTACAATCGCTACCGATTTTCCTTCGGCCACAGCAGCCGCAATAGTACCGCTACAACCCAATTCCGCATCGTCCGGATGGGCCGCCAGCACCAACATATCAACTTTGGTCATAACCAAAAGTGGTTTTGTGAATTCGTTTCGTGAGACAAAGATTAATGATAATCTGTGCGTTTCCTATGAACCAATTAATCCAGGCAGGAGTTTGTCAACCAGACGCATCCTTACGTCTTTTGACCCCAAACCTATCCCATATACATGCAAAACGTATGGTTAATCACCGGTTGCAGCACCGGTTTCGGAAGAGAACTTTGTAAAGTAGTGGCCGCCAAAGGCGATATCGCAGTAGGCACTGTTAGAAAGGCCGAGCAGCAAGCAGAACTGGAAGCCCTGGCTCCCGACAATATCATGGCAATTCTGCTGGACGTAGCCAAACCCGATGAGGTAACGGCGGGCGTGCAGGCGGCACTTGACAAATACGGCCGCATCGATGTACTGGTAAACAATGCCGGTTACGGCTCGCCCGGTGGGTTGGAAGAAACCCCGGAAGAAGAAATGTACCGTCAGTTTGAAGTAAATGTTTTCGGAGCCGTGCGCATGGCCAGAGCAGTACTGCCCGCAATGCGTAAACAGCGAAAGGGACACATCCTCAACATCACCTCCATTGCTGGCCTGCAAGGCTACCCCGGAGTGAGTATCTACAACGGCTCCAAGTTTGCGCTGGAGGGTATTGGAGAGGGGCTAGCCGCTGAAGTGAAGCCTTTGGGTATTCACGTTACCAACATTGAACCCGGTCCTTTCCGAACCGATTGGGCAGGCCGCTCGGCTACGTACACCCCTTCCACCATTGAAGACTATAAAGAAACCGTAGCCAAGAACCTGGATTCTATCAACAGCGTGAGCGGCACCCAGATTGGCGACCCTATTAAAGCAGCCGAGGCCATGTACAAGGTCACCACCCTGGAAAATCCACCGGTACACTTACCTCTAGGCGGGCCGGCCTACAAGCGTGCCCGCATCAAATTCGAAACTATCCTTAAGGAAGTTGATGAGTTCGAGTGGCTGGGTAAGCCTACAGATTATGAGCAAGTGTAATCGATCTTGCCAATAAACATCAGAAACCCGAGCCCTGACCAGCTCGGGGTTTTTCGTATGGAGGGTATCGTCCTATGCCAACATAGATCCGACTCACAACAGACACCACTACTCAAAAGGAGTATTTAGCTCTTAAGCCCTTCCAGATACGTATTCAAGCCTTCGAATACCGAACCCCAACCTTTATCAAAGCCCATTTCGTATTGCTGCTTGGCATACTCCTCCGTTTCATGGACCACTTTGAATTCAAAATGGGTCTGTTCACCTGCATCGGAAAAGGAAGCAATCAAGGTGACCCCTACCGTCATGGGGATAAAGTTGGCTGTAGTCTCAATCAGTTCCGGCTCCACAATCTTTTGGTATTGACCAAATGACCGAAACTCATTGCCATCAGGCATCGCCATGGTATATTCCCAATCCCCACCGGCCTTAAATTCGTGCTTTTTAATCTCCGTCTTCATTCCTTTTGGCCCCCACCAATTAGAAATGTGTTCTGGCTTTGTCCAGGCATCCCATACCAAATCACGCGGAGCATTGAAGGTACGTGTCATGGTAAGTGTTCGATTTGAAAAGTCTTGTGCTGCTTCCATGCTTGAAAGAATTGTAAGTGTATGATAAAAAGTTAGTTTAGTAACCATATGGTTACGAATATATAAGTAACCAAACGGTTACAAAAGAATTGAACGGAAAATTTCATGCCGAGGATCAATAAGTTCTCAAACACAGCACCCAATTCCAATTTCTACTGATTTGCGAAACATAGATTGTGGGGTAATTTCGCAGCAAGTCCCAACGCCATGATAGCCCTCTTCAAAGCCAACCCCTTGCTCCTACTTTTCATCGTTGCCGCCGTCGGTTATTGGGTAGGCAGCATCAAAATCCGAGGAACAGGATTAGGCGTAGCCGCTGTATTGTTTGTAGGCCTAGCCTTTGGAGCACTCGATCCTAGCTTGCGCGTATCCGAGCTGGTTATTTTTCTCGGACTTGGCATCTTTGTTTACACCGTAGCCTTACAGAGCGGC
>DMST01000347.1:8779-34354 GCA_003454975.1 Cytophagales bacterium | reverse complement strand
CCTGCCTTCTTCACCAGCCTGCGGCGCCATGGGTTTCGCGATATTGGATTTGTCTTCCTTATGCTGGTACTGTCCGCCGGCCCTACGGCCAGCCTGCACTACTTACTAGGGTTCGATGCTGCTACTACCGCCGGCCTATTCTCAGGAATATCCACGAATACTCCTGCTTTGGCTGGTTTGATAGATCTCATCAACTATTCCATTGAAGATGGCTCGGAGGGTCTCTCACAGCTTGCGGTAGTGGGCTACTCGTTGGGCTACCCTATGGGGGTCTTGGGTGTTATGCTCACTATCAAACTCATGGAACGATGGTTACGAATCGATTACGCACAAGAAGCCGAAGCATTGCAACACCAGTATCCGATCCAGCAATCCTTAGAAAGGATAACCGTTAAAGTCACTCAGAAAAGTGCGATCGGAATTACTCTTCGCGATCTCCACCAACGGCATGGATGGAAGGTAATGTTTGGCCGCATGAAAAGAGAGGAGACCATTACCTTACCCAACTGGGATACCCAACTGCAAGAGCAGGATCTACTAAATGTGGTGGCCGCACCACAAGAATTGAAGAAGATCATAGACCACCTGGGAGAGAAGGAGGAAGTGCCCCTCTCACAAGAATCTTCTCAATTCATGACCAAACGCCTATTTGTCTCCAATCCCGAGGTTGCCGGAGAACGCCTGGCGAGTCTTAATATCCCCGAACAGTTTTCTGCCCAGATCACACGCATCCAACGTGGTGATATTGACCTGCATGCCACGGGAGATACCATCTTAGAACTTGGTGATCAGGTACGGGTGGTTACCCGCAAAACAGACCTTCCGGGTCTGCAAAAGCTGTTTGGAGATAGTTACGAGCGCCTAAGCCACATCAACTTACTTTCCTTTGGTTCTGGCATGGCCATTGGGTTATTGGTGGGTATGATCACCTTTCAGCTTACCGACGAAATTGGTTTCCGGCTGGGCTTCGCGGGAGGCCCACTCATCGTAGGCCTTATTCTCGGGTACCTTCGGCGCACCGGGCCCATCGTGTGGACCATGAGCTATAGTACCAACCTTACCCTCCGCCAGTTTGGCCTCATGCTTTTGCTTGCCGGGGTCGGTATCAACTCCGGCCACACCTTCCTATCCACCCTTCAAGGCGGCCACGGTGGGCTCATCTTTGCGGCCGGGGCCGTCATTAGTATCCTCTCTGCCAGCCTGCTGCTGTTTCTAGGATACAAGCTGTTGAAAATCCCCTTTACCATGCTTATCGGCATGGTATCCAATCAGCCTGCCATTTTGGACTTTGCCATGGACCAATCCAAGAACAAGCTACCCATGGTAGGCTTCACGCTTATGATGCCCATAACTATGATTACCAAGATTCTGATTGTCCAAATCTTGTTCATCATCTTGGGTGGAGGGTAATTGCCTAAAGTGACCTAGGTCAGAAGAATCTAGATTTACTCCCTAGAATTCTTACCAACTCCATCTAAGGCATCCTTCCATGCAAACACATCGAGACCGAGATATCGATTGGCTGTCCTTAGTTTACTGTGTCTGTAGTGGCAGCTCAATAAAACACCCTCAAAACAAAAAACCCTGCCGGGGTTGGCAGGGTTGGTAAAATCTCAAGAAAGGAGAACTTGATTAGCCCTCGTTCATTGCTTCCTCTTGTTTCTTCAAATTCACATCCAATTGAGGGAAAGGGAACTGAATACCTTCGTCATTAAATCTTTTGTATACCGTCTCATTCAAAGACATATACGCTCCCCAGAAATCGCCACCTTGCTTGGCCCAAACCCGGAAAGCAAAATCTACTGAACTCTCCCCTAGATTAGAGATGATAATCACCGGCTTGGGATCATCCAAGATGCGTTCGTCAGCATCAGCAATATCCTTAAGCACCGCCTTCACCTTATCTGCATCAGTACCATACGCTACCCCAAATGTAAAGTCCATCCGGATAACGGGTTCCGCAGAGTAGTTGGTCAATGAAGAGTTGGCTAACTGTCCATTAGGAATCACATAAAGCTTACCATCCCAGCCTTTCAAATGCGTAGTGAAAATTTGAACCTCTTTCACGATACCCGAGTACCCAGCGGCTTTGATCCACTGACCTACTTTGAAAGGCTTTAAGAGCAAGATAATAACCCCACCGGCAAAATTTTGTAATGTACCCTGCAAGGCCAAACCCACTGCCAAACCTGCTGCACCTAATATGGCAACAAAGCTAGTAGCACTTACACCCAAAATTTGGATCACCGTAATCCATAAGGATACACGGAGAAGACCATTTAGCAAAGACTTCAGGAATCCTTTCAGAGAAGGATCCATCTGCCGGTTATCCATGGCCTTCACAAAGAGTTTCATCAAGAATCTGATGATCCTTGACCCTATGAAAAGTAGAACAAGGGCTCCTAGAATCCGGGGGGCAAAGTCAATTGACCAAGTGATTAGATCCTTTAGGAACTGTTGAGCAACATCAAGTCCTTCTCCAGCGGACTCAGCAACGTTCGAGGTTTGAAAAAAGGCGAACATAGTAGAGGTTAGGTTTGATTTCTAGGACTAAAGCTAGTAGAATCCTCGAAAAAAAATCTAATTCCTGTATATATATCCCACCCATTTCTAGAAACCGATTTCTAAGCTAGATCAATATTCCAGAAACCAGACGGAAGCGTTCTGCCACACCAATAAGTCTCCTTTTGCGACACACCTACCACGACTCCCCTACCTTCATAAAAGACAGGAAGACCTTAACGGCCAAGGCCCCCAATACGAGGGCCATGATAATCCGATTTCGAATCCGGCGTTGCCGTTCCAGCTTGGTTTGTTTAGCTACTAGGGCTTGTGTTTTTGAATCCGCAGTTGACATGCCCGCAAGCTTAATACTCTTCCACTAAAAAACCCATTTTGCCCATTTGGTAATCACGCATAGCCTCCATAATCTGGGTCTCTGAGTTCATCACGAAAGGACCTTGCTGTACTACTTTCTCCTCTAGCGGCCTGCCGCTAAGCAAAAGGAATTGTGCATCAGATTTTGCCTCCAGAGATATTGTATCTCCTGCCTGATCAAATAAAAGGAGCGTTTCAGGCTCTACTAAGCCTGTACCTTCTACTCTCAGTCTTCCTTTGACTAAATACAAAGTAGTATTGAATCCTTCCGGAATCGTGTACTGTATCGTACCTCCAGCTTTTCCTTCTCCCCAGTGCACCAAGAGGTCGGACTGCGTCCGGATAGGCCCCTGCTTACCTGCATATTCCCCGGCAATCAACCGAGAAGCAAGCAGCCCATCTTCGGAAGCAAAAACGGGCATTTCCTCTCTGGGCACGTGCTGATAATCAGGAGGCAACATCTTCTTAGCACCAGGGCTGTTAATCCATAGCTGAATAATCTCCTGCAGCTCGCCAGCTTCTATGCTGGCCTCCGTAGGGCGCTCACTATGAATAATTCCCATGCCGGCATGCATCCATTGTACATCTCCTGCCTTAGCCACCTGGCTGTTGCCGCGGCTATCTTGATGATGCACTTCACCTTGAATCACAAAAGTGACCGGTGAGAAGCCACGATGCGGATGGGGCCCAACCCCTTGTTGGCGAGCTGGACGGTCCTGCATGGGATCGAACTTGCCATGATGCAGCAACAAAAACGGGTCTATCTGTTCTACCCGTTGGGTGGGCAGCGCTTGTTTTACGGGAATTCCGCCCATATCAATTTCGAATACGGGCATTTGCCGGGCTACTTTTTTCAGTGCCATGACGATCCTTTCTTTTGAAGGATAACACACCCATAAAGGAAGAGTTCCACAACCGATTTCACTGAAAACATCACCATTAGCGAACTAAAAAAGAATAGCCTAAATAGCTGCAAGTTTGATTTTACGAAAAGCCATTTATGGATAGGCTAGCTTCGGTCGGTACATTCGAAAATCAACCCCAAAGTTGACCTCAAAAAACGGAAAGCCACGCTGGTTGGAAATGGGCAACATGCTTACTTCTCCCAGAACCCCAAACCGGTTTCCGAAACGTCCGCCAATGGTAGCTCCTGCCCAATTTTGAAAGAGAGTTGTTTCTGTATTCGTAGTCTCATTAAGCGTATGCGTCAGTCGGGCTAGATAACGGGGCGTTGCATACATTTGAAACCAATCATTGGGATGCCAGCTGCCGTACACCATCATGCCCAATTCAGGAATCGTAAGCACATCATCGTTATTCTGAAAACCACCCAGATACCCCAATTGAGCCCCAACGGCCAAGGCGGTTTTGGAACTTTGATCCCCATATATCATATACTTTCCATCCAGCTGAATGGTGGACAAAGGACTAAGTTTCAAACCCAGATCCAACCGCTCAGTAAGCCCGTAACGAAGCAAATAAGTCCCTGTATACCAGAATAGTGGGTTATCTTCTCCATCAGAAAAGGAATAAGGTTCGGAGAAATTAGGGGCGTTTGGGTTCCATGCGTTCACATTGAACCCGGCCCCAGTGCCAACACCCGCATCAAACTTTCCTTTCGGAGTGGTTCTTGCGGATTGGAAGCTGAGGGTGTTCAAGCAACTTGTAAACAGGAAAAAAAAGCTTAGAAGGACAAAACTGTGAAATAGGAATTTCCTAGCTGAATTGAGAAAAGCCGCACCACCGTACATTATAGCCCCTCTTTTCTTAAAGTCCAGGTCCATTTTACATGAGTATCATTCTCACCAGGAGAATAGAGGTTTCTGGCTCCTGATCCAGGCAAAAAGTAACTAGTCCAAACCTGACGGCGACCATCGTCCTCATCTATATTAATCCCCAGATCGCAATTGAAAAGATCAGGACAAAAATACCGGACCATCCAGAGTCGCTTGTTGTCTTCGTCATTTACCAGCACGCCATCATATCCCGCAGCAAAGTCACCATCATCGTACACAAAGAGCACTTCCTTGATTCCTCCGTCATTCCCAATATCCACCGGGTCAGGAGTAATTTCCAGGTACCCAACATCCTCATATTCCTGCTCCACGGTGGTGCCGTCAGCAAATATGGTCGTTACTACTGATTGCGTGATATTCCAGCGCCCTTCCAGCTGATTCATCTGGCGGGCATAGTCTGGCCGGCAGGCCGTAAATCCTAGCCCTATGCATAGCATTACCCAGGCGGTATTTGTAACCATTCTCATCATTGGGAATATTTTTGAAATAGGGGGATCTCTACCCCGAACGCCAACCGGAGTCCTGAAAAACTATCTACCACAATAGCCACTTCCTGATCTTCTGGAATGGCCTGGTTGGCATACTCCACCGGATCCGTAGCCCACAAAACAAAGTCTCGAGGCATCTCATCCAAGATCTCCTCATTGGTTCCGTAATCCAGCGCCGTAACCAGAAACCGAGCGGGAGGAAACCCCGGCAGAGGTGATTCCAGTTTCGCTGTTAAATTAACCTTCTTCAAGGCCACCCCTACGCCTAGCCCTACATCAAAGGTGGTAACCAGTCCTTCATAAATTCCAGATATCTTATATAGGTTACCCAAACTTCGTGAGCCATCCGGAAAAGTAGTATACATATCCAGTGTTAAATCACGCACGTGCGCCGTAGCCAAACTCACCAGATACCATCTATCTCCCACAATCCCCAAGTGGAAGTCCCAGCCCAGATTGTGAGATCTCATTCGGAGATCATGGCCCATGTTATTGGTGAAAGTGAAGGTCCTACGGGCACGGGCATAGCCGTACATGAAGTTGGAAGCAGCGGTAAACCCAACGGCGCCGGTACCCGACCAATACCGTAGTCCTAACCGGGCCTGAGGCCCTGCCAGAGTGCCGGTCGTCACAGGCTGCCAATCCGCAGCCACTTGGCTCCCCCAAAAGGTGCTATAGGAATTAAAAAAGTCATTGAGCGGCTGCGGATCAATGGTGTTGTAACCATATTCCACCGTCAGGATGGGTATAAAACCCTGATCTCCCGCCCCTCGCATCTGCCCGAAACTCACTTGTATAAGCCCCCAACAGAAAAGAACCAACGAAACCTTTTTCATGTAGTGGTAATTTGCTGGGAAAATATAATAAGAAAGGAAGGTGAAATTCCTTCCTTCTATCAAAATAAGCCCTGAGGATACACAATTGAACTACCGATTGCGGAAAGCCGCTGCACGCCCTGGAAAGAAGACCCACTGGATAAAATTGAACTCTAAATGATCAAACATTACGGCTTCGCCCTCTACATCCATGTGCAAGTTGGGTACCCAACGTAGATTGGTCCGTAGCAAGCTCCTCTCCGATTGGGCCACCCGAATGTCCCAACCAAAAATGAAACCTACTGCGGGTTTTGTCTCCGAAAACGTATTTCCATTTACGGTAGTAGACAAAAACTCTGCGCTAACCGTAGGACCTACAAAAGGTACAAAGCCCAAGTAGTTGAAAAGGAATTTATAGACCTCAAGCATCACCGACTGCCGTCCAATTTCTACTTGGGTATTGAAACCTTCCGCCACATCTGAGTATCCACGGTACGAGAGGCCAATATTCATATCCGGCTTGTAGAAATATCTACCTATGGCAATATCTGCCATAATTCCGCTAAGGTAATCATCGTGCAAATAGGGGTGCTGTGACTGTAGAAAGGAAGACCGACTCACCTGTAATGCCGCCGATGGCCCAATCCCAATGTACCAATCACTCAGCTTGCCTTTATCCTCCAGCAAACGGTACCGATCATTGAGGGATTTCACGCCTGAGGGAGTACGGGCGTTTCGGTCAATGTCCATATACCGAACCACGCCTATTTGGAATGAAAAAGGGTCCAAACCAATAGTGGCCATCTGATCAGGGCTAATAAAGTAGTCAATCTCATTTTGGAATTGGAAATACGTGGACCCCGTGAATGACCACTTTTGGGTGGTATAACTTAGGCCTACTTGCAACGGGGCAATCATCTTAGCATAGTTGGGTCCCCCAAATTCAAACGAGTTTGGCGGTGTATTTTGGCGAAAACTTATGCTTCGGAAGCTAACCCCAGCGAAAGGCCGTAGGCTATTGGGCTTCACTTTCCAAGGATATACCCTTGCCCCTGTTTCTACCCCTTGCCGATAACTGACTCCTGGATGAGTATCCGGTAAATTGTGCAGGGGAACCGCCCCTACCGGAAAGGTAACGTAGAAGTCAGCATGACCCCAGAAGTGAAAACCTCCTATGGTAAGCCTAGGTTGCACCGTAGGACCGAAAGGGGTTGCCTCTAGTTCACCGTTGGTTATTTGCTGGGTAGTTCCCCCGGTAAGAGTAAGTAAGTCACCTCCCAGCGTCAACCAGGCAAACGAAGTACTTTTTTCCAGATACTCCTGCGAGTACTCAGGCTCAGTTTGCGCATAAGCGAAATACCCCAGGCCCATCAAAATCAAGAATAGTTTGTATCGGATCATCATGCTGTAGGTTTTTTGCGTCCTTCCTTTTCATTGGACTCCCACAATATTACCGCACCTCACTACCTCCATACCTATAATTATATGCCACTGGGTCCAATAACAAGGGATTTGGGAGGAACATCAAGCCACCCCATGAGGCCTGTTCCATAAAAACCCAGCCCTTCCATGCTGAAAAGGCAGCTACTCCAATTACGATTACCCTCCTAAAAACTCGGTCAGCCGGGAACCATCCCCATACCGGAACGATTATTCCCTTAAACACTCTAATACCCTATGAACATCTTACTCACTGGAGGGCACACAGGTATTGGCCTGGAACTATCCAAAACACTTTTTGCAGAAGGCCATACCCTGGGCCTCATTGTACGATCGAAATCAAGAATTGAGGGAATGCCGAAAGAAATTCAGAATTCCGACAAACTATCAGTTTGGGAGGCAGACCTGAGTGACCAGCAGCAAGTTGCTGGAATAGCAGAAACAATATCCAAGGAATGGAGCCATATTGACGTCCTATACAACAATGCTGGAGTACTCCTGGATAAGCTATATACCTCAAAACAAGGGAACGAGATGCACCTGGAGGTAAATACGCTTTCCCCATACCTACTTACAGAAAAGTTAAAACCGCTCCTGGACAATGCCCAAAACCCAGTGGTAGTGAATACAGTAACCGGGGGAATGCACCAAAGAAAATCATTGAAACTAGAAGCCCTGGTCAATCCTAAGGAGTTCAAAAAACTAATAGGGGCCTATTTGCAGTCAAAATTGGCCCTTACTTTACTTACTGTAGATCGGTCTCAGGCATGGACCAACATCCGCTTTGTAAATCTTGACCCAGGCCCCAATAAGACCCCGATGACAGCTGGGGTAGGCATGCCTAAGTTCTTGATGCCCTTGAGAAATCTATTCTTCCCACCTCCAACTAAGGGGGGCAGCTTACTTTACAAAGCCGTATTTGATCCTCAACATCAAGGTAAGTCGGGGATTTACCTCTCAGGAAATAAGGATAAGCCGATGTCTATGGCCCTATCATCCAGTGATAAGCAAGCACTACTTACCGGGCTCAAATCCCAGTAGCTGAAAAACAAAATCCCCAACCGTAGCCCGGTTGGGGATGATTTGTCTTTACCAAGTTAGCTGATCAAGGACAAATGATGCAGCCTCCACCACCGGAGAAGGTGGTACACTTAGTGCCTGAATAGCACTTTGCTCCAAAGGAGCCAATAGTATATGCTCGCACACATAAGGTAGTGCTGTTTCCTACCCGTACATAGTCAATACAGTTGGAGCCTTGGCCGCTCGTGATATATCCACCAGAGATTGTCCACTCGTACCCATCAATCCCGGCAGGGTATCCACCAAAGTAGGCGGCACAAGCACGGAAGGGTGCATTGATAGTTCCAATGATGGCATCAGGTCTGGCAGGCGACGTACAAGGAGCTACCAGCAGCTCCGCCTCAGCAGATTTCACGGTTTCTACAGGGCTAAAAGCCATCAACCCTAACAAAGGGAGCAAAGCAAGTAAACGTATCATCGTTTTTGTGAGTTTTGGTTTCTATAAATCTATACACAAAAACAAGTCTAAAAAAAGGGGCTTTTTGCTATGTTACATTTTAGCTTTGTGCCACTAAGAAATACAATTCATTGATTGTAAAGAACTTGGCTATTTCTATCTAGCCATAGTTTTAGTAGAAATTGGGCAAAAGAAAAACCCTGGCCACTTTCGTAACCAGGGTTTAATAAGACTATTATCGATGGATCAGGCTTCAGCGCCTTCCAGTTCCACTTCTTTGGCAGCCAAAAAACGTTCAGCATCTAGCGCAGCCATACAACCTGTACCAGCTGCGGTAACCGCTTGACGGTAAATGCTATCTTGGGCATCTCCAGATGCAAACACCCCTTCAACATTGGTCAAAGTAGAGCCTGCAATAGTCTTGATATAACCCGTATCATCCATATCAATCTGTCCGGCAAAGATGTCCGTGTTAGGCTGGTGACCTATGGCTACAAAGAAACCAGTTGCATCCAAAAGGCTCTCCTCACCAGACTGGGTATTGCGGACTTTTACTTGGCTTACGCCATTGTCATCCCCCATTACCTCTACCGTCTCGGTGTTCCAAAGCACTTCAATATTCTCCTTCTTAAGTACCCGCTGCTGCATGATTTTGGAGGCCCGCATCTCATCGCGCCGCACCAGCATATATACCTTATTGGCCAATCCTGCGAGGTAAGTAGCCTCTTCTGCAGCGGTGTCACCACCACCCACTACTACTACATCTTGCTTCCGGTAGAAGAAACCATCACATACGGCACAGGCAGATACGCCTTTACCGTTGTACTTCTCTTCACTTTCCAGGCCTAACCATTTGGCAGAGGCACCGGTTGAAATGATTACAGACTCGGCAGTAATCTGATGCTTATCATCAATAATTACCTTATGGGGGTAACCTGAGAAATCAACCGAAGTAGCCAAACCATACCGAATTTCAGTACCAAAACGCTCGGCCTGCTTCATGAAATCCTCCATCATAGCCGGCCCGGTAATGCCACCAGGGTATCCAGGAAAGTTTTCTACATCATTGGTAATGGTCAACTGACCACCGGGTTGACCTCCGGTATACAGAACAGGGTTCAACCCAGCCCGAGAAGCATACAGAGCCGCTGTATACCCGGCGGGGCCGGAACCAATAATTAAAACTTTAACGTGTTCTTCGGTCATGATAATGTTGGTTTAACTACCAATATATACACCTCAAAAGCTTAAAATGTTACAATAAAAAAGGTCTCGGATGAGACCTTTTCTTTGTTATATACAATTTCTATTCTAGATAGAAAATTCTAATCAATTAGCCGAGATAAGGCTTGAGAGCCTTACTACGTGATGTATGACGCAACCGACGGATCGCTTTCTCTTTGATCTGGCGTACCCGCTCACGAGTTAGGTTGAATTTCTCACCAATCTCCTCCAGAGTCATGCTGTGCTCACCGTTCAGGCCAAAGTAGAGTGAAATCACATCTGCTTCGCGCTGTGTAAGCGTAGACAAGGCACGCTGTACTTCACGGCGCAATGAGTCATTCATCAACTCAGCATCGGGGGTCTCTTCAGAATCATTCTCCAAAACGTCTAGCAGGCTATTTTCTTCACCCTGCACGAAAGGAGCGTCCATAGAAACATGACGACCAGAGATTTTCATGGTATCTACTACTTCAGCAGTAGTCACCTCTAACACCTCGGCCAATTCATCCGGTGAAGGCTCACGCTCGTAGCGTTGCTCCAGTTCAGAGAAAGTTTTCGAGATTTTGTTGAGAGACCCTACCCGGTTAAGTGGCAACCGGACAATCCGAGACTGCTCCGCCAAAGCTTGCAGAATAGACTGACGAATCCACCATACCGCATACGAGATAAACTTAAATCCCCGGGTTTCATCAAATCGCTGAGCAGCTTTAATAAGACCAAGGTTACCCTCGTTAATCAAATCCCCCAGACTCAAACCCTGATTTTGATATTGTTTCGCCACCGAAACCACAAAACGGAGATTTGCTTTGGTTAATTTCTCAAGTGCTACTTGATCACCTTCGCGAATCCGCTTTGCCAATTCTACCTCTTCGTCGGGAGTCAACAGATCTACCTTACCAATTTCCTGGAGGTATTTATCGAGAGATTGGCTCTCACGATTCGTAATCTGTTTTGAAATTTTAAGTTGTCTCATTCAGTCAACCGAATTATTGCACGTATAGAAGTACCAAAAGATAACGGAGGACCTGCGTATACAGTTCCACCGTTATGTAAGAAAAATGAAATTTTCGATAAATTCAACTAACCCCATATACGGAGGAGGTTAGTTCTTCGGTTTTCTTTCCGGCCGAGGAAGCAGCGCTTTGCGAGATAAGCGGTATTTGCCCGTTTTCTTATCGATATCAATCAACTTCACGGTCACTTCCTCTCCTACCTTCATTACACCTTCCATCGTCTCCACACGCTCCCATTTAATCTCCGAAATATGCAATAAACCATCGCGATTTGGCATAAACTCAATGAAAGCACCGAAAGGCATAATGCTTTTCACCTTACCTGTATAGGTTTCCCCTACTTCGGGCATAGAAGCAATCGCCTTCACTCGATTTACGGCATTATCCATATCGGTTTTGTTCACCGCAAAGATGTTCACCGTACCGTGTGTCTCCGTTTCTTCTATAACGACGGTGGTATTGGTTTCCTTTTGAATCTCCTGAACAATTTTACCACCAGGACCAATCACTGCGCCAATCATGTCCTTCTCAATCTTCACTACCACGGAGCGAGGAGCATGCTCTTTGAGATCGTTACGAGGTGAGCTAATGCCTTCATTCATCTTGTCTAAGATGTGCATCCGGCCGCGCTTAGATTGTTCCAGAGCCTGTGAGAGCACTTCGTAAGACAAACCGTCTACTTTGATATCCATCTGCGTAGCAGTAAGGCCCTTAGCTGTACCTGCTACTTTGAAGTCCATATCACCCAAGTGATCCTCATCACCCAGGATATCAGAAAGCACTGCGAAATTGCCTGTCTCGGCATCAGAGATCATACCCATGGCAATACCAGAAACTGCACCACTAGTGGGCACACCCGCATCCATGAGCGCCATGGAACCTGCACATACAGTGGCCATGGAGGAGGAACCATTTGATTCCAAAATATCAGAAACTACACGGATGGTGTACGGATTATCCTCATCTGCAGGTATCACCTGCTTCAGGGCACGCATTGCCAGGTTACCATGACCTACTTCACGACGACCAGGGCCCCGGTTGGGCTTCACCTCACCAGTAGAGAATCCGGGGAAGTTGTAGTGCAGGATAAACTTGTTGGTGCCTTGCTTGAGAGCGCTATCGATCATCTGCTCGTCCAGCTTGGTTCCCAAAGTTACCGTAGTAAGCGACTGGGTTTCACCACGAGTAAACAGGGAAGAACCGTGTGCCATGGGCAAGAAATCGGCCTCAACGGCAATGGGGCGTACTTCATCCAACTGACGACCGTCCAAGCGAACGCGCTCGGCCAGAGTCATGTTACGGGCAGCTTTCTTGTGAATGCCTTTGAAGTACATTTTGGCCAGGTCCAGATCCTCTTCTGGCTCCTCACCTAGTGCCTCTACCCACTCATCGAAGACGGCAGAGATGGCCGAAGACCGTTCCTTCTTGTCGGCTACTTTGCGTGCCACTACTTCGTATACCTTATCGTATAACTCGTCTTGGATACGCTTCTTGAGGTCCTCGTCGTGAACTTCGTGCGAATACTCACGCTTTTCGGTAGAGCCCACCAGCTCGGCCAGCTCTATCTGGGCTTGGCATTGCACCTTGATGGCCTCATGAGCCACCTTAATGCCCTCCAGCATGTCTTCCTCTGATACCTCTTTCATTTCCCCTTCTACCATGATTACGTTCTCCATGGTAGCTGCAACAATTAATTCGAGGTCAGCAGTCTCTGTGGCACTGCGGGGTGGGTTAACCACGAATTCACCTTCAATGCGTGCTACCCGAACTTCAGAGATAGGTCCGTTGAAAGGAATGTCAGAAACGGCTAGTGCAGAAGAGGCTGCCAAAGCGGCCAAAGCATCCGGCTGCTCGTCCTTGTCAGCCGAAATCAATTGAATGTTAACTTGGGTGTCCGCATGATAGTCATCTGGGAACATGGGACGCAATGCACGGTCCACCAGGCGGCATACGAGCACTTCGTAATCACTAAGTTTACCCTCACGCTTCAAAAAGCCGCCAGGAATACGACCTGCGGAGGCAAATTTTTCTTGGTAGTCAACAGATAGGGGTAGAAAGTCAGCGCCTTCCAGGTGCTCTTTTTTGGAAACTACAGTGGCCAGGAGCATGGTATTCCCCATGCGGATAACTACAGATCCATCTGCTTGACGGGCCAACTTACCAGTCTCGATAGAGATCTCGCGGCCGTCTTGCAGTTGGAAAGATTTACTTACAGCATTGAGTTGCATAAATTCTTTACCTAATGGTGTTTTAATGGGATGGGTTTTGCCTAATCAGAAGAGGGGCTAAATCCTACGCGTGCGCATTGCAGTAAATATAGAAAGGAATTGATTCCGGGACTTAGGCAAAACGAAAAAAGGGAATCTTTCCGATTCCCTCTGATGCTAATTACTTTCTCAAATTGAGGTCGGCCAGCACCGCCCGATATCTTTCAATATCACGCTGCTGTAGGTATCCCAACAATCGTTTACGTTTACCTACCAGCTTGAGAAGTCCTAAACGGCTTGCGTGATCTTTCTTATTCTTCTTAAGATGCTCCGTCAAGTGACTAATCCGGTATGTAAACAGGGCGATCTGAGACTCAGGCGAACCAGTATCGTTCTTCGATTTGTTGCGCCCGTGCTTTTCAAACAGTTCCTGTTTTTTCTCGGTGTACAAGTACATACTATATAGTTTTTCTAAAACGAAGGGCAAAAGTAGGATATTAGCTAGCTAAAACCAATATCAGGTTGCTACCTGGGCTACTTTTTTTGCCTTTTTCTTGCCCAGTCGTTTTCTCAACCGATCCCAAAGGATGAGGTAGAAATCATTTTCGAGAAGACGTGCATCATTCCTGGCTTGACGAAGGAAGAATAAACCGAAGGGAAGCAGCACAATATTACACAACCAGACGGCCAGAATGGGTTCTATAATACCTTGTCTTCCCCATTTTTCCCCTCCACTCATAAATACGTAGAAGATGATGAAGAAGCCAATCGAGATTAACACGGGCACCCCAAGGCCTCCTTTTTTAATAATCGCCCCTAGTGGTGCACCTATTAAAAACATCACGAAACAAGACACCGCTAAGGATAACTTTTTGCCACGTTCCACAGTAAAGTTCCGTATCTGAGCATCCCGGTTTTCAATCTTGGTCGCTTGTACATTCAGATTATTCTTCACGTAACGCGCGCTGGTAGCTGCCCCCTTGGACACTTTTTGCCGGTTATTCACCGTGGCGCTCAATGCATCTACCGAGGCCAGCAATGCAGTATCGTATTCTACAATCTCTCGCAATGCTAGCTTCCGCTCCGCCGGATCTGGCCCTTCGGTTGCCAATGTCTCTGCCTCACCACTTGGTGGATCATCATCGTCCCTAACTAAACGGTTTGCGGCTAAAGTAATGTTCGGGTTCGTTGGTGCTCCTTCGTCGGTCACCTTCTGAGTAGTGTCTACTACCGTGCTATCCTCTTCCACATAGCGTGCGTCATACACCCACTGGTACTGATCTTTAAGTTCTGCGGGCATATCCAAATAGCCACCGATGTGATATCGATAATAGCGACTTACATTCTCGAAGTTGGCCGACATGGCTTCGATCCTATCCATTCGCATAGAATCAATGTCATCGTTCAGCGTACGGGTATCCTTCATCTTGTAGTGCTGCGCAAACAGCGACTCGTCCGTTTGCTCAATCTCAAAGCTGGACAAATCGAACACCATTACCGTGGTATCAAACTGGGTACGAGCAAATTGATGAATAGCCTCATGCCTTCGTCTCGCCGAAGCTGCCTCGTCCTGCTCGCTATAACTTTGCCCCTCGTACAAGGTAAGCCGCATGTACTTGTCATTAAGGAACGTCTCCATGCTGCCGGTCTTGGCAAAAATCACATCCGAATTACCCCGTCCACGGGTGTGGTCATAAATAATAATATTCTCCAGATAGGCTCCATCATTCTGGTTATCAGACACTTTGATAGAATAATCCGGAAGGCCATCGTAAAAGGTACCCGGCTTAATGTCCAAGCCAGGTTTGGTTTTTCGGATATCGTATAAAAGACTATAGGCCTTGAGGTTGACTTGGGGCACGATCTTATCGTTGCTGTAGTATACAAAGGCCACTAGAGCAATCACGAAAATAAAAATGGGCCGCACAGACCGGAGCAAGGAAATACCAGCACTCTTAATAGCAGTAAGTTCCGAGTGCTCTCCCAAGTTGCCAAAAACAATCAGGCTAGAAAGCAGTACGGCCAAGGGATAGGCCTGTGGTGTTACGTTGACGGCAAAGTAAAAGAAGAGTTCTGCGAAGATGCCGATTCCCAGATCCTTGCCCAGGAACTCTTCAAAATACTGCATCAGGAACCGGATGAGAAAGATGAATACCACCACCGCCAAGGTGATGAGGAAGGGCCCAAAAAAGGCCCGAATGATGAGTTTATCTAATCGCTTCATACAACAGGCTACTCCAAGGCTCCATTTTAAGAGCCTACGGCGAAATTACACGTATGGGGTATGAGGATCAAAAAACGTACCTGAAATAATTATCCTCCAACGGTTTCTTTCAAGGTACCCACCATACTTTCCCACATATCCATGAGTTCTTCTTCGTCATCAAGCTCAGAAGTATCTGTTACTCTAAGGAAAGTAGTGTTGGTCATTTCATTCTTTTCGAGACGGAGCTCTACTGCAGCTGGCTCGTCCTCATCGTCATCCTCATCATCAAAAATAAACTCGAATTTGACATGGTTATTGGCTCTCTGCGAAACAAGACGGGCTTTAAAATTCTCTCCATCCCATTGGATGTGATACACCTTGTCTTCATCTATATTCACATCATCAGCAAACCATTGGGCAAGTCCGGAGGGTGTTGATAGGTAAGAGAAGAGCATTTTACGTGAGGCATTAATTTCATATTCTGCCACAAACTTTTGTCTACTCATAGCAAAAAAATCTAGTAAGAGGAGTAATATAGCGCACCCCCAAAAGATAACCTAGAAAATTGTTCCAAAAAGATTTTGGAAAAGCGAATATTGAATCCTTACCTTTGCACTCCCGTTTCGGCGGAACATATCCTGGCGAGGTAGCTCAGATGGTTAGAGCGCAGGATTCATAACCCTGAGGTCAGGGGTTCAATTCCCCTTCTCGCTACTTATTAGCATGCCCTTCAGACGATCCGTTTGAAGGGCTTTTTTATGCGTGTATCTTTCGGACATGAAATACACCTACCTCTCTATCATTTGCATTCTAACCTTGGCTGCTTGTGGTTCTCAGCCGGATCTGGATACAGAGCGCCAAGCGATACGAAATATTTTGCAAACCGAGCAAAATGCACACCTGAGTAAAAATCCGCAGATGCTGGTAGATCTGTTCAGTGATGATTTCATTACCGTAAGCCAGGGCATGATCAATGAACCGACAGAGGAGGAAAGCTTAACTCAGTTTGCCCGGTATTTCAATACCGTTGAATTCGAAAAATGGGAGGATGCTACACCGCCTGTAATCCATTTCTCTGACGACGCTAGTATGTGCTGGGTAACGGTAGATAAAGAGGTAGTCCTCACTTTTCCGGACGGTGAAGGCAATACTGTGCGCCAATCAGTCCGGTACGCTTGGGTGGCGGTTTACGAAAAGCGAGATGCACAATGGATGCTTACCGCGAATGTTTCAACCAACCAGCAACCGGTGAAAGAATTATTGCCCGCCAACTAAGTACAAATATTCAATTTCGGAATAACTTCCAAGACTAATTGGATATTAATAACCTTCTCATAAACAATTATTTAACTATTCGAGGAGGATGTATCAACCTCCAAATTCAGTCTAAATATTTAAACAGTTGATCTGTATATTGATTGCAGAAAAGCTATAAACTGTTTTTAGACATGTTGGCAACTATTGAAGAACTTTCGCTGGCAGAACGAGTGAAAGGTTACCGAAGAATGAGTGTGATGGAGCACCGTGGAAAGGAGATTGTAAAGCTCGATTTTTCAAACTTAATGGGCGACGAATTGCTGGACATTATGCATGAGCAGCAGCGATTTTACCAATCCCTTCCTGAAGAATACCTGGGGAGTATCCGATTTTTGTGTGACATCCGAGGCGCCCTATTGGTAGGCTCTGCCTTGCTTGAATTCAAAAAAGGAGCAAAAGTATCCAAACCATTTGCTTACAAAATAGCCGGAGTCATTCACATGTCAGGTGCCAAGGAAGTGATCCTGAAGTCGGTGGCTATGTTTGCTAAGGCTGCCCCTAAATTCTACAAAACCGAACAAGAGGCCTTATTTTACCTAAGTATCTAACCCTCAATTGGGGAGGGACTCCTCCCCTATTCTGCCCGCCTAGCATAGTCAAAATGCCTATACTTGCAGGATGGAAAATGCATCCGCTCCGGCATCTCGTTGGCTCCCCTTCATCCTGTTCATCGCCGCCTTTGGCATCTACTCTATCAATAGTGGGGGCCTGATGCTCTACGCCTTGGACGAAGCCAAAAATGCAGGCTGCGCCCGGGAGATGTATCGCACCGGTGAGTGGGTGGTGCCTACCTTCAACGGGCAACTCCGTACCGACAAACCTCCACTGCATTATTACCACATGATGTTAGCCTATCGTGTGTTTGGTATCAGTGAATTCTCGGCACGATTCTTTTCGGCCATTTATGGAGCACTTACCGTACTGCTAGTATTTCTGTTTGCCCGCCAGTACTGGGGGCAAAAGGCCGCCCTAGGATCCGCCGCAGCCATGTTGGCTTCGGTCCACCTGGCCTTTCAGTTCCACTTTGCGGTACCAGATCCGTACCTCATCTTCTTCCTCACCCTAGCCGTACTTTGCTTTTTTCGCGCTTACGAAACCAAAAAGGGTATTTATCTGCTGGGACTCTACGGGGGTGTAGCCATGGGCACGCTAGCCAAAGGGCCCGTGGC
Source organism: Cytophagales bacterium (assembly GCA_003454975.1). Lineage (GTDB taxonomy): Bacteria > Bacteroidota > Bacteroidia > Cytophagales > Cyclobacteriaceae > DMST01. The sequence goes on along the minus strand of DMST01000347.1, from coordinate 16,325 downwards.
TATTGGTCTACCTGGATTGATCTTTTTGATCTTCCTACTGGTGCAGCGCGACCTGAAGTGGAGCGCCTTGAAACCGCTACGACCTTTCTTAGGAGCGTTATTCGTGGCGGCTTTGGTACTACCGTGGTATTTGTTGGTATGGCAGGCCACCGACGGCGAATGGGTCCGAGAATTTTTCTTTAAGCACAACCTAAACCGCTACGCAAGCACCATGGAGCTGCACCGCGGATACGGGGTACTACCCATTCTGTTTCCACTCATCGGTATGCTGCCACTCGGCATATTTCTGCCCCATGCTGTCGGTAAGGCTTGGAAAGATAGAACTCCTGTTTTGAAGCTATGCTTGGTAGGGGCTGGAGTCATCATCGGGTTCTTCATCTTTTCCCAAACCTACCTGCCCAACTACACCGTACCCGCCTACCCTTACCTCGCCTTACTACTGGGTTACTTCCTGGCCCAGGCTACGGATACCCTCCCCAAACGCTGGTATACCGCACTCCTGGTTTTGCTGATCATCGCCATATTATTTCCGGTAGGGGGATTTTTTGCACTTAAAGCAGACAAAACCCTTTCCCCCATTGCGCCCTATGCTTGGGGCCTGCTGGTATTGCCCGTGGCAGCTATTCTAGCCTACTTGTGGCGAGATCGGGTAAAAAAAAGCCTGCTGGCATTGACTACCGGAGGCATCCTGACCATCGCCTACATTTACTTGGGTTTCTACCCGCAGATGGATGCCTGGAATCCGGTTGTCCGCACACTACCCGACATGGATACCGAGCGGCCCATAGTGTACTACCGCGTCATGAATCCGGCATATATCTTCTATCTGGATGAGCCGGTACCGGCCACACACACTTTAGCTGAGTTGGAAGCTTTTCTAGAGGAGAACCCGGATGCTTACGTGATTTCCCGAATTGGCTGGCGCAGAGATTTCAATAAAATTTCTGGGCTTACAGAGTGGAGAGAAGTGAAAGATATTTTAGAAATTCCAACGACATTGATCCTGACCTATGATGAACCATAAACTTCTTTTCTGCTGCCTGTTGCTGATTTCAATAGGCTCTTATGCCCAAGAGCGAATTACTCCCGGGGTACCTGATCTGGGTGGCATTTTCGAAATGCCCGAGGAGGTGTATCATCCCAACACTAATTTGGACTACAAAATTGTAGTAGACGTAAGCGCGGGTGCCCAAGACCCCGCTAAGGTTAACCCTGGACTGCACAACCTTGCCCGGTTGATCAACCTACATGTAGCAGGAGGGATTCCACCAGAAAATCTAGAAGTGGTGGCCGTGTTTCACGGCGGTGCTACCAGTATTGTGTTAGATAACGCTACTTACAGAGAAGTACACGGGGTAGCCAATCCCAACTTAGAGTATTTAGAAAGCCTGACCGCAGTGGGTATGAAGTTCTTCGTCTGCGGACAATCCATCACCTTTCGTGGCTATGCGTTCGAAGACCTCAACGAATTCGTAACCCCTTCCTACTCAGCCATGACCATTATGACTGAACACCAATTGAAGGGCTTCGCGGCCCTGAAGTTTGATTGAGTGACGTGGCTGCTATCCATGATCCCACTTTTCGGTATTTCTATTTCAACTAGCCGTTGCCTATTTTGGCAAGTAATCAATACACCGGAGGTAGAGGCATGCCCGGTGTACGAGAGTAAACTTACCCGCACCTTCGCCCAAGTCACGAAAAACCGAGATCAGGCAGAATCCTGAAATCGTAGGCTAGATGCACCCTATCCCAAAATTCCGTTGGCTTCAGATGTGGTTTCGCCCTGGCCTATAAGTCGCCATTGTACAGTGTACCCCTGCCCAAGTTGCACCCGCATTAAAAAGGAAGGCCGGTGTTGATGACAGACCCTGTGAGCCAATTGATCGTAATTCCCACCCCCACAGCAATGGCAAAACTGAGCATAGTACCCACCAGCACATATTCTGTGCGAATATCTTCCTGCTCTTTAAAACGAAGAATCGATTTTGCGGCCAGCAAAAAACCTACTGCCTGAAATTGACTAAGCAGCACAAAGGTCAAAACCAAGGTTCTCTCCAGGACCCCAATGAGCTTTCCGGCGTTCTTTAGTTCATGCCCTTCTTCGTTATTCCTTCGCTGTCCATCTTCATCCACCGAAACCTTTAACATGGCTATTTCAAATACATTAAACATTTCCCGGATGACGATATTGGACGTCTTTAAGCAAAAGAGATAGCCTAGCAAGATTACCGCTACCTGGGTAGTAAGCACTTGTGGAATTACTAACCGCTGATCGAAATAGTGTAGAAAAACTTGCACTGCCACTACGATAATGAACAAGTGCAGGAGTTGATCCAGAAAAAACCAATTTCGAGATACCCAACCTTCTCGTTTCTTGATTTTACCCTTCACCCCATCAATAATTAAATGAGTGATAGCGATTGCTAAAGCTGCCCACACGAAATTGACCTGAAAGGATAAGCCCCAAGAGAAGAGAAATACGAATAAAATATGTTTGCGAAGGAATGCACTTTTAAAACCTTCGTCTTCCTTTTCCTGAGCGGTGTTATCCGTTTGTAGATGAAAGTCAACCAGCAGGTGGCCTATAAATTGGAGGCAAATGAACTGGGTTTCATTCATAGTATGTCTGAATTACAGTCTCAAAATACATCAAAACTTCATCAAGGGCGTGCCAACCCAAACTTGTAGACTGTCTATTGATCACAGGTTGAGTTTTGCCTAGCTTCTTTGAAATTTCAGCCTCCGTAAGCCCTTTTAACTTGAAAAAGGCTACCTCGTTTTGCTTTGACGTAGCCTTATCTACCACTACACCTATCAAACTAAGCATCGCGTTCATCTGCTGATTAAGCAAATCATGCTTCGAATTAAAAAACAAAGTCTGTTTTATTGATACTCTTTCCTTATCGTGTGTGGTCTGATCATTCAACAACCTACCGGAATAATAAATGGCTTCCCCATCAATAATCCCCTTTTCAGGCACTAACCGGGATAACTCCCCAAAGCCTAGCCCCACACGCCCCCCGTGCTGTTCGAAACGCCGGATCCGGGTCTTATCTTCATAGCTACTCCTCAATGCAAAAGCGCGAAGGAACGTTTTGATGAGTAGCATAACCCTCAAACCTTGCTTAGCATCATTCAACACACATTCTATATAATCTCCCTTGATCAACCTTCCGTATCTTAGATGATCAGCCTCTAAAACGCCCAACAACTCTTCTAGCCTGACCACGAGTAATGACCTGTCTTCGTTACTTAAAGATGTAGAGGCAATGATATCTGCGGAAATTACAACTTGATTTTGCACTACTATAGCCTATTAAAGGTATAAAAATGAATTATACTCAAATAAGGCTATAATCAATCATTTAACAAACCACTAATAAAAGCATAGCCTCAAAAGGCTATAAATGACAATTATGCCTTTTAGAGACTATAATCAGAATACATCCTAAAAAACCTAGGAAAGAACCTCATCCCACCCTTCGCCGTATTAAAACTACATTTAGGAATATAATTTCCTATCAATCCTTGACATGGAGTTTTTATTTAAACTACATTTAGGAACTTAATAACAAGGTATGAGTCAACAAGGACTGGGAGAATTCGAGGAAATTGTGCTATTAGCCGTCGCCATTTTAGGCGATGAAGCCTACGGAGTGAGCATTCGGGAAGAGATTACCGAACGCACCGGACGCAAGGTGAGCATTGGCGCCATGCAAAGCGCTCTCAAACGCCTGGAAACCAAAGGCTTTCTAGAATCTGAGATGGGCGAAGCCACCCCCACCCGGGGCGGTAAGCGCAAGCGCTACTTCAAGGTAACCCAAGCGGGTATGAGTGGCCTGCGAGCCGCTCGTGACGTGCGCAACCAAATGTGGGACGCCATTAACCCCGCCCTCGGATGAGTCCACAACCTCCACGCCTCATCATTGCCCTCCTCGATCGTATTCTCCTGCCCGAGATCCACGAGGATATTATGGGTGACCTAACCGAAGAGTTTCACCGACAGCTTGGCCAGCGGTCGGTAGCTCGTTCCCGGTGGTGGTATGCCGCACAGGCCATCCGGCTGTGCCGCCCCCGTTTGGTCAGGAAACCTGCCATGTTTCACCGCAACAACAATCTTATGTTTACCGCACATCTTCATACTGCCTGGCGACAAATACAACACCACCGCCAGAGTGCCTTCGTCAATTTGCTAGGCTATACATTGGCTCTGGTGGCCGTAGCGCTACTCTGGCTCTACGTGGCCCACGAGAAAAGCTACGACCAGCACCACCCCCACGCTGAGGAAACCTACCGAATTTCCTCCCAGCAGTTCAACCCAGACGGCGAGCTCACTCGCCATTTTGAAGCCTCGGCTCCTCGCCTAGGCCCTACCCTGGCTGAGGACTTTAGCGAAGTGGCCGACATGGTCCGAATCTTTCCTTGGAACTACCCCTCGATCATGGTAGGGGAAAAGGTACTTCACGGACAGCAAACTGCAGCCGTGGACCCTAGCTTCTTCAACTTTTTCGAAACCAAGTTTATTCAAGGCCAACCCGATAAAGCCTTGCAGAATCCGCACTCTCTGGTGGTAACAGCTACCAAAGCTGAGGCACTTTTTGGGCCCGACTGGCGAGAAGAATCCTTGGTGGGCAAATTGATTGATTTCACTACTCAGGACACTACGTTATCATTCACCATTACGGCGGTGATCGAGGATATGCCCCGGCAGCAGCACCTTCAATTCAACTACCTCTGCCCTCTCGCCTATTTGGAGGGCCTACAGCCTGCCCGCTTTCAGCAACGGGTGATGGGCGACTACAACTTTTTCACCTATTTGCATTTACCCAACGGCTATGACAATATTGAGGCGGGCATGGCCGAATTTATCGACCGACACCAAGGCCCCGGAGAAGACGCTGCGGCCAGCGAGCTGTACAAGCTATATTTTCAGAAGCTCACGGATATCCATTTGGATGCCGGACACAACGGAGTATTGGGAGTAGCAGGCGACCTGCAGCAAGTACAGATTTTCATTGCTATCGGTTTACTTATCGGTATCGTAGCCTGTGTCAACTACATCAATTTGGCCACGGCCCGGTTTCGCCGTCGCTGGCGTGAGATGGCCGTGCGCAAAGTAAACGGTGCCCACCGCCGCCAATTGCTAGGGCAGTTTATGGTGGAAACCTGGCTGATGCTTACCTCCGCCACCCTACTGGCAGCAGGCATCGTGGCCCTTACCGTGGACATGTGGGAGGCTTTTGTAGACCGAGACCTGACCACCGGCATCGGACAAATGAGTACTCTGTGGGTAGGCTTTGCCATTTTGCTAGGCAGTATGTGGGTACTCAGTGGTGTATACCCTGCCCTCTACCTCTCCCAGGTACAAATTGGTTCGTTGCTACACAGCAAAAGCGAGGCACCCGGTGGCAAGTACGACTACCGTTCCGTGCTGGTCGGTTTCCAATATGTGGTAGCTATTGGCTTGTTGATCAGCCTGGGGGTTATCAACCGACAATTCAATTACATCGATACTTTCGAGACAGGCTTCCGCCGCGATCGAATTGTCCACTTCCGCATGCCCGGCGCCCTTAGGCCACGGGCCGAAACCTTCCGTGCGGAAGTTACCAAACACCCTGACATCGAATCGATTACTTACAATAGCCGAGTACCGGCGGGCAATCTGGGTGATGCTTTGGACGGCAGTTTACCGGATGTAGAGGGCATGACCACCATCCCCTTCCGGCTTCCCTTCATCACCATCGATGAATACTTCTCCGATACTTATCAGGTACAGCCCGTAGCCGGTAGTATGCTTACCATTCCTGCCGAAGGTGATACTCTTATGGAGTTCATGGTCAACGAGACCGCCGCTCGCCTGATGGGATTCCCCAATCCGGCCGACATCGTGGGCCAGCGTTTTGAGTACGGTTGGGGCAAGGGCTTTATCGTGGGTGTACTGGAAGACTTCCATTTTGAATCGCTGCGCGAAACCATTCGCCCCATGACCTACATGCCTGCCCAGTGGTTTTCCCGAGCCAGCGTGGCTTATTCTTCCCAGGCCGATCTGGCCGACGTTTATCATCACATTCAAGGCGTTTGGGATGAGATGGGCAGCCCCATGAGTTTCCGGCCCGAGATGCTGGAAGAACGCTACCAAGCGCAATACGAGGCTGAAGCACGCACTCAAAAAATGATCCGCTGGTTCAGTACCCTGGCCCTGCTGGTGGTCGCTTTGGGCATTTTGGGTCTGGTACAGTTTGCCGTAGAATCTCGCACCAAAGAGATCGGTATTCGCAAAGTACTCGGGGCTCGCATGGGCCAACTTATTTGGGTCATCGGCCGTCCCTTTCTCATCATCATCGGCGTTGGTGCCGTCCTTGCCACGGGAATCACCTACTTTCTGGCCCAGGAATGGCTGACGCAGTTCGTCTTCCGCCCACCCCTTAGCCTCGACTTATTCATTTGGCCCTTGGTTATCGCTCTGGGCCTCACTGCCCTGGTAGCTGGCTGGCATACCCTCAAAGCTGCCTTTGCTAACCCCACCGAGGCCCTGCGGTCGGAATAACTCTAACACAAAAATTAAAGGAGCTTCTGTCGGTCCATGGCAGCCATTGGCCGCAGAAGCCTTCTCTCTTTCCGGTAGCAACACACCGTTTAGTCTCTGAAAAACACCCCCTAATAGCTGGCAATAGCCTATCATCTCAATTTTCAGATTTACTACCAATTCTACTCAAAATTCCCACAGAGTGGCCCCCTACTTTTATGCCTGCTGATTATACGGAAGAGTTATCAGTAGCCTTATTATAGAAGAAAAACGACTTTTTTTGATGGATAAACGAGTTCTATTTTTAAGTCTTCCTTTTTTGACATTTCTCATCCTACACGTTACCTGCTCTAGCATTCATGACATTCCCATACCCAGCACAGCACGGTTCGAACAAAACCTGTCCGACTATGCCATTTACCAAGGAGAGATGAAGGATCTGGTGCCTACTGCAGAGTATACACTACTCGAACTCAACTCACCGCTATTTTCCAACTACAGCAAAAAACAACGCCTGGTGAGGCTCCCCACAGGCACCCAGATGGAGCAAAATGGGAGTGGGCTCCCCACCTTTCCAGACGGCACCGTACTGGTAAAAACATTCTTCTACGATATCGATCAGCGGGACGAGTTGCTGGGCAAGCAGGTAATAGAAACAAGACTAGAGATCAAAAGCCAAGGCGTTTGGAATGTAGGCACTTACATCTGGAATGATAGCCTAACGGAAGCCACACTTGCTTTGGATGGATTCGATAAGCAGGTACGCTGGACGGACGCCTCCGGTGAGCCGCAGGTAATCAACTATCACTTTCCTGACCAAAGAGAGTGCGTTTCCTGCCACCAGCAGCATGCACAGGTACAGCCCATAGGGCCCACCTTGCGCAACCTGAATATTGACGTAGTACGAGACCACACCACCATCAACCAGCTGGCCTATTTGCAATCTCATGGCCTCATTCATTCCTTTTCCATCGATCAAACGGCTCGCCTTCCCGATTACAGGTCGCCCGATGAGAGCCT
>DMST01000347.1:0-8729 GCA_003454975.1 Cytophagales bacterium | reverse complement strand
ATGAGAGCCTACCTGACAGGGCGCGAGCCTATTTGGACATGAACTGCGCCCATTGTCACAACCCTTTTGCGTGGTCAGAGTCTGCCGAACAAAGGCTCGATTTACGATTCGAGACCAGCCTGAGGGATTCAAAAATCCTATACAATACGGATGAAATCTCTAGGTTGATGGAAGAGGGCGAAATGCCATATTTAGGTACTACCGTGGTCGATCAAGAGGGATTGAGTATGATTTTGGAGTATCTCGAAAGCCTACCATTCCCTTCGAGAGGCCGTTAACTCTACTAAATTAGGGGGTGTCCCTTGACTAGTTGGCTTCAAGCCCTCGCTTGCATCGGCCTCAGCCAACTAGCCGGGCCGGGCTCTCACGCCTCGCTACCCCACCAAGTAGCCTTCGAGTCATTCCCGTTTCACGGGACCTCAGGCTACTTGGTGGGGTGAGCTCAAGCAAGCGTTCCATCCCTCACCCGAAACCTTCCTGGACTGAGACCAGCGAAATGGTAACTTTGCTACTTCCCTGTCTTAGCCCTACTCCCAATCCTTATGAAAGCCCTTCCCCTACTTCTCACGCTTGGCTTAACCAGCACAGTAGGATATGCCCAAAACATACTTGAAGCCTTAAAAAGGCAAGAAGACGCTTTTGGACCCTACACACAAGGTGAGTTAATGGCTACTGATACTCTTATCGATCTCGGAAACGGGTACTACGAGGAATACATGGCCGCCTCCCATGGGGAGAAAACCATCCTACGGCAAGCAGCCATCTTTCGGAATCAAAGTGGCACCACCACCCTGGCCGTTACCGTCACCCGGTGGGACTTTGTATGTTTCCAACACGAAACAGAATTTTACAAACTTTCGAAAGCGCAGGACGGCATCAAAGACATTCCCCAAGAGGAACTCCTGCCTGTCTGGGAGTTGCAAGAGTTCCTAACGGACACGGTCATTGAGGTGCTGAACCGATACCTTCCGGAGATAGAGGCTAGCTACCTCGAAGGTCCGGCTACGATAGCGGATGTAGCGGCTCAAATTTATTCCCTAAGAATAAGCCCGCCACGGGAAGGTACTGCTCTTTCGGTTAGCCTTGCCGCCTGCGACTACATCCCCACCAACGAAGTAAGCATCGCCCCGGAGGATTGGGCCATCATTACTGACCAAGTACGAACGCTGGAATGGGCATATGACAAGGCAAAACAGCGGTTCTACAGGAAGGACACAGACTAAATATCGCCATAGAATGGTAAAAGGAGGTTCCCTTTCTCCGTTGAAGTTCTTGCGGCTCTACAGCTCCACTCCCAAACAGAAAATGCGTACTTTGGAAGGCATATGTATTCATTATCATCCCGATTCACCGCGCCCGCAGCTCTCTTTAGTTTGGCTACCCTCCTCTTTCTGTTGACAGGGTGCAACCAGGAGGATCCCCTCCCCTTTCGAAACGACCTTCTTAGAGTAGATCTGACGCAATTTGAGCGCAGCGACCTGCAGGAAAACAACTTATTCTATCTGGCGTACGACTCAGAAGATGACGAGCTATTAGGCTATACAGAAGTCCGGTTAGGGGAAACGGGAGAAATCAAACGTCCTTTTGGCTATTTCAAGCGGAATTTCACGCTTTTGATTTGTGGGGTAGATCCTGACGGTCGGGTGCAGGTATACGAATACCAAAATTTTACGCCCAGGCTCATCCAAGAGCAATGGGAAAGCAGCCCGGTGAACCGGAGTCTCTACTCGGCTAACCTGAGCAATCTCACCGCAGAGGAATTCAACGAATACGATTATACCCTGAGCCGAGCCGGGAGCCAAGCCTCGGCCTTCCGAATGGAGGAGGAGAACCAGATTGCATTCAGTTTCTTCACCATCCCCGAGGGCACCGCTCAGGACACTTGGTTCTTGCAGCGGGTAAGCCAGACCCAGATGGAATACCAATGGGTCGAACCGGCCTTAAGCAGCGAAGCCATAGCGCTGCCCAATTCCTCTTGGCAACCGGCCCCGCAACGTCCGGTCTCGTTACCCGAAGGCATTGTTGATTCCTACGACAATGTATCAGTCAACCGTTTGCGGGGGCGTGAAAGCCAAGACTCCCCCCTCGGGTTTCCTCTTCGGCCGCCCAATACCGAAGACTTAGAGGACTTCCAACTCCCCGATCTCAGCAACCCATTCGAAGCTTTTGATCTTAGGCTGGCTTTCCAAACGATAGTACCCCAATACACCGATACCTACCTCTATTCATATTCCGGGGTGGGTCCTATTACTACTGTTCCAGATTATGAGGTAGAGCTACAGATTGAATGGGAGAACGATAGTACAGGCACCTTTTCCACCCATACAGGTGATGCCCCAGATGCCCTGGTGGCTACCGGCGTTTCGGACGATGTATACCTGATTTGGGCTGTCTTTGGGCCCAGCGATACCCCCCTCCGCATACGGCAGCTTGCTTTTCCCGAGGAGCTAAAGGCTCTGTATCGCGGGTTTGCTACGCCCTTTCCCAACTTCCGCGTTTTTTACGCCTGGGATCAGACTCAAGCCCAATCCTATGACGAATATCTAGAGGGAAAATCCGACTATCTCAGCCTTGGTTTCTCGGATTTCCCAAACAACGCCCGGATTCTGCGCCGGCGATTTGCCAACTAGATCTTTCAATTAAGATTTACCTGCGATCCACGGCGGAATAGGCGAAGCCTGCTTCGTTTCCACAGGAATCGTACCCCGGGTCAGTCCAATTAAATCTGCATTTCGGGGATCTCTCCCTCGATGATCAGCTTACCAGCCGTGGCTTTCTCAATTTCCTCTACTGAGACTCCTGGGGCCCGTTCTAGCAGCTTGAAGCCCCCCTCACCCAGTACGTCCAAAACGGCCAGGTTGGTCACGATCTTCTTCACACACTTCAGGCCCGTGATGGGCAGGGTACACTCCGGCAATAGCTTGCTGTCTCCTTTACGACTCGTATGCTGCATCGCCACAATAATATTGTCTGCCGAGGCTACCAGGTCCATAGCACCGCCCATTCCCTTTACCATCTTACCGGGTATCTTCCAATTGGCGATATCACCATTCTCGGAGACCTCCATCGCACCCAAAATGGTCAGGTGTACGTGCCCGCCACGGATCATAGCGAAGCTTTCTGCAGAATCAAACAGCACCGAGCCGGGCAGCATGGTCACCGTCTGCTTACCCGCATTGATCAGGTCCGCGTCCACTTCCGCTTCCGTAGGAAAGGGCCCAATGCCCAGCAGCCCGTTCTCCGACTGCAGTACCACGTCCATTCCTTCCGGGATATAGTTCGCTACCAACGTAGGAATCCCAATTCCCAGGTTGATGTACATGTTATTCTCTATCTCTTGCGCAATGCGCTTGGCTATACCTTGCTTATCTAATGACATTTCTTTTTCAGTTTCTTAGTTTCTATCTCTAGCTACTCAATGGCACAATGAGCCGATTAGATGATGAGTCAATGAGATGATTTTCTTTGCAGTTCTGGATACCGCTGCACCAACGAACCGATGATTTTGGAAAGAACTCTTTTGAGCGATTGTAAATCGTCGGGTAGTCCCTGAGGGGTTGGATAATGCTCCGCATGAATACACAAGTCAAGCCAATATTCCGTCTCCTCTACTTCTTTCATGGCAATCTTCAGCTTGTGCAAAAAATCCCGTTTGCTTTCTGCATGCTGAGCCTCCCGTACATTGGCTCCGATAGAGGTACCACTTTTCAGTAACTGATTACCAATCACGTATTTCCGTTCCATCTCCAATTGTTCTACATACTGAATCACCTTGAGTGAAAACTCAAAGGACAATTTCAAAATCAAATTATCTTTCTCTTGATCCATCTGTAAAACATCAACTCATGACCTCATTAGCTCATCAACTCATCCTTTTAGGCTTGGCGGGTAGTGCGTTGTTCTATCCGCTTTTCGTAGTCCTTGCCTTGGAAGATGCGCTGTACGTAGATGCCCGGGGTATGGATCTGGTTGGGGTCTAGCTCTCCGGCGGGGACGAGTTCCTCTACCTCTACCACGGTAATCTTACCGGCCGCCGCCATCATGGGGTTAAAATTGCGGCTGGTGCCGCGGAAGATCAGGTTGCCCGCAGTATCGCCCTTCCAGGCTTTGATGATGGAAAAGTCGGCGCGGAGCCAGCTCTCCAGCAGGTAGGTCTTGCCTTCAAACTCGCGGGTCTCTTTACCCTCGGCTACCTCGGTGCCTACGCCTGCGGGCGTAAAGAAGGCGGGAATGCCGGCACTCCCGGCCCGCACACGCTCGGCCAGCGAACCCTGCGGAATCAAATCTACTTCCAGCAGGCCGCTCAGCAGTTGCTCTTCAAAAAGGGCGTTCTCCCCTACGTAGGAGGAGATCATCTTCTTCACCTGACGGGTCTCAAGCAGCAGACCAATGCCAAAGCCATCTACGCCGGCGTTGTTGGAGATGCAGGTAAGGCCCGTAACCCCTTTGCGGAGCAGGGCCGAAATGCAGTTTTCGGGAATTCCGGTCAGGCCAAAGCCGCCGAGCATCAGGGTAGCATCATTGGGAATATCGTGGATGGCCTCGTCTGGGCCGGATACTACTTTGTTGATCATAGAAAAGTCGATTTTTGGTGAATCGAAGGTGCTGCAAACGGTTGCAAGCTTGGGTGGCAAATTAGCAAAACGGGGGCACTAAGTAGGCACCGACCGGACAAAATGAAAGAAGCCTACCCTCAATAAAGGCAGGCTTCTGTACACACGAACACATTCAAAAAAGAACAGGATTTCAGCTTAGTCTTTAAATAGCTCGTAGAGGTCTACATTTACCACCTGAAAGGGAGCATCTACCGGCGTGCCCAGGGCGCCGTTGTTATCGTCGATAATGTGGTCTAGCTGACTGTTCACCGTCCATAGGCGGCCCTCGCGGATGGCGGAAGCCGTGGGCCGGTTGTACACCTCCTGGAAGGCATCCCGAATAGTCAGCTCAGCCTCGGTATAAGCGCTGTTGAAATCGGCGGTGATAATGGCTCCGGCTTCGGAGAACACATTTACCATAAAGAGTTGGTCCTTGAGGAAGAACATACCGTCCGATCCGGCAAAGGCGGCGACCGCATCCTCCCCCGACAGGGTTACTGCAGACACCTCGTGGGTTTCCAGGTCGATGCGCACCAAGCGACCGCCACCTGCATCCAGGCGGTCCATGACCGAAGCAACCAGCACCTCACCGTCGTTGGAGATGGCAAGACCGTTTAGGTCGAAGGGTTGATCGGGAGCCGGGTTGGACAACAGTTCGTTATTGACCAGCACCGTAGGATCGGATAGGTCCTCGCCCGCTGTCCAAATCTGCGGGTTGAAGGTGTCCGATATATACACCCGGCCGTTGTCATCGATGGCTACCTCATTGAAGAACACCCCGGGGATAAACTCTTCGGGCAAGGAGGCAATGACCTCACCGCTGTTCAGGTCGAATACCTTGAGTTGGCTGCCGGGCACACCGCCACCCAAATCAAAGTTGAAGTTGGATACCCACAGGCGGTCACGCGATTCGTCGATGGCAAGTCCCACACCGATGGTCAGGTTCTCCCCAGGAGCACTGAAGTAGGAAACCTCATTCCCATTGACGATCCGTTGGATAGAACCGTCACCAAAGCCGGTAACGAAGATGTCACCGTTGGCACGAGTAATGATACCTTCCGGAAAGGTAGCCTCACCTTGCAGGTCTATAAATTCGGGCGGTGTAGATTCGTAATCGAAATCACAAGAAAACGCGACCAGAATAACCAAACCTAGCAAAAAGGTGGGCCTGAAGGACGTAGACGATGATTTGCGAACCGTAAAAGTTTGCGACAGGTGTAAAAGTTTCATGATTTTTGGAGTTTGTATTTGATATAGTAAACCCCTTCTTGAGCGCGCCCGTTGATAGTAAACTTCCTGAAAACTTGTCGATTTTTCCCTGTGAATAGCTGGGTGTAGAAGGGGGATCGCAGTGAAAAGAGAGTAGACTCAGAGGGCGCAGAGATATTATAGAAAGTTAAGGAACGAGGTGAGCGGGACGCTCACTAGAGGGGATGGTCCGAGGGAGACCCTCGAACCAGTGGTAGTACATCCTAACGTCCGGGGCATACTTTAACTACGCACAAATATACCCCGACCGTGAAGGTCCATCGTTCTGCGTGAGGGATAGACGCTTTGTTTGAGCTACTTCTTTTGGTGGCTGAGGATTCCCCGGACTTCGAGTCTCCTTTAGGTCCCTTCGAGGCCCGATCCCTTGGATCGCCTCAGGGACCAAAGGACCTCAGTCACCGGGGGGATGGACCAGAAGCCACCAAAAGGAGAGCGAGTGCGGAAAGCCCGACCCGTCATCGGTACCCTGAGGCTCCCGCAGGGAGAGACCTCGAAGGGTACTGGTGACGGGACACGCCCAAAATTGCCTTTAGAACGCTTAATTAGTTGCACTATTCAAATTTTCATGGTACTGATCAAAGAAAATAGGCTATAAAACTGACAAAAGTAGATTTAATACCGTAAGCCCATATATATTGCTGACAAAAGTAAATTTAATACCATGGGCAGAGAGTATCTCGGTGAATTCGAAGAGCTTATCCTCCTGACGGTGGGCGTACTGTATGAGCGGGCCTACGCAGTGGCCATCACAAAAGAAATACAAGAGCAGAGCGGAAGGGCGGTGAATGTAAGTGCCGTACACAAAACCCTATACCGGTTGGAGGAAAAGGGTATGCTGCAGTCGCACCTGGGCGAAGCGGAAAGCAAACGCGGGGGGAAGCGCAAGCGCATGTTTACCATCACCCCGGTGGGCAAAAAGGCCCTGGATGACTCTATGGACCTGCGGATGAGCTTGCGCCAGCAGATACCGGACGGGGCTTTTAAATGGGGAACCAACTAAGATGGCAGAGCGTAACCCCATACCGAAGCTGGCCAAAGCGTTCTTCCGGTGGTACTGTAAACCCCAGCGGTACGAAGAGCTGCACGGCGATTTGGAGGAGTTCTTCTACAATAGGCTGGAGACGGAAGGGCTCCACAAGGCGCGCTTATTCTATTGGTACAATGTACTTCGCTGTTGCCAACCCTACGCTTGGAAGGTACCCAAACTGATGCGAAACTCCGTGCCATTGCTCAAAAGCTATTTCAAGACCTCGGTACGCAGTATGCTGCGCAATCCGCTGAGCACGTTCATCAATGTACTAGGCCTGTCGGTGGCCGTAGGAGTTGCCATGCTGGCCTTTGCCTTTACCCAGTATGTGTACAAGAAGGAGTCTCTGCATGAACGTAGGGACAGCGTATACCTCACCACCTTTGTGGCGGACCGCGATGGTACTCCTAAAACCTACGGGAATGCCCCGGCACCGCTAGGCGGCCTCATCCAGGAGAATACGGGCTATACCGTGGCTCGGGTGCAAAAGGGTTCGGTAATCGTGAAGGAAGAGGAGCAGATATTCACTGAGCAACTCCATTTCGTAGATCCTTCCTTTCTTCAGCTACTCAGCTTTCCGCTGAAATGGGGGAACCCCGTGGCACTAGAAGATAAAAACGGTATCATTCTGACGGAAACCATGGCTGAAAAGTACTTTGGCGGTCGTCATCCTATTGGCCAAGAGCTTCAATTGATTTTTGGCACAGGACGCAGCCAGGTATTCACGGTGATCGGGGTGGCGTTTGACATCTCCCCTACCAGCAGTATTTATTTCCATTTTCTGGTCCACTTTGACAATCTACAGCTGGCACAACCTGCACTGGACCTGAACAACTGGCAAGACTTTCTGACAGCCACCCTCGTAGAGGCACCTTCCGCAGCGGAGGCTACCGCTTTACTAAAAAAGATGGACAGCTACCGACCGGTGCAAAACGAGGCAGCCCCGGACTGGGCGGTGACGGAGTTCGGGTTAGAACCGTTGGCGTCGGTATATCTGGCCTCGGCAGAGGTACACACTCCGCTAGTCAACCCAGGCTCGCGCGAGAATCAAATGTCGATTTACTTCTTAGGCACCTTGTCCGTAGTCATTCTGCTTTTGGCTTGTTTCAACTACCTAAACATGGCTATAGCCACGGCAGCCAAGCGGCTGAAAGAAATTGGTGTACGCAAGGCCATTGGCGCTCACCGGGCACGGGTGATGGCTCAGTTCCTGATAGAAAACATTCTCCTGGCCGGTATTGCGTTGGCCTTGGGGTTGGTTCTGGGTCTCACGGTTACCATTCCAGGGTTCGAATTTATTCACAGCTTTGATATGGGCTTTACCCTCTGGGATCCTATCCTGGGTTGGTTCCTGTTGTTCACGCTTTTCCTTACGGGTATCGCCTCGGGTCTGTATCCTGCGCTGTTCATCAGCCGGATACAGGTGGTAGGTATCTTCCAGAAAAAAGTAAAATTGGGGCAAGGGAATCGCCTAACGAAAGGCCTGCTGGGCTTCCAACTCATTCTCTCCTGTATATCTATCACCTGCGCGGTCTTTTTTACCCAGAATGCGGACTACGTGGGCCAACGTGCCTGGGGTTACGAACCCAAGGGCGTTTTGTACACGCCTGTGGCCAACGGAGAGGCCTACCGTACGCTGCGGGATGCCTTAGAGCAGAAATCCTACGTCCGGTCAGTAGCCCAAGCGGAACACCATCTGGGGAAGAACCACCGTAGCACAGTCATGCAGCAGGCTGACCGCCCCTACGAGGTGGACGAAATGCGGGTTGGGGAAGGATATGCGACTACCATGGGGCTGCGGCTGACGGATGGGCGCTGGTTTGAGTCGGACACCGACC
>DMST01000220.1:10109-10284 GCA_003454975.1 Cytophagales bacterium | reverse complement strand
GTGAAGCAGATCTTCTGGCTGCCCATTCAGACGGGGAGCCCCACGGGTATCGATACCGTATCGGTAGTGAAGATCGGTGCGCGGCGCTCACAAATGCACATCGATACCGTGTTTACCCACGTACGGAATGACGTTTGGGCCCTTCATGCCCTGCTGGCGGAAGGATGGCAATCGC
>DMST01000220.1:3432-10061 GCA_003454975.1 Cytophagales bacterium | reverse complement strand
GTAGAGTCTCGGATCGAACCCGTTGAGGTATTCCAGTATTACCTGCACGATCTGGGCCGGGCCATGAAACAGTCTTACGCGGAAGCCGAAACGCCAGAACAGAAAGAAACGTGGGCAGAAAAATTCCAACGCATGGATTTCCGCCTAAAGACAGATACCCAAGGCAACTACGAGAATTCGGGCTGTCTATACACCCGCCAACCTAAGGGATTGCAAGACCTGCTTACGCTGATTTCAGTCAACGAGTTTGGCGTGGAGAAAGCAAGCCAAGTACAATTCGTGCTGAGTGGTAAGGGCCAATATCCCTACAGTAGCCGCGAACAGTGGACGGATGCTTGCAATCTGGTGGCGCTCCGCCCTGGAATTGTAGTTGGCTACGACCGCAATCCGGTTACAATTGCCCATTTCAACGAGGTAATGCAGGGTGAACCGGGGATTGAGAATGAAGATTTGCGCACCTACATTGTGCAAGCCAATTCGAGTAGGTTTGCTAACCTGGCTGGTCCTTCTGGGGAATTACCCGATATGGATCACGTAGTCCATACACAAGACCTCTTTGCATATTTGGCACTCAACAATCTGAAGGGCGAGGACGCCAAAACATTAATTGATCAATTAAACAACGTCCTGTTTTTAATTCCAAGTAGTGAGCTATCAAGAGCCCGAGGGGGGTCACACTGCATGACCCTACCTTTGCTAAGGTCTTAGTGGGTCCATTCTATGCAGACTTAGAGCCGTTGGGGGGCAATTCATATTGCGAATCCCCTATTAGTTCTGTTCTTAAAAAACTCTACCTTAAAACAAGTATTGTCTGCTACTTTAGTCATTTAGTATTTTTTAATTACTAATAAACACAAGGTAGATGTGTGGTTTTGCCGGTATTATTTCCTTTTCTGGACCATTGGATAGAGGGGCCTCCGCTTTGTTGGGGGCTATGGGGCAACAAATTCATCATCGCGGTCCTGACGATGAACAGATTCTAATTAAAGATCAGGTTGGTATTGTTTTTAAACGCTTATCCATTGTTGATCTGGGCGGCGGATATCAACCCTTTTCTAATGAAGATGCATCTGTTTTTCTGGTTACCAATGGGGAGATTTATAATCACCACGAGTTGAGGAAGCTGTTGCGCCAACCGCATACTTTCCAGGGTGATTCGGACTGCGAGGTGCTTCTCCATTTGTATGAGGAACAGGGAATGGATATGTTGGCTCAGGTAAACGGCATGTTCAGTTTTCTGCTGTACGATGCCCGCAAACAGCAAGTGTTTTTTGGTCGGGACCGACTGGGAATCAAACCCTTGTACTACGCTCCTACAGCTACGGGAATGCTGGTGGCTTCGGAAATGAAGGCCTTATGGGTGCACCCAGATTGCCCTACGGAGATCGATTGGATGGCGTATTGGTCCAATTCTGGTTTCAATTTCAACCCCCAAATACCCTCTTTTTTCCAAGGTATAGAGCACTTGAAAGGGGGCGCCTACATGCAAGTAGATCTTCAAGCTAAGAAATACGATACCCACACCTATTGGTCGGGCATGGCGCTTTCTCAACAAGAACGAGAGCCAGATACCCGGACCTTGGGTGAGATCAGTGAGGAGTATGTAGGCTTACTAGAAGATGCCGTAAAGATCCGGCTGATGTCCGACGTAGAACTGGGGTGCTTTCTGAGTGGGGGTATCGATTCCGTTTCGGTAGCTGCCTTCGCCAGCCAGGAGCAATCCTTTCATACATTTTCGGTGTTGAGCCAAAGCACCTTCTCCAACGGAGATGCCGAAATGGCGCATCTGTCCTCGAAAAACCTGGGTTTGCCCAACCATCAGGTGAAATACCCCCACCATGGGCTGCCCATTACCCCATCAGATTGGAAACACATCCTTTGGCATTGCGAAATGCCCAGATGTGAGGTAGAGCAACTCTACAAGTTTTACTTGCACCGGTACGCCAAGCAGAATCGCCCAGGCCTAAAGGTGATTTTGCTGGGGCAAGGGAGCGATGAATTCAATGGCGGGTATAGTATGCACATGGCCGGGTACCATGGCAGACCCCGAGGCATGGAAGCCAATTGGGATACCTTTGAAAAATGCTTGCGAAATCACGAAAAGGAAAATTTAGTAAGGCATGCTCCCCATTCCGCCTTGCATTTTGCCTCTACCGTACACAACACCCAGTTTTTGAAGCATTCTGGCTCCGATTTGCCCTTTGCTCAGCACCCCTTTCAGTTTTACTGGTGGCGTAGCTTTTATAGCCTTCAAACGTATAACCTGTGGCACGAGGACCGCACTTCTATGGCCAACAATATGGAGAGCAGGGTGCCCTTTTTGGATCATCGTCTGGTTGAGTTTTCTCTCAAGATGCCCCCTGATCGGTATCGTGAACTGTTTTGGGACAAGCAAATTCTCCGAAAGGGGATGGAGTCCCGTGTGGGAGATATTTTGGCACAGCGAAAAAAGGGACTATTCTACCACGGCAAAGACGAACGGTATAGCAACCGCATGATGTTTCAGATCTTTGCCCAGGACAACTTCCGGCTGCTGCAGGAGGCCGTGGAAGAGAGCCCAAAACTGCAGGAGGTACTAGACCGGGATGCCATCTATCGGGGCTTCCAGGCCATTGCCAATGACCCGGAGCATAGCAAAATTAACAGCTTGCTGCCCATTCTGAATATGGGATTACTACAAGGCATGGCTGAGCGGGCGAGTGTACAGTCCTTCCTCTCAGTGGATGATTCTCCCTTGAAACTGACCGAGGATACACCCTTGCAGGAGTATGAGATTGCCGATTGGGAAACTCAGCTGGAATCTTTGCGTGTAGAGCTAGCTTTGAGTGAACGCACGATTAATACGAACAACGTACTTCGCTTTTCCAACCATGTATATCTGCTCAAAAGCCACCATCAAGAGGGTGTCTGGAAAATAGAGATAGATTCGGAATTGACCTATTTGTTGGAAGAAGAAGAAATGCCCCATTGGATTCGGTTTCTTCAAGAGGTAGACGGAGAACGGACCATTGCGGAGCTGTTGACCGCTACAGGGCTTAGCATGGGGCAGGTGCGTAAATCGATGGAAGAGGCACTAGACTACAAGGTGCTACAATTGAGTCTGGATGAATAGCCCTGCAAAGGAAGGAGCCAAAGGTAGACCCGAAGGGATTTCATTACCTTTGCGCGAATGTCCCAAACTACTAGTGCGCACTCCTTCGACCATCTGAGCGAAGCCCGAGAATTTTGGTGGAATGAAGACTATTTGGCCTTGCTGGCCGAGAGGCTTGAGCTAGAGGACTGCCATGCCATGGCCGACATCGGTTGTGGCCAAGGGAGTATGTGCATTCGGTTAGCGCGTTACCTGCCCGAGGGCGCTCAGGTGACAGGCGTTGATCAAGAGGCGGTATACGTAAAGAGCGCTCGCCAAAAGGCCCGTAAGGAGAAGCGTGCCCGCCACGTGGAGTTTAGCTTTGTTCAAGGCGATGCCTACCACCTTCCGCTGCCAGATAACTCGCAGGACGTTACTTTGTGCCAAACACTCTTGATTCACGTTACGGAACCCTTGGAGGTACTCAAAGAGATGATCCGGGTAACCAAACCTGGGGGGCTCATCCTTTCCATTGAGCCCAACAACCTGGTGAGCACCCTCATGCTAGATCGCTACAGCGAGACCCAATTGGATATCCCTAGTATGCTGGAGGCATTGGAAGTACGGCTGCGCATTGAGGAAGGAAAGCGGGTGCTCGGCGAAGGGTATAACTCCCTGGGAGATGTGCTGCCCGACCTATACCAACAAGCCGCCCTGGAAGATATAGAGGTATGGCTTTCCGACAAGGCTACGCCGCTGATGCCTCCCTACAATACCCGGGAAAAGCGGGTACGTGCGGCCCAGCTTATCGATTGGCTGGAGAACAATGCTGGTGGGTTCAACTACGAGCAAAACTTTCGGTACTTCAAAGCAGGAGGAGGCAAGAAGATCACCTTTGAGGCTTACTGGAACCGCGTAGAGGTAGCCAAGCGGCAGATGTTGAAGCAACTGAAGGAGCAGAAGTATTTCTCTACTGGGGGCAACATGATGTACGTAGTGGCTGGCTGGGTACCCGAAAAGGAGGATGGATCACAGCATGTGTAAATATACTTATCACATATCTTAAGTCTTGTATCTTGACTCTTGTGTCTTTTGTCTAGCCTCTAACAGCGCAGCGGTCTTGGTTAAGGCTGCATGATTTCTTCCAGACCCAGGTAGGGTTTCCAGTCCTCGTAGCCGGGCCCGGCAAACTCCCTCAAGAACATCACGTAGGTAGGCCGTGCCGGTATGCTTCGGAGTTTCATGTCCGACTTTTCCAGAGGCTGGTTGCCCTTACGGGCATTGCAGCGGCGGCAGGCCGTTACCAGATTTTTCCACGTGGACTTGCCTCCGCGTGAGCGGGGAATCACATGGTCCAGCGTAAGGTCTTTGGTAGAGCCGCAGTACTGGCACTCAAAACCATCGCGGCGAAATACATTCTGCCGGGTCAGCACCACCCCTTTGTACGGCACGTTTACGTACCGGTTCAGTTTGATGATGGAAGGCATTGGATAGGACGACGAAACAGTGCGCAGGGGAGTCTTGGCCTCACTGACCATATCCGCCTTTTTGAGATACACGAGGAGAAAAGCGCGCTGTACAGTACACACCGAGAGTGGTGAGTAGTCCTGATTTAAGATAAGCACGCGGCGGTGTATCATGTTTCTTTCAGGATCCTCCGGATGCTATGCAGCTGATGGGTAATCTTTCCACTCTCTTTATGGGCAATCCCCTCTTCAGTCAACATATCTATCCGGACACGCCCCGAGGCGTGGATGATTTGATTTTTCTCCAAAATAATCCCTACATGGCTGATTTTCAAGCCGTTTTTGGTGAAAAACGCTAAATCGCCTGCTTCTATATCGGAAAAGTTATCCACCGCCAAACCTTGTTCGGCCTGCTGGTAGCTATCTCGCTTCAGGCCATAGCCTGATAATTTGAAAACCATTTGGGTAAATCCAGAACAGTCAATGCCAAAAGGAGACTTACCCCCCCAGAGGTACGGTGCCCCCAAATACCGGTTGGCCATCTGCTTCACAAACTCCACATCGCGGCGCTGGCTCAGACTTTTAGAGTCCCCATTAAACGCCAACTGCTCTTCCATCTGGAATAGCTCATTGGGGCTAAGCGGCAGTACACTGCCAATCACTATGGGCGTCAGCACCTTTCTGAATAGAATACTGGCAGTTACGTCCAGAGATATTTTATAGTCCGCGGCGTTGATTTGCTCAAAGTGTTCCTGAGCAATGGGGTGGTGTTGCAGGTGGTTCACCCAGCCCTCATAGCCGTCCCACACCATCCGGATGCGGTACCATTCTTTGCTCTCGTCCGTCGCTACTACCTCATAGTGCTCACCAAATAACAGCTGGGTGACTTGTTCGGCGCTTTCATTAGGGGCATTCCGTACCGGCACTACGCTCAGTCGGCAAACTCCCTTGGGTGTTTCTGACATTCTTTTACAAAGTCTATTTTAGACAGTCTGGTATCAACGGCATGGTTGTCCAAAGAGAGTAGGAAGATACCCAATGTTCCCAGTAGACGGTATCAAAAAGTTACATTTTAAACTCCCGTAGCTCGCGCTTGCTGTCTTTCTCTTTCAGGGAGTCTCTTTTGTCATGCAGTTTCTTACCCCGGGCCAGGGCAATCTCCAGTTTAGCTAGCCCCCGGTCGTTGATAAACAGCCGAGTAGGCACAATAGTTAAGCCCTTTTCTTCCGATTTTTCCTGCAGCTTGCCCAACTCCTTCTTTTGCAAAAGCAGCTTGCGTTCTCGCATAGGGTCGTGGTTGGCGTACGTGCCCTGGCTGTAGGGGGTAATGTGCAGATTGCGTACGTACAGCTCATCATCACGGAACACACAGAAGGCATCACCTAAGTTCACCTTGCCCTCCCGTATGCTCTTGATCTCCGTACCCTTCAAGCTCATCCCCGCTTTGTAGGTGTCAATCCACTCGTAATTGTACCGCGCCTTGCGGTTCTTTATGTTGACGATTTTCTGAAATCGGTCGTTCTTCTGTGCCATATTATTGTAAACCCGCAAACAGCGCGTCTAATTTCGTTCGTTTCAAAATTTTCTGGCCCGTTTCTCCCGTAGCCACTAGTCGGTCACCTACCCGAGCCTCCACGGTGCAAATAAGCGCGTGCGCCTCCTGGCTTTTCACCGTGGCCGTCACCGTAAGGGTTTCTCCGACCAAAGCAGGTCCTCGGTGATCAATGTTCAGGAAGGTGCCGATGCCCTCTTCGTCCGCATCCGTCATTTCCAATACGAACAGCCGTCCGGCATATTCCATATCACGGGCCAGCGCAAAGGTAGCACATACTGGATGCACCTGCGCACCATGAAAAGTCGCCGTGTCCGATTCCTGCACCACCGTCTCGTACACTTTTTGGTCTCCAGGACCGAATAGCCGTTTCATAGCCTTCAGTATACGCAAATTCACCGTATTTGGATGGTGATTTCTATTATTACCGAGGGTTTAAAGGAAAGTGGGCGTGTCCCCGTGCCTTTGCTGCCTTCGGGGCTCGCTCTTCGAGCGCCTCAGGCAGCAAAAGACGGGGCCGGGCTATCACCACTCGCTTCCC
>DMST01000220.1:464-3378 GCA_003454975.1 Cytophagales bacterium | reverse complement strand
ACCATCGGGTCATCCCGCAAGGCGGAACCTCAGGGTACGGTGCGGGAGAGCTCAAACAGAGGCTCTATCCCTCACGCGGTCTGTTGAGTAGCTTTAAAAGGGATCATCAAGATCGCTCATGGCTTGGTCTATAAACTCGAAAAAGCCGATCTCCTCGAAGGCATTCTCATCATCGTGCCACCAACGCACGGTAGTGTTCTGTCCTTTCTTGTAGAAGCACTGGGCATTGCCCGCGTTGTCCGGGTAGAACTTGAGTAGATCGTTACAGGGCTCTTGTTCTTTTGGTGGTGCTGGGTCCAGATTGATTTTATCGGATAGCTGGGCGGACAAAAAATCGAAAATATCATCAGGCCCTTGTTCACTCGTAGATGCAGCCATGATTTCTAGCTGGTCATTGGGCAGCACACAGTAGCAGTCTTCTTCCTGGCCAAAGCCATTATGGATGGCATAGAACGTAGCTAAGTCATCAGGGATGGGCCAGCCCTGTGCGCGCAAGCTTTCGTTGGGTTCTGGAGTCAATAGGGGTGCCCCTCCCGTATATACGGTTAGGTACTCCCCACCGCCAAACCGGTCTTGCATGTGGCTAAACAGGTAATGCAAATACCATTGCTCCTCTTTTTCTTCACAGTATATAAAGGTGCATTGCTCTTTGAGGGTAAAAAGTAGGGTAGGAATCTTGGGGGCGATAGGCGCAAAATTAGCCTCCACAAACTCAGGGAGTGCTTTGTCATTGAGGTACGCCCAAGGGCTGGCGGCTGGAAATTGGCCGATTAAGTGGAAGTTGCTACTGTTTCGATCTTCGAACACTAGCTTGACTCCCTCAAATCCAAACCGATTGACGATGTCACATTCCAGTGCGCGCACCCGGCCTGCCTCTACACGCGGATCATAATCTGGGTGGTCGTAATCGGTGGCTAATTCCTCTCTGAGCTTCACTTTCAGTTCTTCATTCATGAGGTGTATGGCCGGGCGCTTTTGGCTGGGATTTCCCTTGATACCTGAAGATAAACGAACTGAGGAATTTGTGAAGTGGAACTTAGTTATGTGCCCCCTATTCCCTAGTTCGGAAGTTACTTCCAGACACTACTATGCATTGGAACGGAGTTCCAACCTACCTTATCATTCCCATCATGGTGTTCGTAACTAAGTTTCTGGTTTATTCAACATCTAGCTTCGTGAGGATGAATAACCCATTCAAGGAGCGCGCAGCGCTTGAAATGAATCTTACACCAGGTTGGCGCACCAGAGTAAAACTACCTGTACAGATACTCTGCGGAGTCAAGATCATTTCACCCAAACCATAAATACAAAGGGAACTAACCCCCTGGGGCTAGGTGGAGCGCGGAAGGTACTTCCACGCTAGTATAGCCATTAATCCGTATCAAGGAGAATCTTACCCCGCAGGGATGGCAATAGGGTAGCTGTATTTCAGCACGCCGCTGGCATTGATGAGGTAGGCTTTGAAATGCATAGTGGTAGGCGAAGAGGCAAGATGCAGGCGTACGTACCCGGTTTCGGCTATGGGGTAGGTATCCAGCATGGGGGCAGGGGTGCCGGGCAGGGGCCGCAGGTGTAGCCGGTAGCCTGCCATGGACTGCCCCGGTGCCAGACACTTGAGCAGTATATCCCTTCCGGTTGTATTAGGATCAACCGGTGGCCCGTCATTGGAATCGTCGTCCGTTGGGCGCGGCGGCGATTTCACTGGGCCCGTGTCTTCTTGAGATGCTGCATCAGAGGTGGGCTCGCCTTCAAAGCTGTGGATGAAATCGTTGAGCTTGTTTACTCCAAATCCGGATACCTCTAGCAGGTCCTGTAGGCTTTGAAAGCCACCTTTTTCGTCGCGCAAGGCAAGTACTGCTTCCGCAGTTTTCGGCCCCAGGCCGTAGCCCGCACCGTCACGCGGGTCGTCCTTGATGCGCGCGATGAGCGCTTCGGCCGTAGGGGCATCGTTGATCAGGTGTAGGATGTAGGCTTCTATTGCGTTCATGGTAAAGCGTCTTGAAAGGTAATGCCAGGATTGCTTATGCGTAGCTGTCTAAAAACTTGCGGTAGTTGGCGGCCGAAAGGGCAAAGAATAGCTTTTCGGCTACGGCGGCGGCTTCGCCAATTACTTCCGGCTGGATGTACTTCTGAATGACCTCCCGTTCTACCTGGGTAAGGTCCTCGCGGGCCACGTAGGATTTTACCAAAATGTCGAGCCAGCGGTCTACGCCTGCTTCTGCTTCTTCCTGACTGTTGAGCCAGCCCTGTGCCAGCCACTCTTCCACCGGGAAGGTATCGAGGATGGAGGCGCGGATGGCGGCCAGAAATTCGATGGCGTGGCCCAAAGCATCGATTTCTTTGAGCATCTCGATAAGCTCGGGCTGAGGATGGCAGTCAAACTTGTCTATCCGCACGGAAGAATGCGTGTAGATGCCGGGCTGCTTGGTGAGCGCACTGCGGTTAAGCTGGAATATGGCCTCCTTCTCGTTTTTGAGCGGCACATCGTTTTCCAGGGCTAAGTACACTAACAATTGCTTGAGAGAAGCGATCTGCTTTTGGGTGTATTTTAGGTAATAGGGCTTACCGCGATAGCCCTTTTTGCTCTTGTGGCGTTGGTCGGTACTGGCATACCCGTAGGTGACTACGTCGGAGTCTTCGATGTCTAGCGACCCTCCCAGGTAGTTCTTCCACTTGTTACCTGATTTCTCTACCCAGCCAAAGTTGATGAGTTCAATGCCCACCGTATCGCGGTCAAAATCGCACCCGATGTCCTTGGACTTGGAGGCGTCATAGTAATCCAGAATAGGCGATTCGGTGAGGTGCTGCGCTTGGTCCACTCCTCGGTTGATGTCCGCTAAGCCTCCGTTTTCTTGCTTCAGGTATTCACGGTTAGACCACGTACCGGAGCCATTGGCTACGCCCAAGTGGCAGG
>DMST01000220.1:0-405 GCA_003454975.1 Cytophagales bacterium | reverse complement strand
GCAGGTAGTGCGTTCCAGGTAGTCGTGCATTTTATAGATGATACCGTCTTGCGAGGCATCCTTCAGGCCGCCGTGTATGTGAAAGGAAATGGGTGTTTTGCCGCTGAGCGAGCTGCCCGCCGTATGGTGGATGTAGATCTGGCGGATGGTGTTACCCTCCTTTTTCAGTCCACTGCCGGTATACTTAACTGAGGTGTTGAAGCTCGGATTGGGAATGACAAGCTGCCCGTTGTTGAAATAGGTATTCATGGTGTGTGGGGATTAAACGGTGGTGGCGTTGGGAAACAGATCGGGATGGAACTTGAGGGGAAACTGACTGAAGCTGACGTCTTCGTTGAAGGACTGCTCCAGAGACAGGGCGGTGGCCGCAGGAGTAATTACCGCCGGTAGGGTAGAGGCTTGCCG
>DMST01000089.1 GCA_003454975.1 Cytophagales bacterium | reverse complement strand
AGGCTCAGGATGACACGGCGGAGAAAAAGACATGACCAGAAGCACGATGAGCGCGTAGCGCCATATCTGAAAAGTATACCAAGTCTGCGGACCACACAATGACCTGGCTTTGCTGCCCCCTCTTTCGCTAGTTAGCTAAAGAGGACAAAGGACTCTGCGTGCAGTCGATCGTATTCCTAAACCGTACTTTTTTAAAACGGCATGTACATCTCAAGATATTCGGATATCATCAGGAAAGGCAAATCGGCTTTGCGTAGTCCTTTTCTGTAGGTTGGGAAGCATGCTTCCCAACCTACAGAAAAGGGGGAGGGGCTGGGGGTGAATCCTGGAAAATGGGATAGGAGGAGATGGTTGATTAGTCCTTGCGACCGAGATCTTTCGCTATCGCTCAAGATGACATGGTGGAGATAATTACGTGACCAGTACAACTGTGAGCACGATAGGCCTAAAATGACCTGCTACCGAAAATAAGTGGATTTCCAATCCATGAAGTACTTTTGCACGCGTGGGTTTCCCCTTGACGGTCAGGGTTTTGTGAGCGGGAGATATTGGGGGCAGGTGGGACGGCTTGGTCTGGGCAGGTGTCCTATTTTAGAGGTCCATTAAACGTAAACCAAATCACCACACGATGAAAACGAATCGTATTTTGGCGCTGGGATTGCTCCTGGTGGCCCACTTCTCGTATGCCCAAACGGTGCGGCATTCTACGCACGTGGAGGACCAGATAGTGCAAGGGCCCTGCTACACTTTTGCGCTGGTGGCCGCGCTGGAATCCAACGCATTGGAGAATGAACCCAACCTGCAGGCCAACCAGATCAACTTTAATGAATGGCGGTTCTACAGCGACTGTGTGGTGCCCCGCGGCATTGCCTGGGCGGGAGTGAACCAGATTGAGTATTCGCTAGATCATGCCTATGCCTACGGGGCAACCTCGGGTACGCATCCTATCCCCACCTCCTTTGATTGCCCGAACCCCAACGATCCGCAGATCCCTTGTTTTGCTGAGTTTAGCTGTAGCCAAAACGACACGTGGTGCCAAGGCAATGCCATGTATGGTAGTTCGAACGTACTGGGTGGCCTGGGCGGAGGCTGCGAAGATGATGAAGGTACGTTGTTCGAATTTGGGCTGGGTTTGCCGCATAGCTACCAGCTACAAGGCAACGCCAACGATCTCTTTGAGCGGAACAATAGTCCCACACCTACCTATATCAGCCAGCAGCTGAGTCTGGGTAGGGGGGTAGTGGCCATCTTCGATAATTACCTGGGTTCGGGTATTCAGCACGCGGTGTTTATCTATTCGAAATCGGGCAACAACTATTCGTACAAGGATAGCTGGCCGCTCAACCCGGGCATCAAAAGCGGTGCTTTGATGAGCAACGGAAGTATTGTGCGTACCTACGTAGTAAAGGGTACTATGGTAGGTCCGCCCGTGGGTATCGGGGGAAATCCGGGGAATGGGGGTGGTACCAATACCCCCTGTGACTACAGTATCTCGGGACCTTCTACGCTGAATAGCAGCGATACCTACTCGCTCACGGGCGGTACCGGAGGTATCTCGAACATCCAGTGGAGCATCTCGGGAGCGGTGAATACGCCCTCGAACATGACAACTTCGTCTATTACGCTGACCAACAGCAACTGCGGGGCTGGACAAACCCGCACGCTGACGGTTACCTATACCAACCAGGGGCAATCCTGCACCAAAACAAAGCAGATCAGCATTCCGGGGACTTCTACGCCCTCCATTCAGATCAACGGGCCTTCCAGTCTGTCGCTCGCTTGCCCCAATTCGGCCATTCAGCTAGAAGCGGTGAGCGCTTCTAATACCAACCCTGCGGCAACTACCAACTTCCAGTGGACGGTATCGGGGGCCAATATCCTAAACGGGCAGGGCACCAAGTACCTGAACATACACTTGTGGAATAACCCGGGTCAGTTTCAACAGTATCGCCTTCGGGCGCAAAAGGCGGGCTGCTCTTGGACGGCCTGGCACACGGTAACGGGCTACATAGGTCCGGATTGTAGCGGACCGGGTGGAGGTGTCGGAATTTTCCCTCCGCTCATGCGAGCTAGCGGTGAGGTAAGTCTGGATACTTACTTCTTGGAGAATCCTACGGCGAAAACGGTGACTATCTCGGTCATCAGCCTGACCGGGCAGGAACTAGCCGTTGGTGAGGTAACCTCCACGCAGCCTACCCTAAGCACCTTTGGCCTGCCCACGGGCTGGGTGTTTGTGCGGATGTACGACGAGCAAACCGGTAGCCAATCTGTGCAGAAATACCGGATTTCGGAGTAAATGGGGAGTTAAGTTTCGGATATCCTAAAGTAGAAGGGCCACGTGTGTACGCGGCCCGTTTTTGTATATCAAAAATACTATGGTTAGTATTGTCTCATTATTCAACCCAAAAATAGGACTCAACTATGAAAAAACTCATCCTCGGAGGTTTGTTCCTCCTCTTCTCACTAAGTGCCATGGCGCAAATTGAAGATCCCGAACCCATCACAGTCCAAGATTACTTTCCACTATCTATCTCCCAAGAGCAAGTATTAGTGGAACCCAACGATGATGCTTGTGATTATATCTATAGCTCTGGTGGCTCTACCCTTACCATCAACTGTGATGTACCCATTTCTGGGTCTACGTGTTTTTGGAGGGGCCAAGGGGTCTACAAGAGGCGTTTTTTTGGCCTATGGTATGATCGCATATCCAGGGATACTTTTGTTGTATGCCCATAACCTTGAAATCACAATAGAGCCTTATTAGAGGCTCTTTATTTGTGTGCCAGGCATGGCAATATGCTATAGGGTTAAAGTCACGAGCGGGCCAGACCAGAAGGAACCGCGAGCGAATGGCAAGGATGTCCTGAGTGATCAGGAATCTGAAGGCAGCCAGTGGCAGGTTGGGGAACTGACGAACAGAAACAGGATATAAGGCCTACCGATGGGGTAACCATGCTATGAACTGGGACGCCCAAAACTGGTCGTATCTTCGGGTGGTAAATTCTGTGGTTTTCGAATCGAAGTATATTGCCTTACCCTGGGAAGCTCTAGAAGAAAGGAGAGCCGAGAGGAGCCAGAGTTCAGCCGATCCCATAGTAGGCCTGCGCAGGTCGCAGGGCGAAGGGGGGAATCGATTATCCAAGGAGTAGTTTTTTTACAGGAGTAAAAGTGACGAAGACCTCGAAGAACAAGACTACTTCCCAGATGGCATTCATCCTTACCCGCTAGCTTGGGCTAAGCTTCGTCTAAATTCTAGTATGTTTCCACTACAGAAAAGGCAGGAACCTGGTCCACAATATCTTCCACTTTTCTATTCATCAAATTCAATAGACAATTCACACTTTTCCCTGCTAAATCGAGGCTTTTTCGTCTTCGAAATAATCTTATTTTCTGTCTCTACTTTATAGTAGCTAACTGGGTTCTACTTATTGCTACATCTCAATCTAACAGTACATACAACCAAATAATATACCAATCAACCGTTCATCCTACCGTAGGATGTTATTCGAAATCAGTACTAAACAAAATATCATAGCTGAAATACGCTTAAAAAAGGTCTGTTTTATTAGGTCCTAAAATTCAACACCTTAATTCTATAAAAGGGGTCATCGTTGTATTGTTTTTTGTAACAAAACGATTCAAGGATCTCATCCTCCTACATACTAATACTACACGTAGCCTACCGTACCTCGGGCGCGTTCAAGACCAAATGCCTATGGAAATACTACTCCATCAACTTTTGCTCAAAAACGGATATTCTCGCTATTCCGAGCGGCAAATACACGGTCAACTGCATAGCCATCCAGAGTTTCCAAGTTTGCGTGCCATCACAGACAGTCTGGACTATTTCCATGTTGAAAACCTGGCGCTTTCGGTGCCTAAAGAGTCTTGGGAAGAGCTGCCGCCTAACTTCTTGGCCCAAATCCAATCCTCCGAACTAGGCGACGCTTTTGTCCGGGTAGAAAAGAAGGGCACAAGCGTTCGCTATTTCACCGATAGGGGAAAACGGTACACCTGCACCGTGGAGGAATTCTCCGAAACCTGGACGGGAATCATTGTAGCGGTAGACGAGCAATCCAAAATGAACAATCGGCTCAAAGTCCCCGTGGTATCTACCTTGGGCCTACTGGCTGTGGTGGTGATTTGGGGATTGAACAGTGCAGGAGACCTCCATTGGGTATCCGGTCTGTACTTTGCCTTGTCGCTGCTAGGCCTGGCTGTGGCCTATACCCTGGGTAAAGAAGCCTACGCCGAAAGCACCTGGCTCGGTCAACAAGTATGCGGCAATGGGCAAAATACGGCCACCTCTTCCTGCTCGCAGGTAATCAATGCTAGCCAAAGTAGATTGCCGTTCGGCCTCACCCTTACCGATGTTGCCATCGGCTATTTCGGGATGCTGGTACTTGCGCAGCTAGCCTTCGGTTTCGGCCGTGGCCCATTAACCGTACTGGCTTGGGCCAGCCTGCCCGTCGTCTTGCTTACCTGGGGTGCCCAAGCCCTGGTCATCCGCAAGTGGTGTGGCCTGTGTCTTTCCCTATCCCTTTTGCTGGTGGCCCAGTGGGGGCTTTTGTTCTCCAACCCCGGTAGCCTTGAGTTATTGGAGACTTCTTATTGGACCGGCCTTGCCGCCGCCGCC
>DMST01000107.1 GCA_003454975.1 Cytophagales bacterium | reverse complement strand
GAGGGTAGTTTAGACTATCCGAACCTAAATGCGGTTGCTCTAGAGCCTACTCTGTTTAGCTCTGTGGTAACTCCCTTTTTCCGTACCTTTGCGGCCATGAAGGTAGCGGAGAAAAAGCCGACGGATATTCGGACGCTGAGCCAGGAGGCGCTTACGGAGTATTTTGTGGACCTCGGGGATAAACCCTTTCGGGCGAAGCAGGTATACGACTGGCTTTGGAACAAGGGAGCGCGCGATTTTGAGGGGATGACGAACTTGAGCAAAGCCACCCGCGAAATGCTGCAGGAGAACTTTGTGCTCTGCCCCATCACCTTGGACAGCAAGCAAGTAAGCAATGATGGCACAATAAAGTGTGCCTTCCGCCTACACGACGGGCACCTGATTGAGGGAGTTCTGATTCCGGCGGAAGATCGCATGACGGCCTGCGTTAGCAGCCAGGTGGGCTGCTCGCTCAGCTGCAAGTTTTGCGCCACGGGTTACCTACCCCGCCTGCGCAACCTGGACCCGGGTGAAATCTACGACCAAGTAGTCGCTATCGATGCCCTGGCCAAAGAGTACTTTGACCATCCGCTGACCAACATTGTATACATGGGTATGGGCGAACCGCTACTCAACTACGCCAACGTGCTGAAATCCGTAGAGTACATTACGGACGAGAAAGGCCTGAATATGGCGCCGCGCCGGATTACGGTCTCTACGGCAGGCATCGCTAAGATGATCAAGAAGCTAGGCGATGATGCGGTGAAGTTCAACCTGGCACTCTCGCTGCACGCGGCCAACGACGGCAAGCGCAACGAGATTATGCCAATCAATGAAAGCAACACGCTGGAAGCCTTGCGTGAATCTTTGCAATACTATTATGCTATCACGAAGAAGGAAGTGACCTTCGAGTATATTGTCTTTCATGACTTCAATGACTCCATTGAAGATGCCCGGGAGCTCCTGAAATTTAGCAGGCACGTACCTAGCAAGGTCAATCTAATTGAATATAACCCCATAGCGGAGGCGGACTTTGTGAACACGGAGGAGGATAAGCTGGAGGCTTTTAGTCAGTTCCTAACTAAAAATGGTCTCAGCAATACGCTACGCCGGAGCCGCGGCAAGGACATTGACGCCGCCTGCGGGCAGCTCGCAAACAAGGCGAAAGCGAAGGTGGACCAGTTGCAGCAGCGGGAAGTAAGAAGCGAGAATTGAGAAAAACGTTCTATCCCTTATTAGCATAGAACACTTCGTTCTACGTTCTACAATTTCTGCTCAAACTCAATCCTACATTCTCTCCCTCATTCTAATCTAACTCTACCAGAATGGGGCAGTGGTCGGAGTGTTTGGCTTCGGGTAGGATGGCGGCACGGGTGACGCGATCGGCTAAGGTGTCGGTGACCATGTGGTAGTCGATGCGCCAGCCCAAATTCTTGTCGCGTGCACCGGAACGGAAGCTCCACCAGGCGTAGTTGTGGGGTTCGGGGTTAAACTTGCGGAAGGTATCCACGAATCCGCTCTCCACAAATTGGGTCATCCATTCGCGCTCCTCGGGCAGAAAGCCCGAGCTATTCTTATTGGCTACCGGATTATGGATGTCGATGGCCTGGTGGCAGATATTGTAGTCGCCACAGATGAGGAGATTGGGGTGGGTTTTGCGTAGCTCTGCCACGTAAACTTCGAAATCGGCTAGCCATTGCATTTTTAGCGCCTGGCGCTCATCACCGCTACTGCCCGAGGGCATGTACACGCTCATGACAGAAAAGTCATCAAAGTCGGCCCGCAGGGTGCGCCCCTCCCGATCGTACACTTCCATGCCAATGCCCTTTTCCACGTGACTGGGCGTGGGCTTGCTCAGGATGGCTACGCCCGAATATCCCTTCTTCTCGGCTGCAAACCAGTGTACACCGTAGCCCAACTCCTCGATGGGACTTAGGTCTACCTGCTCCGGCATAGCCTTCACCTCCTGCAAACACACCACGTCTGGATTGGCGGCTTTCAGCCAATCGAGCAAACCTTTGTTGATGGCTGCACGGATTCCATTGACGTTATAGGATATTATTTTCATTGTAAATCAAAGTTGGAAGTTCGAGGTTCGATTTTTCTCGCAGAGTAGAGATAGTAGTGGGTGCACAGAGATATGATGGAGTTGAGAAAAAGAGTGCCGCAGACGCCCAATGTATGGGACATGCATTTTCTTCTATATTCTGACCTCTGTTTTCTGTATGGTTTTTACTCAGAATTTCACTTCTAGTTCTTTTTCGAAGTATTCGAGCACGTGCATTTTGAGGAGCTTTTCTTGCTCCAGTACGTCGAATTTGGGAAGGGGCTTGGTGTTTTTCCAATGCGGCCAACCTTGTTCGTCGAGACCTTCTAGCTCGTAGAATCCGCTGAAGCTGAGTACTTTGCAGATAGCAATGTGCATGAGGTCTTGCTTTTCTTCTTTGGAGAAGGGGCGAGGACCCTGGCCCAGCTCTTGTACGCCAATCATGAAGAGTACGCCGTTGAGGTCCTTGGGCCGACGGCCGAGGTGCTCACCAATGTACTCTCGCATTCTTTGCCAGCTGCGCTGCAGCTCCAGGTCTTTCTTAAGCATTCTCGCCCTTGGCTTCCAGTGCTTCCCAATATTCTACTGCACGCCGCAGGTGGGGGATGACGATGGTGCCGCCTACCAGATTGGCAATGGCGAAGGCCTCGAAGATCTGCTTTTTGTTGATACCTACTTCATAGCATTTGCCTAGGTGGTATCTAATGCAATCGTCGCAGCGGAGCACCATGGAAGTACTGAGGCCCAGCAGTTCTTTCACTTGTACGGACAGCCCTCCTTCGTCGGAAGTATCTGCGTAGGCGTTGGTATCCAGGTTGAAAATGCGCTTGAGTACTTTATTATCAGCATCCAGGATGCGCTCGTTCATCTGAGTGCGGTAGGCGTTGAATTCTTCGATGAGGTCAGCCATGGTGTATTTCTCGTCTTTCTGTAAGTATAAACAACAAGCTTACATAGGTTTTTGGTTTCGAAGGCATGGCTCGAAACCGTTCTAATAATTTGGGGCAAACGCGTAAGCGATGGAGCCATTGTTTGAGGCCGCCGCTGGCAGTGCATGAGCCGCCGAGTGG
>DMST01000273.1:3234-5720 GCA_003454975.1 Cytophagales bacterium | reverse complement strand
CAACGGGCGCAGTTGGGGCTACAAGAGACCGCGCAGCGGCAATTTGTGGAGTTGCTCTCGGCTGCTCAGGTGTGGCCCGCCCCGCCAGATGAGCTATGGCGCATCTGGTTAAAAGAACTGGACGAATACCTACCGGGGCTCCTGATAGAGCAGGCTGAAGTACGTACGCTTTGGGAGTGGGCCCGCCAGCAGTGGCAAGGTGAACGTTCTAACCCTAATTTGGCGGATCCCGCCTTTGAAGCTTATGGCCCTTTTGTTACCCTTTGGCAAGCCTTAACCGAACCCTCGTCCCCAGAAAAAAAGGATGCAGCTGCATCCGCCAAGGCAACAGAAACGCAGGATGCTTTGCAAAAAGGCTCGGATCAAAAAGCCGGTGATAGAACCCAGGTAGGGGAAAGAAACTACTCCCAGGCATGGCTATCGCAATGGTGGCAAGACCACCAACAAGAGCTGCAGGCATTGCCTGAGGTACTATACCGAGCGCTTCGCAGCTGGATGTTTCCGTCGGCATTGCCGCCATCCGACAAAGTACGCCAATGGGTACAGCAACTGATGGCCTTGTTGCCCCAACCTTCTGAGTCGCGCGAAAGCCTCAAAACCTGGCTGCAGCTGCACCAGGCGGTACCCGAGGAGGAGTTTAAGCAAACTCTGTTGCCGGAGTTGCGCTGGCTGGAAAAGGACGTAAAACAGCTGTTGGAGGCCAAACCCGAGGCCAAAGACCGCAAGCGGACTCATACTCCCGCGCAGGAAGAATATTATCTCACCAACGGGGGGCTGGTAATCCTGTGGCCTTTTCTACGGCCGTTTTTTAAGCACGTAGGTTACCTTACGGACGAAGGCCAGTGGCAAAGCGACGCCCTGCATGCCCGTGCGCCTCTGCTGCTGTGGTACTTGTGTTCTGGGCAAACCGAAACTACCGAGCCCCAACTAGCCCTGTGCAAGGTGCTGGCGGGCTGGCCGCTAGAGGACCCCCTGCCCATTCGGCTAGACCCTACTGACACCGAAATAGAACAGACGGATGCGCTGATTAGCAGCGCTTTGCAGCCAAGCCCAAGGTTGGCCCAAAGTGGAGTGGCCTCTTTTCAGGCCAATTTCCTGATGCGCGAAGCTGTTCTGCGCGCCCCTGCGCCTACCTGGGTACTACAAGTGGAGCGCAAACCCTTTGATATACTGCTTGACGGACTGCCCTGGCAGTGGAATATGGTGAAACTACCCTGGCTGGACCCCATGGTGCAGGTGAGCTGGGGTCCCACTACCCCAAATCTTTGATCTCGTGAGCGAACAATTACTCCATAACGCCGAAACCCTACAACGCGAACTGACTTGGTTACAACAGTGTATTGAGGTGCGCCTGAAGCTCTATTTTCAGCTGCCCGCTTCGGTAGATACTTTTCAGGAACTCACCCCCCCTGATCTCACCGATGACCCGGGCAATTATGCCCAGTTTGTGCGCGAACATCAGCTCAATACCCAGGAACGTCTCGTGCTTGCCTTGGCCTTGGCTCCCCACCTGAAGCCCGAGGCCGTGGACGGTTTTTTCGCCAAAAACCAAACCTATGACCGCCACTTTACGGAGTTTGGCGGGCAACGGGGCAAGGTACACGGCGGCTTTTTGCCCACGGGCGAAACGGCCCTGTTCCTTTGTGGGGAAAACAACCTGCGGGTCCGGCATTTGCTGCATTATCTTTTTGCGGGTGACTACCTCTTTGCCCGGCTCAATGTGCTTCATCTGGAGGCCTCCGAGAAATCCGAACCGCGTTTTGCGGGCCTATTGCAAGTTAGCAAAGAGTATCTGGCCTACTTCGTGCACGGGGGTATCCTCAAGCCCGAGTTTGGCCCTGACTTTCCCGCTCGCTACGTCAGTACCGCCCTCGATTGGGAGGACCTGGTGCTGGCCCAGCGCACCATGGAGTCGGTGCTCGAAATCCGCGACTGGCTGGTACACAGTGAGCAACTACTCAAAGACTATGACCTGGGGCGGCGGTTGGCCCCGGGTTACAAGGTGCTCTTTTACGGCCCTCCCGGTACGGGCAAAACTCTCACCGCCTCGCTGCTGGGCAAAGTGACCGGGCGCGATGTGTACCGCATCGACCTTTCGCTCATTGTGAGCAAGTACATTGGCGAGACGGAGAAGAACCTGGCTAAGGTATTTGACCAGGCAGAGAATCAGGACTGGATTCTGTTCTTTGACGAGGCCGATGCCCTGTTTGGCAAGCGTACATCTACCAAAACAAGCAACGATCGCCATGCCAACCAGGAGGTGGCTTACCTGCTGCAGCGCATGGAAGATTTCCCCGGCGTAATCATTCTGGCGAGCAACCTGCGCAACAACCTGGACGAAGCCTTTACCCGGCGCTTCCAGAGCATGGTGTACTTCCCCGTGCCCGATGCCAACCAGCGCCACCAAATCTGGCAGGGCATCTTCACCCAAGGTATGCAGCCTGCCGATGATCTCAATTTGGAAGCCTTGGCCCGGGATTATACCC
>DMST01000273.1:0-3201 GCA_003454975.1 Cytophagales bacterium | reverse complement strand
CTGGCCGGTGGCGCCGCCATCAATGTATACCGCTATGCGGCCTTGCGGGCGGCCGCCCGGGAAGAAACCTGCATCCGAGCAGAAGATATGCACGCGGGTATTGCCCGCGAATTGCAGAAGGATGGAAAAACCATCGCTATTCCGAAAATAAAGAGTTAACCCTAAATGTAGTTGATCATGACAACAACGTACTTTGAAAACCTGAAGGGTGCCCTCGCCTCGGCCAACCGCCTGCTCAAGCAGGAGGACCAGGCGCAGCATACCATCAGTCAGGGAGCAAAAACCTCCCTGTACTATGCCCACGGAGCCACAGTGAAGGCCGAGATCGAGCTAGACAAGCAGGTGAGCCGGTCTGAGCAGGCCAACCGACTGTATACCTCGGTGGTGCGCTCCAAGCAAAATAGCGACAATCTGCTCACGGCCTCCAAGGCTGCTGTTACCAGCGCCAAGGGCACCAACGGCAAGATCAGCAAGGCTGCGGTCAAGTTTCAGGCGGCCGCCAACGCCCTTACCCAACTGTCTAGCCACATGGCCTCCGTGATGGCCATCACCTCCGCATCGGATCAGGGCAGCAAGATGGACGAGCTAGTCAATGAGGCCTACGAACGTACCAAGAAGGCTGCCCAGGATGCTGAGCAGGCCAGCCTGGTTTCGTTGGATTCCACCATTGAGGCCTCGCAGAGCATTGCCGGGCATGTCGTACAAAAAGCGCAGACACTCAATCAGGTGCTACGGGCCATGCAAACGGCCATCAATACCCAGATGGAGGCCATCAACGGCCAGGTGACCAGCAACCTGCAAACGCATGCTGAGGCGCTGGATACCGAAAATACCAACGCCGGTATTTTCAAATCGGCCCACCTGGAAACCATGGCGACCGACAACTCGCGGCGATACATCAACGAGCAGACCAACTACAACCTCACCCTGGAAGATGTGGGCTTGCCCAGCGATCCTATTCGGAAGGCTCTGCGCCCCGACCTGGAAAAGCTGGAAGAAAAGCACAATCAGCAGAAGGTGAAGCTGGAGAAGGATCTGGAAAACTTTGTAGCTACCCTACAGACGCAGCAGGAGAAGGTAGAAATTGCTCTCAAGCGGACGGGTGCTGAGGAGCGGGTGCGGACCGAACAGCTACTCATGCTGAAGGAATTTCAGCAGCAAGAGCTTTCCGTACAGCGCAAGCTGCTGGAGGCGCTCATGGCCCGTGACCTGCGCAACCAGGTATGGCAAATGCACCTGGCCGAACACGGAGCCAATCAGGATACCGTGAAGAAGGTGAAGGATGATTTTAAGAAAGCCATGAAGGCGGCGGGCAACGAACCCGTGGCTGTGCCGGAGGCCGTTTGCCTGTTCTTTGGTTTCAAGGTGGACGATAAGTTCACGCTGAAGAAGCTAGACGGTGCCGTGCGCAACGTATCCTGGAATCCCCTGGAAAACTACCTGAATCCCTATGCCCGCTACCAGCGCGCCAAGAGCGCTCTCACGGTACGAAACCGACACCAGCACGGTGATGCTCCTACCAAGCACGAGGTAGATGCTGAGGTGAAGGAGTTTGTACGAACAGCCCCTGACATGGCTACCACGGTAGAATTTGGGCGCTTGGTAGAAGAAGAATGGGCCATGCTGGTCAAGCGCAAGGAATCTTACATCGCTTCCCTGGAAGCCCTGTACCAAGGCAATGTGGCTGCCTTGCAGCGCAAGGACGAAGAGGTGATTCATTCCTTAAAGGAGAAAATCACCATTCTGCGCAAAGACTGGCTCGACCTGGACGAGAAGCAGAAAGAGCAGCTGGTCAACAGCCAGGCTGAATCGGTAGTCAATAGCGCCACCGCAGCTAACCAAAACGCGTTGGAGCAGTTCAAACAGACCCAGGCTTCTGAGCTGGAAATTCTGGAGCAAAACCGCGCCAACGAACTAGAGCTGCTCAGCAAACGGCAAAAGCAAGAGCTGACTACGCTCAAGGGCAGCCATACCCGAGAACTCAATGCACTGTCTGACGTGCAGAAAGGTGACGCCGAGGATTTGCAGGATGAAAAAACAGTCTTCATCCCGCGTGAAGAGCTAAGCCAATACTTGCCGGGCAACCTAAAACCTGATCAGCTCAGTGAGCTGCAGGAGGCCCACCAGCACGAAACCGATGCGGTGAAAGAAGGCCAAAAGCGGGCCATGCAGGAGCGAAAAGAGCAGCACCAGCGCCAGCAGGTGGAGGTAGAAGAACGCTTTAATTCACGCAAGGCGATCCTCATTGCTCGCCAGGGACAGGACTTCCGCGAGAAGGAAGCTGAGGTAGCCACCCTCATGGAGGAAGTACGGCAGACGAAAGAGTCCGAAGCGTTGCGCCCCTTCTTCAAGTATATTCCGCCTCAGCATACGCTAGACCTGCTGCATACCCTTACCATACCCGGTTTGGGTCGCTCGCTCACGGTCACCTTTCAGGCTTACAAAAACTCACCCGCCGGTTACCGGGTCGTATTTGTAGAAGAAAGCGAAGTAGGCAGCATCAACTGGGAGCGCATTACCCATTTGCCTCCGGGGCATTACATGGACATTGCCGAGCCCGAACTGGCTACGGAGGAGGGCACGCCCTACCGTACCTTTACCCGGGTGTACCTCACCAAAGAGGGCAAGGAAGAGCTGTCCGTAGTTCGCGAGAACAACAAGGTAGCCCTGGCCGCCTTTGAGCAGGCCGTGGCCCGGCTCAATCAGGAGCCGCAAGAAGACCTCCGGCACAACTTTGCCATCGACCTGCGGCAAACAGCCTCCGATTACAAGGGCAATCCCCTGCAGCGCGGTGGCACCTACCAGGCCCTCATCTTCGGTCTGGACGAAAGCCGCCTAAAGAACCCTGATACGGCAGCCAGCCAGATCAGCGAGCCTTCCGCGCCCATGTACCTGGCGCAAGAGCTGGCTACGGCCCTTCCGATGGATAGCTTCGTTGCTTCTATTGCCGCACCACCCTTGGCCTCTACCATTCACAAGAGCATCCGGCGAGCCAACTCACAACTGCATCGGCTGGCGCCCGGCACCTTCCGGGCACAGGGGCAGGCCAACCAGTTCTTCTACCTCTTCCTGTACAAGGACCTGCAGGGCAACCTTACCATGGAGACGCTCTTTAATATCCCCAAGCTGGCCAAGGAGCGGGAGCAACTCAACCCCTACCTGGGGGGCGAAACCGAGAGCCTAAGCGAGTACCGCATTATG
>DMST01000495.1:3284-3429 GCA_003454975.1 Cytophagales bacterium | reverse complement strand
ACCCTGGCAGCACGAGTACCCCCACGGACCTAGCCGGAGTAGACGTAGTGCTGCCCTCAGCCCCCGTCACGCTGAGCGACCTGCGCAAGGTACTGGTAGACATGCCCATGCCTGGCTTGGCTGAAGGAGAGTCTCCCCGGCTGTT
>DMST01000495.1:832-3185 GCA_003454975.1 Cytophagales bacterium | reverse complement strand
GTGGCCCGCTCGGCCGGGCGGCGGCTCTACTACAAGCCTGGTGAAACCCCCGAGGAGCTGGGCGAGCTTACCTTCGAGCGTTTCTCGCTCGACGATACCGAGGCTACCTTTCCCACGGTTCACATCAAGGGGCTCTACACTTTGCAGTTGGAGTTTGAGACCGACGAACAAGCCACCGAACCCCACCTGCGCGATCTGAATCAGAATACTTTTCTTGCATCGGTAACCCCCAATGGCAGCAACCGGCCCTACCAGCTCAGCCTGCTGTTTCCTTATTGGGACCAGATCGATTGGGCCATTCGAGAGGTAGACCTCATGGCAGATGAGACTTCGGTTAACTACCAAACCCGGGGGCAAGACATCGACTTTTTTATCGGAGTGGACAAGGTCAACCACGACGAGTTTTTCTACGAGTACTACGCCGAGGTAACCCTAAACGACTTTGCACTCTCGGCCTACATCAAGCAAGACGATTTGCTGGAATTGGAGCTCGCCATCGCCGATCAGGATCCGGTACCCTTTACGGTGCAGTGGATCGACTGGCACGAGCTCTCCAACAGCACCAACCGCGATTACACGCAGATAGAAGCCATCACGGTAGGGGTACTGAGCAACAACATCAGCCTGGTGCCCACCGCCCGTACTTATGACTTGCAGCTAGAACTCACCTTGGCCGGTGAGGACACCCCGCTTTTGCTCTCGGTTCGGCTGCGTTTTGCTTCCGATGCTGCCATCCATGGGCTTAACCCTACTGAACTGCGCGACGCACTGGCGGTGCATTTTCAGTACGCAAATACGGATGCCAACCTGCCCAATGCTTTTGCTCAACAAATAGCCCTTGAAGAGGCCATTTACCAGGTATTGTTAGATCCGCAAGACCCCGTATACGACGCCTACCAGAAAAAGCTCAACCGAGTTTACGAGCATCTGTACGGTACCGATGGGATATGGCAATACCTAAACCGCTACCGCAACCTGAGCGAAGATGTGTTTCAACTGCAATCTTCTCGGGTGCAAGAGCTGGCCCTTTTCGGCGAAATCATTGTGAAGCCCGGCTTTGCCGTAGACCAAGTGCTGGCCGAAGCATACTACCGGGTAGAGGAATTCCTCAACCCCTCCAATACCTTCTTCACTTTGAGTGAGATGGCTGCCCAAGGCCTCAGCCAGGAAGAAATCTTCAACGGTCCGCTGCTCCGGCACGGCTTTATTGATGACGCGGCCTTCCGCTCTGCCCGCAACAAAACGGTGGTCTACACCTCCGATCTGGTTCGCCTCATGATGGAGGTAGAGGGCGTGGAGGCCGTTATCGATTTTACCATCTCCAGCTACGTGGACAACCGCGTGATGGGTCGCAAGGTAATCGACTGTCTGGACCTCACATACGCCGAGGTATACAAGCCCCGCCTGAGCGTAAGTAAGTCTGGCCTTACAGCCACCCAAAACGATTTGCCTGTATTGGTAAACGCTACCAACGTGGCCGCACAGTTTGAAGGGCTGCGGCTAGCCACTAAGGATGAGCAAATACCCGCCGCCCCGTACTATGGCTTTAGTAGCCCCACGGGCAACGACCGGCAGGTTACTGACTACTATTCGGTACAGCAGGACTTCCCGGAGGTGTACGGCATTGGTGACTACGGGCTGTCTGATGACGAAACTCCAGAACGTAAGGCACGTGCCCAGCAGTTTAAGGCCTTCTTGCTGCCCTTTGAGCAGCTACTGGCCAATTATTTGAGCCAGATTGCACACCTGCCCGAGCTGTTTTCGTTCAGCCCGGAGGTCTCCCAAACCCGCTATTTTCAGCCCCTGTATGAGGTGCCCGATGTGGCTCCGTTGTTCAAGCCATGGGTAGATAGTGGGCAAACCTGGGAGGAATTTACGGCAGACCTAGACAACGTGTACCGCACCTTTCTGGAAACGGACGAAACCCCAGCGGCCTTCTTGCAGCGCCGCAATCAACTATTAGACCACCTGCTGGGCCGCTTTGCAGAAACTTTCCAGGACTACGCCCTGGTTCAGCTTAGCGGCATACAATCGCTGTTAACCGGCCCTGATCAATTCCCGGTATATGAAGAAGCCCGTCAGGCGGTACTATCACGATTAGTGACCGATAAGCAGCAATTTGCTGAGGAGTACGACCAGCTGGCCTCGCACCGTACCCAAGCCTATGATTTTACTCAGCAGGGCAGTGCGGAATCCGTTTGGGGTTCAGAGAACATATCTGGTTTTCAGCGTCGGATCAGTCGCTTGCTAGGCATCCGACAGGTGGGCCATCACACCCTGTTTGGAGTCAAAGAGGGTAACGATATCATGGACATAGAGGGCCTTCACATTGTAGAGCACCTGCTGCTGCGGG
>DMST01000495.1:0-791 GCA_003454975.1 Cytophagales bacterium | reverse complement strand
GGAAGGCCAGCAGCTGCTTGAACTGCAACAAGAGGAGCCCGATAGCCTGGGCGCGCGCTACAGCGCCGGGAGCAATGACCCCTATTCCTTCCGCATCACCGTCATCTTGCCCCGCTATGGCGGTCGGTTCCGCGAGGAAGGCTTCCGCAAGTTTGCTGAGCAGCTCATTCGGCAGGAGACACCGGCCCACATCGGCGTAGAGATTCAGTGGCTCGATACCCTCTGCGGTCAGCGGTTTGAAGCCGCCTTCGCTCCTTGGCTCGAGGCCATGAAAACGATAAAACCCTACTGGTTTGCCTTCGAACCTTCGGCCAATGACCAACCTTTGGTCCAAGCTTGGGTAGACGCACACAATACGCTGGTAGATAGCCTACTCATACCCTGCCAGCCCGAGATCCGGGCGCTGGATCAGGAGGGGGTACGCCTGCCGGTAGTAGACGGAAAGATTGCTTTCTACCTAGGCGATGCTGATATCTTCTTCCTGAAAACCAACCAACCTGTGGGGCAGTATACGGTACGCAAAACGGCCCCGGATACATCAGAAAAGCTGATTGCTTCGGATAAGCAGACGATCTACATTGGTGAAAACGGCGAGGGGCTGATTGCTCAACTTGGGGGCGTAGGCGAATACCAAATCAGCTACGAGTCGGACGAACAAGGCGTCTTTGCTCCCCTCTTGGTCTCGGTGACTCCACCGCCCGATCCCCGCACCGACCTCAGCACCCTACTGGCCAACTACGCGCCCTACGGCCGGGTAGAGCTGTTTGAGTTTGTCAATAAACAACCCGTCA
>DMST01000262.1:27590-52362 GCA_003454975.1 Cytophagales bacterium | reverse complement strand
CTAACCCCTAGACGAACGGACCTTTTTATTTGTCAAAATGACTGTTTCCGGGTCGTTTTCCCGAAATGTGGTGCAAATATAGAGGAAACAATTCGCCCCACCAACTATCACTAAAAAATCCTCACCAAACTTATCCACTTCTCTTCTAATTTAGTCAATTCCAGGAAAGAATTGGCACTTGCAAAGGATTGCACCCAACCCTTGGCACCTTACCTATCGAT
Source organism: Cytophagales bacterium (assembly GCA_003454975.1). Taxonomy (GTDB): domain Bacteria; phylum Bacteroidota; class Bacteroidia; order Cytophagales; family Cyclobacteriaceae; genus DMST01. Next base: position 52,141 of record DMST01000262.1, on the reverse strand, counting down.
TGTTGGTTTATGAAGGGGATAAATCTAATTTTACCCGCGAATTCATAAGGAACTAAAACCTTAACACTCCATGGCAAACATCCGAGTAGCCATTAACGGCTTCGGACGCATTGGACGCCTTACGTTCAAAGCGCTCCTGAACAAAGACAACGTAGAGGTGGTAGCGATCAATGACCTGACCGATACCGCTACCCTCGCCCACTTGCTTAAATACGACTCTGTACACGGCAAGTTCCCTGGTAACGTAGAGCATGATGCAGAAAACATCATTGTAGACGGCACAGCTATCCGTGTGTTTGCGGAGAAGGTACCTGCCAACCTACCTTGGGGAGAGCACAACGTGGACGTTGTATTGGAGTCTACCGGTCGTTTTGTAGACCCTGAAGGTGCTGGTGGTCACCTCACTGCCGGTGCTAAGAAGGTATTGATCTCTGCTCCTGCCAAAGGTGATATTCCCATGATTGTACTGGGAGTAAATGATGAAAAGCTGACGGCTGACATGAAGATTGTTTCTAATGCTTCATGTACTACCAACTGCTTGGCTCCTATGGCTAAAGTGTTGAACGACAGCTTTGGTATTGATAAAGGATACATCACTACCGTTCACGCATATACTGCCGACCAGCGCATACAAGACGCACCCCATAAGGACTTGCGTCGTGCCCGTGCTGCTGCAGTAAACATTGTACCTACTCTCACGGGTGCTGCTCGCGCAGTAGGCAAAGTATTGCCTGAGCTGAACGGCAAGCTAGATGGTGTAGCTATGCGTGTTCCTGTACCCGACGGTTCATTGACAGACTTGGTAGCTGTATTGAACAAAGAGGTGACCGCTGAGGAAATCAACGCAGCTATGAAAGCAGCATCTGAAGGTGACCTGAAGGGTGTTCTGGAATACACTGAAGATCCTATCGTATCTGCGGATATTGTGGGCAATCCTCACTCCAACATCTTCGACTCCCAAATGACGTCTGTAATGGGCAACTTGGTGAAAGTAGTAGGCTGGTACGACAACGAGGCTGGTTATTCTAACCGCTCAGCCGACATGATTGTGAAATTGGGCTCTCTGTAATCCAGAGCTTGAACGATACAACTAAGCCACTTCGGGAAACCGGAGTGGCTTTTCTTTTTTGAAGCGGGGGCACCTACACGAAGAAGTTCAGTATAGACCTACTCACAAATGAGATTGGCCCTCCTTCAACCTCAACCTTGCTTCATTCAACCATTAGATGGCTAACTCGCCACGGAATACCGTTACCGCATACCCTTTCAGTAGGCATCGGTCTTCTTTCACCTCCACACCGATCTCCCCTCCCCTGGCAGAGGCTTGGTAAGCCCGAAAACTGTTCTTCCCTAATTTCTTGGCCCAATACGGCCCCAACTGGCAATGGGCTGAACCGGTAACGGGATCTTCCGGCACCCCTACATTGGGCCCAAAAAAGCGGCTCACAAAGTCATACCGATCTCCAGGTGCGGTAATGATCACCCCCTGGTCCGAATGCTCAGCAATCGCTTCCATATTGGGGGTAGCCTTCCTTACCACCGCTTCGGTGGGCATCTCCAGGATCAGATTATACTTGTCCCGGGCTGCCGCCACAATCTCACTACCCGCAAACATTTCCTCAAACTCCTCTAGCAGTGGCATATTTGCACTTAACCTGGCCGGGAAATCCATCACCAGCATATCCTTGTCCTGATGCACCAACAATTCTCCTGAACGGGTTTGGAAACGTACGGTGTTGTTTTCCATGTTGATTCCTTCAGAAAACAAGACATGGCCACTGGCTAAGGTGGCATGGCCACACAGGTCTACTTCTGCAGCGGGTGTAAACCAACGTAGCGAATAATTAAACTCTCCCTCTAGCTCCTCTACAAAGGCCGTCTCGCTCAGGTTCATTTCTGTGGCAATTGCCTGGCAGGTGGCGTCGTCTATTCCACCCTCCACCATACAAACAGCCGCAGGATTACCGTTGAATGGGCGTTCCGTAAAGGCATCAACCTGAAAAATTTTCATAATGAATTTGGGTTGTGGGACCGGTTTTGAATTCGAAAAGATAAACACTTCCCCAATAGATACCCGCAACCCAAGAATTATTTAGGAGCAAACAGAGCAGCCCCCTTCCAGAAGCAGGGCCTTGGTAGTTGTCGCTAGCCAGAAACCGAACAAGAAAACCCAATTCTGTGAAGCAAAAAACAGCCCGATTCCAGGGCTGACTCAATAAGACCTAATTAGAAAGGAGCTGACTCGTCGTTACTACCCGGGAAGTTTTTCGGGGCTTGGTCTTCCCCTTGATCCAGCCCAGGACCGCTTGGCGCGGAGGGATTGGCCTTACTTCCGAAGGTCATGGTCTTGGGTTTATCATCAAACTCACTGGGAATACCCGGTGTACTAGGGAAACTCTGGTTGAACGCCCCCATATCCACGGGGCCTCCCAAGTCTGTAAACTTGGTATACTTACCGATAAACTTAAGGGGCACATCCTCCAGCGAACCGTTCCGGTGTTTGGCAATGATTACCTCCCCCACTCCGGCAGTAGGCATACCGCTTTCATCTTCGGTAATACCGTAATACTCAGGACGGTACAGGAAGCATACCATATCGGCGTCCTGCTCGATAGACCCTGATTCCCGAAGATCGGACAGCTGAGGTCGTTTGTCACCGCCCCGGGTTTCTACCGCACGACTCAACTGGGATAGCGCGATCACAGGTACGTTCAGCTCCTTCGCGATATTCTTGAGTGCCCGTGAGATGGAAGCAATCTCCTGTTCACGGTTACCTCCATTACTCTTATCCCCGGTCATCAGCTGCAGGTAATCGATGATTACCATCTGTATGTCGTGCTGGGCCTTGAGTCGGCGACACTTAGCGCGCAATTCCAGAATACTCAAGGCCGGAGTATCATCGATATAGATGGGAGCCTCCGAAAGCCCACCTGTTTTGTGAATCAGTTGTTCCCATTCGTAATCAGCCAGCGTTCCTTTCTTGATCTTTTCCGATTCCAGCTCAGCCTCGGAAGAGATAAGACGGTTCACCAACTGCACATTACTCATCTCCAAAGAGAACATGGCCACGGGGTATCCAAACTGCACGGCGGCGTTTCGCATAACAGACAGTACGAAGGCCGTCTTACCCATCGCAGGACGAGCAGCAATAATGATCAAATCGGATTTCTGAAAACCACTCGTAACCCGGTCTAGCGCAGTAAGGCCGGTGGGAATACCCGTTAGGCCATCGGTATGGTCCTTCTTCGCCTCCAGCTCAGCAATGGCTTGCCGCATGATGGAGCGCATATCCTCATAATTCTTTCGAATGTTGCTCTCACTCACCTCAAAAAGCGCCGACTCCATCTTGTCCAACAGCAAGAATACATCTGTGGTGTCTTCGTAGGCTTCTTTTTGGATCTCGCTGGCTATTTGGATGATGTCCCGCTTAATGGACATCTCCGATACAATCCGGGCGTGGTATTCTACGTTGGCCGCTGAGTTTACCTTAGTAGTTAGCTCGGTCACATAAAACGGCCCCCCAACGGTTTCCAAAGTACCGTTCTTACGTAACTGTTGGGTAACGGTAAGCAGGTCTACCGGTTCCGACTCGTGGAACAGGTCTACAATAGCTTTATAAATTTCTTTGTGAGCGTCGCGGTAGAAGCTTTCCGGACGCAAAATATCAATCACTGCGGTGAGAGCATCTTTCTCCAGCATCAAAGCTCCCAGTACTGCCTCTTCCAAGTCCACCGCCTGAGGGGGCAATTTCCCCAAGCTGTTCAGCAACTCGTTATTCGCCAATCGGCGATTGCGGGCCGTACGGTTTGATCCGGCAGTATTTGACTCCATAGAAAGTGGTAAAAAGCTGTGGGCTCAGAACTGGTTTCACTCGCTCAAAAACGTGCTACCCATCGCTACCAGTTCCAACGTTGGTTTTATACTTTGATATGCTTTGGTACTTCAAAAGTAGCAGGAAAATATGCCACCTGAAACCCACTTTATGATACATTGAAAATTAGATTCGGCTAGCCGATTGTAGACAAGAAAAGAAGGTACAACACTCATTATCAGTAACTTTAGAGAAGAAAGCGTTGATAAAATCGAGTTACCCACAGGGTTTATCCACAGATTGTAAAAAACAAAACTCACTTACCCACAAGGTTTTACAATAATCACATACTTTTCCACACCTCTTCCACACAGTATGGGAAGTCGGATAGTCGATAAGTTGGACCTAAAAAATGTGTATGTTTGCCCACTGAAAGGGGCTTTTTTCGAAAACGACATTTCATGCAGCGAATTCACATGATTGCCATTGGGGGCAGCGTAATGCACCAACTGGCCCTCACGTTACAAAAAAAGGGATTGGACATTACTGGTTCGGACGACGAGATATTTGACCCGGCTCGCGAGACCCTAGCCAATGCTGGATTGCTCCCTGAAGCCATGGGTTGGTTCCCTGAGAAAATCACTGGCGAATTAGACGCGGTCATCTTGGGAATGCATGCAAAACGTGACAACCCTGAATTGCAAAAAGCCCAGCAACTTGGTATAAAAGTATATTCTTTTCCCGAGTTCATTTTCGAAGAGACGAAAAACAAGCAGCGCATTGTCATTGCGGGCAGCCATGGCAAGAGCACCATTACGGCCATGGTAATGCACGTACTAAACGGTGTAGGGCGTGATACTGACTACGTAGTGGGAGCTTCAGTAGAGGGGTTTGAAGGCCGGGTAAAACTAACCCATGAGGCAAGCATCATCGTAATTGAGGGAGACGAATATCCTTCTTCTGCCTTAGATAGCCGGCCCAAAATGCTCAACTACCACCATCATATAGGGCTCATCAGCGGTATTGCCTGGGACCACATCAATGTATATCCCGATGAAGATGAGTATGTACGCCAGTTTGATCATTTTGCTGATGCATCTCCCAAAGCTGGCTCTTTGGTTTTCAACGAAGATGATTCGGTAGCCTCCATTATTTGTCGGAAAGAGCGCGCAGATGTAACTCCTCTGGAATATACAGAGCATCCCCATGTAATTAAAAATGGCATTACGTACCTGAAAACGGATCAAGGAGAGATTCCCTTGAAGGTTTTCGGTCGGCATAATATGTACAACATTTCGGGAGCCCTACGGGTGTGTAATCGCATTGGCATCACCGATGAAAAGTTCTACGGTGTCATCCAATCCTTTAGTGGTGCCTCTAGCCGTTTAGAAACATTGGCTGAGGGAGCGGGTAACCGGATTTTCAAAGATTTTGCCCATGCACCCAGCAAGGTAGAAGCTACTACCCGGGCCTTGCAGGAACAGTATCCTGACCGGACTCTATCAGCGGCTTTGGAATTGCATACTTTCAGCAGCCTGGACCCTAGTTTCATCGCCCAATACAAGGGTTCGCTAGACGGTGCTCAGGAGGCTGCCATATATTATAATGTAGAGGCTGCTGAACGCAAGGGAAGACAGCCGCTCACTCAAGAGGCCATCCGGAAGGCTTTTGGGCATAAGAACCTCATGGTATTCACTAACTCTGAGGAGTTGGAGACATGGATCAAAGCACAAAAATCTCCCAACCGGAACGTGGCCCTGATGAGCTCAGCAAGTTTTAATGGATTGCCTTTAAAAACCTTAGCAGAAGACCTAGTAGGCTAATATGAAACTCCATCTAAAGAACCCGCTGGCATTTTTCGACCTTGAAACCACGGGCACCAACATTGTAAACGACCGGATTGTCGAGTATTCCTTTCTGAAAGTCATGCCCAATGGGGAGATTATTCGAAATACTGGCCGGGTTAATCCCGAGCGCAAAATCCCGAAGGAATCTTCCATGATTCACGGCATTTATGATGAAGATGTGAAAGACGAACCTACCTTCAAACAGGTAGCAAAGTCGCTCATCCAATTTCTGGAAGGAGCCGACTTGGCGGGCTTCAATATTCTGAAGTTTGACGTGCCTGTGCTGGTAGAAGAATTTCTGAGGGTAGAGATGGATTTTGACGTTTCGCAGCGTAAAATGGTAGATGCGCAAAAGATCTTCTTTATGATGGAGAAGCGAACCCTATCTGCTGCGTACAAATTCTATTGCGGAAAAGACCTTACCGATGCCCACAGTGCAGAGGCAGATACCCAAGCCACCTACGAGGTGCTGGAGTCACAAATTGAACGCTACCTAGACCAGCCCGTGCTGGATATGATGGGTAAAAAGGTAGGTACCATTGTCAATGACATGGGTAAGCTCCATGACATCACCTCGAGCAATACCGTAGACTTTGCCGGACGGCTGGTGTATAACCACCAAGGAGAAGAAATCTTCAACTTTGGCAAGCACAAGGGTACCCGGGTAACAGAGGTATTCCAAAAGGAGCCCGCCTATTACGATTGGATGATGCGGGGTGATTTTCCGCGCGATACCAAACGTAAGTTGACGGAAATAAAGCTGCGCAGTTTCAACATGCGCCGGTAAACAATTTGCCTTCCCATTGAATTATGCAGGAAGCAGGTGTGTTTTATGCATGCCTATGTTTTCCTTCCATCATTTTCGTCTTCGATGAGCATTGAGGATCAATTTAGTGCGGCCGTAGCCAAGGCTGAAGCCGGAGATTTCCCGGCTGCGATCACCGCATTTACTTCTATTCTAAAGGAGGATGCCAACCACGGCCCTTCTTACTATAACCGGGGTTTAGCGTATTTCCGGCAGGAAAGCTTCGAACTGGCCATACAGGATTACTCCGAGGCCATCGAGCGTCTGCCTGAAAATGCGAACTACTTCAGCGATCGCGGGGTTGCTTATCACCTAAACGGCCAATCTGAACAAGCCATCCAAGACCTGACCCGGGCGGCCATTATCGAACCCAAGAACGCGTACCGCTACGCCAGTCGGGCCTTTGTAAAGGCCAAAGCAGGAGATACCCATGGTGCTATCAAGGATTACCAACAAGCTATTGCGCTAGATCCTCAGGATGCCATAGCCCACAATAACCTAGGTATGCTGCAGGAACAACTGGGGTATCAAAAACAGGCCGAACATCACTTCAAGAAGGCTGATACCTTAAATCCCAGGCAGCCCTCCCCTACTACCCATACTACCGAAAATTCAGAAAAACCGAACGGCCCTATTTCATCCGGCCCAAGTTCTATGGCTCAGGAAAAACCCAAGCTCACGGGGAAGTTCTATGCCCAAACGCTGAAGGATACTTTGACTTCTAAAGACGGATTCCGAGAGTTTTTGAATTTTCTCTTCCCTAAAAAGAAATCCTAATGTCCCGGGTATCGGTGTTGCTGAGCGTGCGCAACGGTGCCGACACGCTGCCCCGGGCCCTGGATAGTATACTTGCTCAAACTTTCACCGATTGGAGAGCGGTAATAGTAAATGACGGCTCCACGGATGACACCCTCTCCGTTTTAGAGACTTACCAAAAGCAAGATGCCCGTTTTGGGGTACTAGACAGGCCAGCCGAAGGGCTGGTAGCTGCACTCAATGCAGGATTATCACATTGCACAGGGGAGTTCATAGCACGCATGGATGCAGACGACTACTGCTACCCAGAACGCCTGGCAAGACAGCTAGCTTTTTTGTACGAACACCCCGAAATCGACATTGTATCTTCCCGAGTTAGGCATGTGGGTGATCCCATCGCCCAGCAGGGCTATGCTGAACACGTAGCTTGGCTGAACACCCTCATCAGCCATAAGCAGCACTCCCAGCAACGTTTTGTAGACCAACCGCTAGCTAATCCTTCGGCTACGCTTAGGCAGGCAGTTTTTAATTCGGTGGGTAGCTATCGTTCTGGGGATTTTCCTGAGGACTACGAGTTTTGGCTCCGCTGCCTGCATGCCGGACACCAGATGGCTAAGCTACCAGAGGTGCTGCTAGACTGGTACGACCTACCCACGCGGGCTACGCGCAACCTGGGTATGTACCGGGAGGAAGCTTTTTTCAAGACCAAAGCCGAGTATTGGTCCCTATGGGCCCAAGAGCACCTAAACGATCAGACCGAGGTGTGGATTTGGGGAGTAAGTAAGGAGATAAGACGAAAAACCAGCATTCTCCAGGATTACGGTTGGGATCCTACGGGCTATATTGATGTAACCCAGAAGAGACAGTTTAACGGTAAGCCCGTTATCCACTTCACGGATTTATCTAAAATATCGCATCCAAGGCATGTTTTGGTATACGTGGCCAACCGGGAGGGTAAACAGCGGATCCAAAAATACCTAGAGCAACTTCGTTGGAGACCAGGGCTTGATTTTCATTTCATGGCCTAGACAAAGATTTTTCAAAAAAAACGGCCAGGCCTGCCACCCTTTTTGATTGGAGCATCCTATAGGTGTAAACCCAGCAGGGAAAGAGAATCCAATCAAAATGATAATGAAAGCTCAACTCACACTAGTTCTTTGCCTTTTGGTAGGAGGTGCCATTGCCCAACAAAACCTGCCCCAAGAATTCAGAGGAAAACTGTATGCCTATTGGGGCTGGAACCGTAGCATGTATTCTCCTTCAGACATCCGGTTTTCTGGTCAGCACTATGACTTTGTACTGGAGGATGTGGTTGCCAAGGATCGCCCCTCCCCTTTTAATGCCAATACTTACTTCAACCCGGCCTACGCCTCAATACCCCAGTACAACTTCCGAATAGGTTATTATTTCAAAGAGAATTGGGATGTTTCCGTGGGTATTGATCACATGAAATATGTGGTAGAGCAAAACCAGTTTGCAAAAATCACGGGCTCCATCGCCCATACGGAGACTCGCTTTGATGGCCACTACATGGGTGACAACATTCAGCTTACTCCTGATTTCCTGCGAATGGAGCATACAGATGGGCTCAACTATTTGAACGTGGGACTACGGCGGACCTCCCCTATCCTAGATCGGGAATTTGTACAACTAAGCCTGCTGGAAGGTGGGGGATTCGGGGCTTTGGTTCCTCGTACAGACGCTGAGCTGTTTAGCCAGGAACGCCACAACGAGTTCATTCTATCTGGCTATGGCGGAAGCGCGCTCTTAGGGCTGCAAGCCAAGTTTTTCAACCACTTCCTCCTCCAAACGGAAGCTAAAGGTGGCTACATTCATATGCCTGGTATTCGTACTACACCAGACCCAGAGGACTCCGCCGATCAAGGGTTCTTCTTTGGCCAGTTCAACCTAGTGTTTGGGTGGATACTAGACTTAAGAAAAACCTAATCTCGCTCTTATCCCATAGTTAATTCTCAAATTCAGCCCTCAAATTAATATTCTCAACCCACTCAATTTCAGCTAATTAATGCTTTATTTCACCAGCTAATCATTTTATTTCAGTCTTATCAATAGAAAAACTCAACCGTTGATCCTGTGCACCCCGAACCGTTACCTCTAACGATTCGGATGCACGGGATTTCATTTGTTGAGCCGCCAAATAATCACAGTAGGTAGCACCCTCCATAAAATTAACCGAACCGATCTGTTCTACCACCATCAAGGGTTCTAGCCCCATTAGATCTGCCTGACTACCCTCTAGTACCCTCAATATGTAGGCTTGATCGGTCTTGGCATCCCAACTCACAGCAAAGCCCCAAACCTTACGGTTGACCGAATAACCCTGAGCCGGCAAACCATACAATTTCTTATCCTGCCAGTCCAAAGTAAGAACGAACTGCGACCAAACTTCATTACCCACTAGTCCCGAGGCCCCATTATTCACTTCTACATCCAGTGCCACAAAAGATCCCAAGGTGAGAGAGTCGGCAAAAGCGGTGTAAGAGTCCACACGTTCGGGCACAGCCATCAGGCCACTTTGCTGGTACCCTCGCTCAACGTATAAAGAATCTGGCTCCACTAGGTCTGTCCATTTCCGAAACAGTTTGCCCGGCAGGCTCACTCCTCCCGTAAAGCCTGTATCAAACTTAATCTTGGTAACACTAGCAGACGCTAAACCCAAATTGAGTTTAATATCATAATCATCATCGTAGGAAAATGAAGCCTCAAAACCACCTTCGGGCTTTTCTACCGGCTCATTGGTAATGGTCATCATCCCCGCTTGATAATCGAGAATCCAATTGCACAACCGATGTGTGTTTCGACCAATGATGCCATCCAAGTTCATACAAGCCAAAACGGGGTGCTTTTCAAAATCCAGGATGATAGCCGCTTGTTTAGAAAAGGACACATCACCCAGTTTTAGTTCGCTTACTCTCACAAAGCGGGTCTTGGCTCGGTTGTTCTGCGAATCAGATATGGTGGTCCTTTTGATGGTTCGGTACCTCATCTTTTCCTGCAGACGAGTAGATATGGCAGAGGCAGCACCGGTATCCCAAATAAATCGATACGTCTCCCCCTCAATCTCCACCGGAACCACAATCAGGTTTCTGTACAATTCAAACTTCACCTCCTCAGTAAAAGGGTCTGCCGGCAAGGCTCCGCTCCGGTTTACTTCCGATTGGCCTGAGGCACAACCTAAAAACATAACGAGCAGTAAACTGGGCAGTATCGATAATTTCATATGCAGAATAATGGATAAGACTATGTAAGGATATCATTACCCTGCAGAAGGTTGCTTATGCAGAAAATGAACCCATCACCACAAGTCTCAAAAGTTACAATTTCCACCGTCAAGTACCGTTCCCAAGACAATCCCCTTTTGAAGTGGTTAAATTTTCGCATTTTGGAAATCACGGAAAAGAAACCAACCCCTTATGCTGCGTCCTCTGCTTGGCACCCTACTCTTATTTCCTTTGGCAACGCTTTCAGCACAAACGCTGGATGTACTTACCGTAGAAAAAATCATGCGCGATCCGGCCTGGATCGGCAGCCAGCCCAGCAATCCTCGTTGGTCTTTTGATGGCTCCACCATTTACTTTAATTGGAACCCTGAGAATGAGGACTTTGCTTCTACCTATGCCTACACCCCCGGCACCGACACTCAACCTCGGAAAATGGAGGAGGCTATCGCCAATGCACTACCAAGTAGCCGCGGCACGTATAATGGGACCCGTACGCAATGGTTGTATGCACAACAAGGCGATTTGTTTTTGCACACCATAACGGATGGCACTACCCGCCAGCTCACAAATACGGTAGGCAGGGAATCCAGCCCCGCCTTTAGCCAAGACGAACAATCTATCATCTTTGAAGCGGACAACAACTTGTTTAAACTCCGATTGGCAGACAGCTTTCTGGAGCAGCTCACGGACATAAGAGATGGGAAGGAGCGCAACCGCAATGGTGAGGAGAATTCGTTTTTGGCGAGAGAAAATGAGCGGCTGATTGACTACATCTCCGAAACCCAAGAAAGCCAAGAGACCCGGAGAACTCGCAGGGAAGCTAGCGCACCCGATCGTCCCTTGCCTATTTACTTGGGCAGTGGCTCCGCCTTTGGTCTGCAATTGAGCCCTGACGAGCGATTTATCACCTACCTGAAGGGTACCTTTGGTGAAGGGGAGCGAACCGAAATGCCCAATTATTTGGCCGCATCAGGGTATGTAGCCATGGAAAACGCTCGCCCGAAGGTAGGTGCTCCTGAGACCCCTACCACCCTATGGATTTATGATCGGCAAGAAGGTGAGCATTACCAAGTATCCTTGGAGGGGTTACCCGGACAAGACGAACTTCCTGCTTATTATACAGAGTACGACCGCCAGCCGCAGGATTTCTCCCGTGATATCTCCTTTGCCTTCGGCGGGATCAATTATTCTCCGGACGGAGAATATGCGGTTACTCAAGTATACAGTGTCGATAACAAAGACCGCTGGATAGTGAAAGTGAACCTCGAAGAAGGCTCCGTAGAAAACCTGAACCGACAGCACGACGATGCGTGGATTGCCGGCCCTGGAGTAGGCTGGTTTTCTCAAGGCACTCTCGGGTGGATTCCCAACAGTAGTAAATTATGGTTCGTGTCAGAAGCCAGTGGCTATGCCCACCTATACACCATAGACCTAAAAAATGATAAGGTTCAAGCCCTGACGAAGGGAGATTTTGAGATCTACAACCCACAAATTGGTCCTAAACAGGAGTATTTCTACTTCGCGGCTAATGACGAACACCCTGGCATCCGGCACGTATACCGCATGAAGGTAAAAGGAGGAAAGCTTGAACAGCTCACTTCCCTCATCGGAGGGCATGAGTTTGTACTCTCTCCTACCGAGGAGAAACTTGCTTTGCGTCACAGCACGGCTACTCAACCATGGGAACTATACTGGCAGGCCAATGGTACCAATGCCAAACCCATGCGCGTCACGGAATCCATCAGCGAGGAGTTCCAATCTTATGCTTGGCGAACGCCAGACTATGTCACCTTTACCGCTAGTGATGGAGCCGAGGTGTATGCCCGGCTATACAAACCAGAAAACCCCACTCCTGATGGTCCTGCGGTAATTTTTGTTCACGGGGCGGGTTACTTACAGAATGCCCACCAATGGTGGAGCAGCTACTTTCGTGAATATATGTTTCACAACCTCCTGGTAGACCAGGGTTACACCGTACTAGACATGGACTACCGGGCTAGCTCAGGTTATGGTCGTGATTGGCGTACCGGCATTTACCGTCACATGGGAGGCAAGGACCTTTCTGATCAGGTAGATGGTGCCAAATGGCTGGCCTCTAACCACGGTATTGATGCTTCGCGCATCGGGATTTATGGGGGTTCGTACGGTGGCTTTATTACCCTAATGGCGCTATTTACCGAACCGGATGTGTTTGCCTGTGGCGCTGCGTTGCGCTCCGTTACGGATTGGGCTCATTACAACCATCCTTATACCTCGCCCATCCTGAACACCCCAGCGTTGGATAGCATCGCCTATGTACGCAGTTCACCAATTTACTTTGCGGAGGGTTTAGAAAAACCCTTACTCATGTGCCACGGCATGCTAGATGACAACGTTCAGTTTCAGGATATTGTAAGACTCACACAAAGATTAATCGAATTGGGAAAGGAGGATTGGGAACTCGCCGTATATCCAGCGGAGCCACACGGCTTCCGTAGGCCTGATGCCTGGACCGACGAGTACAAGAGAATTCTATCTTTATTCGAAGAGCACTTAAAGTAGGCCAAAAAAGTTAGTAGCGAAACCTAAAACAGTCTGGTTTGTTGGGCATTTTTGCACTCTTCCAAGAAAAGGATTCTAGGACAAAGTGAGCAATAAATTGACTTTTGGCAATTCAACCCATTTCCCTATCGTAATATTCCCAGAATATTAGGATTTGAAATAGTATTTTGTTGTATTTACTAACACAGGTGTCTACTTTTAGATTTTGTAATAACACCGTACATATTCTTTTGCTAAGAAGCCTAGTCACACACCGGAATGCACGGGTATCCCTTATTTTGGTCCTATGGGGATGCATCCTTCCAAAGGAGGTATGTGCTTGGTGGCAGGACGCAAGAGAAGACTCTCTTCTCCACCAACTGGAGATATTAGATGATGAAGTAACCGAAAGGGTTGACGTCTTAAACGAACTGTCATACTACTATGCTCGAAAGTCGGTTGAGAATGCTTCTAATTATGCCACCCGCGCACTCATTCTGGCAAATTATCTGTATTACCCAAGTGGAATAGCAAAAGCACATTTCAATCGGGCCTACATTGCCCGTAATAGATACGACTACGAAACTGCCATCAACAATCTGTACAACGGGCTGGCCTTCATAGATGATGATAAAGATCAGATAGCACTGAAAGCCCGAATGGTACGGGAAATTGCCAATGTGTACGCAACAGCTGATAATTATGCTGAGGCAGATACTTTTTACGCGGAAGCGCTCAAGTTAAGTGAACTCATTGGTAATGATAGAGATAAGGCATCTATTCTCCATAATCGGGGGTTGATCAACTTCAACCAAAAGGACATTGAAACAGCCGAATATTTTGCCCGGCAATCTTTGGACATTGGTAAACGAATTGACAACCCGCACTCTATAGGGATAGCCTATCGCTTACTAGGTGTTATTTATGGTACCGGATACAAGCAACCCAAGGATGCCCTTGGCTATCTAGAAAGAGCCTATACTATATTTCTCGACTTGGGCGATAAACAAAGCCTTACCGAAGTGTTCTATGAAATGGGTCGCAATTACAATGCGCTGGGCAATTACACTTCTGCAGATTCTGTTCTTGTATTAGCCCAATCATTGGCCGATGAGCTCAACAATCCAAACGGGATGCTCGAGGTCTACAAAATATATGGAGACTTAGAGGAAAACCTGGGGGATTACAAAGCAGCCTTAGAGTATTATAAACGATCTGAGGTGTTGGAAGACAGTATAAAGGGATTTGCACAATACTGGAGAATCGCCAACCAACAAACCGATATCAAGACCCGTGAGCTAGGCGATGAAATCCGAGAAAAGGAGGCTGAGCAGCGCAAGCAAAACAACATCCTCATTCTGGTCAGCGTATTCGCTTTAGGCTTGTTCGTCCTTTTGGCCTATATCTATCGGATCAACCGACAAAGAACTCTGGCCAATTTTAAGCTGAAAGAGAAGAATGATGAGATAGAATCTTATAACGTAGAGCTTTCTCAGAAGAACGAAGAAATTGCTGCCCAAGCCGACTGGCTGAGAGATTCTAATGATCAGATAAAGAAGCAAACGGATGAGCTGAGTAAGCTAAACCGGATGAAAGACCGGATGCTCTCTGTAATCTCTCATGACTTTCGGAGCCCACTCAATTCACTCCGTGGTGCCTTAATGCTCCTAAATAGTCAACAGCTACCACCTGACCAATTGCAATTGGTAACGGATGATATCAACAATAAGCTGAACCGGACTTTGAATCTGGTGGACAACCTGTTGCAGTGGACACGAAATCAGTTGATGGGTGTTGAAGTCAATCGGCAGGCTTTAAATATTTACGACCTGACGGAAGAGACGTTTAACCTCTTGCTCCCTTTGGCTGAAGGCAAACGTATTTCCCTTATCAATCAGATAGCGGAAGACACCGTTATAGATGCTGACCTGGAAATGATGAAGGTGGTGTTGCGAAACCTTATTAGCAATGCCATCAAATTTACCCTCAAAGGTGGCGAGGTACGAGTGGAGAGCAAATATGAGGACCACTACTTGAGTATTTCGGTAATCGACACCGGCATTGGTATGCCTCCTGACAAGGTAGACCGGTTGTTTGAATTGGGTACCGACAGATCGTCCTTGGGTACAGCAAATGAAAAAGGGACGGGAATTGGCTTGCTGCTTTGTAAAGAGTTTATTGAAAAGCACGGAGGACATATTCACGTGGTGAGCATAGAAGAGAAGGGCTCAACCTTTACTTTCTCGTTACCCGCTCAAACCACCAGAAGCTCTCAAATAAAGCAGGAATTAGCCTCCTAGGGCAACTTTCCCTCCCACTTACCCCATTTGCTTTCCGAAAGTACAATTCATGTACTCTTTCCTGTATTGCATAGTATATTGGTGGGTAACGAAAAACTACGTACCACCATGCATCGCATAGCAACTCTCTTTTTTGCCTGTACCCTTTTCTTTTCTGCCTGTAATACTCCTGTTGAGGAAGCCCCCCCTGTCGGGTTGTTGGCCGACTCGGCTATGGTGGTCAGTGCCCACCCGCTGGCATCGGAAGTGGGGGCAGACATCCTCAAACAAGGAGGCAATGCGGTGGATGCTGCAGTTGCGGTACAATTCGCTCTGGCTGTAGTTTATCCAGTAGCAGGCAACATTGGAGGAGGGGGTTTTATGGTAAGCCGCATGCATGATGGGGAGCTTTCTGCTTTGGATTTTAGAGAAAGGGCTCCTTTTAGCGGTGGGCGAGATATGTATCTGGATAGCCTGGGAGAGGTAATTCCCAAATCGAGCACCCTGGGTCATCTGGCAGCAGGTGTACCGGGCTCAGTAGCCGGCATGTACACTGCCCACCAACGCTATGGTACTTTACCCTGGGAGCAGTTGGTACAACCTGCTATCGATTTGGCCGCCAACGGCTTCCTACTTACCGAGAAGGAAGCCCGCAGTTACAACAGCCATCGGGAACGTTTTTTGGAAGCCAACACAGTTGCCCCCGCCTTCCTTCTCAACGAGTCAGGATGGAACCCGGGTGATAGTGTAGTCATGAAAGATTTGGCATGGACGCTAACGCAGGTGCGAGACATGGGTGCCGAAGGATTTTACACCGGTGAGGTTGCAAAAAAAATAGTGGCGGAAATGGTGCGTGGCAATGGGATGATTTCTCTTGACGACCTGGCTGAATACGAGGCTGTCTGGCGAGACCCAGTGGTGTTCTCTTACCGTGGACACCGAATCATTAGCATGCCTCCGGCAAGCAGTGGCGGTATTGCCCTAGCCCAACTCCTTCAAATGGTAGAGAGCTATCCTCTAGCGGACTGGGAACCCCATAGTGCAGAAAAGGTACACCTTTTCACTGAGGCCGAACGTAGAGTATATGCTGACCGGTCCACACACCTGGGTGACACAGATTTTTATCCGGTTCCGCGAGAATCCCTCATTGATGCTGCGTATGCCACCCAACGCATGGCCTCTTTCGATGCGGAACAAGCCACTGACAGCGAGGACATAGCCTCAGGTGAATTCTCGGGGCCTAAATCGGAAGAAACTACTCACTTTAGTATTGTGGACGCACAAGGTAATGCCGTGTCTATTACCACCACTCTGAATGGGGGTATGGGAAGCCACGTGGTGGTAGACGGAGCCGGATTTCTGCTCAACAATGAGATGGATGACTTCAGCATTAAACCCGGCTATCCCAATGCCTACGGCCTGATTGGCGCTGAAGCCAACGCAATCGAGCCAGGCAAACGCATGCTTAGCAGCATGACTCCTACCATCATAGAGAAGGACGGGCAATTGAAAATGGTAGTAGGCACTCCTGGTGGCAGCACCATCATCACTAGTGTATTCCAGACTATTGTAAATGTGCTAGACCACGGTATGGGTATGCAAGAAGCGGTGGCCTATCCTCGTTTCCATCACCAATGGAAGCCCAATTTGGTGTACCACGAGGTAGACGCCATTCCCTCTGAAATTCGCAATGCCCTTCAGAACATGGGGCACACGCTTCAAGAGCGTGGGGGTATTGGTCGAGTAGACGCCATCCTGATTTTAGAGGACGGTAAACTGGAAGGCGGCGCTGATCCCAGAGGAGACGATATGGCTGCGGGATATTAGGTTTTTCCGTATGTTTGCCCGCTATGTTTGGAGGTGCCCCTATTATTTATCGCCTGTTTTACTGGGTATTACGGCTTTATCATCATGCTTTCTTCCGTTCTGTCTATGTAGTAGGCAGGAGTAAACCGGATTGGACTAAGCCCAATATGGTTGCGAGCAACCATCCCAACTCCTTCCTTGATCCGGTAATTTATGCGGACAGCGTGGTGCCGGTAATGCATTTTCTGGCGCGGGGCGATGTATTTAAGAAAGGGTTTGTTGAATGGTTATTCGTGCGGCAGTTCAATATGATACCCATCTATCGCAAGGAAGAAACCAAAAACAGCGGACAAAAGAACAAAAGCATCTTCCGGTGGGTGTATCGGTTGCTTGGAGAAAAAGCCAACATTGTGATCTATACGGAGGGTCATAGTGTACCAGAAAAACGCCTTCGCCCATTAAAAAAGGGAACTGCCTGGATGGCCTTTGGGGCGATGGACGAATACGGCCCTGAATTGGACGTAAATATTGTGCCGATGGTGCTCAACTATCAGCACTCTCACAAGCGAAACCAGACGGTGATGATGAATCATGGTGAACCCATTCGCGCCATCGACTATTGGGACCTGTACCAAACGGATCAGACTAAAGCGGTAGACGACCTTACCGCGGAACTTGACAAACGGATGAGACCGCTCATGGTGACGCTTGATACGCCAGAGGCGGATCAGTTGGGATATACGGCTTTGGATATTGCTCGCAACGATGCCTACCAAAGTAAGCCTCAGTGGGTCAGAAAGCCCGATGAAGCCCCACCTTCTTTTCATGCTGAGAAAGCCATGGCCAAGGCCGTAAACACCCTGTACCAGAAGAACCCCGAGGAGGCAAAGCAGTGGGAAGAAAAAGCGAAGAACTACCGTGAGCTATTATTGGACAATAAGCTCATTGATGAGGCATTATCAGATGGACAGAAGCTACTGAACTGGGAAAAACTACTCCTTTGGATCGGGTGGCCCCTCTTTTTACTTTCCCGCCCTTTCACGGCTTGGCCCAAGCGCCTTGGCAAAGGACTGGTAGAAAAGAGAAAGCTATGGGGTACTCAGTGGTACCTATCCATATTTTATGGGCTCGAATGGATTACCTTTTCGGTCCTATTTCTCCTGTTGGTTACTCTCACTTTCATCTTTCTCGGTTCAGTATGGGGCTGGATCAGCATTCCGGCCATCATCTTTACCAGCATTTACGGTGAGCGTTATAGCTTTCTAGCCTATCGTAGTTTGCAAAACGGGCGTTGGAAACGCTTCCAAAAGAAGAAGCCCACCGTGGCAAAAGAAATTGAAGATTTAAGAAAATCAATTGCTGGATTGAAGTCTTCAAACTAGTAGGTTCCTTAATCATAAAAAAAGCCCGGACTACCGTGTAATGGTATCCGGGCTTTTTCATTTTATAGTAGAAGGCAACTATTCTTCACCTTCCAAGCTAAAGGCTTTTGTTTCTTTAAACTTTGGAATATCTACCTTTTCCATCTCTTCCACATAGCTAGGCCACACCTCGGCATAGAAGCCATTCACAATCTCTAACCAATCGGTCATGGCTTTTACAGCATGCTCTACCAGCTGATCTTCGGTAGCCGTAGGAGCCCCTTCCCTACCCTGGATGTACCGGTAGGCTCCGAATAAGCGGCGGCTTACATTCGGATCAGGATCTCGGGTAATGCCTTGGCGATCGTCCTCTTTACCAAAAAACAGATCTTGGATATGACCGATAGAATCGATCATCTCCTTGCTCATATCAATCTGCTCCTTGTATTCCTCTTTATCTGCATCACGCATTTCTTTTCTAAATCCTTGGGCCACCTTTAGGCTCTCAGCCAGCTGCTTGGCTGCTTCGGCTGCCGTGTTCATATACCCTTCCATCATCTTAGAGGCATCATATGCTCCGTTGATATCAGCATCAGTAACACCTTCCAAGCGAGGATCAATGATGATTTCAATCTCACTCTCCATTTCCTGGTCACCAAAGAACATCTTGAGCTGATACGTACCAGGCTTCACCGTTACGCCACCAGGCTCACGGTTGCCTCTGCGCTGGCGGTTCTCCCGGCTAGGACGTTGCATACCCTTCTCATCCATATACCAAGCGGTACGGTGCAAACCATTTTCTTCAGGCGCTTTCCATTGTAGAGTCCGAATCAGTCGTTCGCCGTCATAGATCTCTAGCCGCACTGAGTCCCATTTCACTTTGGGGGCATCCTCTTCTTCCGTCTCAGCGGGCTCAGGAGCCGGGGCATTATTACGGCCTCTTCTACCTCTGCGCCCGCTAGCGGGTTCTTCCTCCTCTGGCATATCCTTAGCTTCAGTATCTGGCTTGTTAAGCCAATAGCTAATCATAGCGCCGTACGGACGGTTCTCAGCATTGTATAAAGCGTCTCCCCCAAACCGAGTACCGGCTGCTTGCTGGTAGGCGGCCAAGACGCCTGTAGGAGGATCGAACAAGGTAAGTGGCTGGCTCATTACCGAGGTATTAGCGGCCATGGCACGGAGGGGACGGATATCGTCTAGGACGAAAGCTGCTCGGCCGAAAGTACCCAACACCAAATCGTGCTCACGCGGGTGAATCACCAAATCAGCAACGGGGACAGTAGGCACCCCTTGCGTCCACTTAGTCCAGGTGCTAGCTCCGTCTATACTCACGTATAACCCATCATCGGTTCCCAGGAAGTACAGATTGGGTTCAATGGGATCTTGTACTATGGAAAGCGTGAAGCTTATTACGTCATTAGCATCTACAATGCGCTCCCAGGTAGTACCGTAGTCACGGGTACGCCATACGTATGGCTCGTAGTTATATCGGCGGTAATCGTTTACTACCACCAAAGCCTCTCCTCCGTTGTGGCTAGAAGCCTTGATTTGCGGTACCCAAGCTCCTGTAGGAAAACCTGGAATGTTCCCTGTAACGTTGGTCCAGTTCTCCCCACCATCGCGGGTAATGTGTACCAAACCGTCGTCTGACCCTGCCCAAATGACTCCGCGGTCTTTGGAAGAAGGTTCAATTACCAAAAGTGTTGTATGGTTCTCTGCGCCGGTAGCGTCCATGGTCAAACCACCACTCAGATGCTGTTTTTGCTTCTCAGGATCGTTGGTGGTCAAGTCCGGTGAAATAACCGTGTACGTCTTACCCTTGTCATTGGACCGGTGTACAAACTGGCTACCATAATATATGGTACTGTTATCAAAAGGATCCTGGGCAATAGGAGCGTTCCAATTGAATCGCAATTGAGAATTCATCTCATAATCCGGGTGAGTAGGGCGGATAAATTCCGAAGCACCGGTTACCCGGTCATAGCGGACAACATTTCCCTGCTGGCTCATTGCGTAACCGTAGCGGCTATCATCAGGATCAGGCACTACATCAAATCCATCGCCGAAGGCCAGCTCTTGCCAGTAGTGGTTACGAATACCTTGCGACTTAAACACATAAGCAGGGCCACCCCATGAACCGTTGTCTTGCATACCACCATACACATTGTATGGCAACTCCATATCCACATTGATATGATAGAACTGGGCCAAAGGCAAGGTCTCGATGAAGCGCCAGCTTTTACCGCCATCACGGGTAATATTCAGCCCCCCATCATTGCCCTCCAACATGAATTTGGGATCATTCGGGTGAATCCACCAGGCATGGTGATCAGGGTGAACTCCGTTATTTGCTCCGTAAGCAGGCATCAACTGACGGAAAGATTTACCGCCGTCTTCACTCACGTTTACGTAGGTAAAAATGGAGTATATACGGTTCTCGTTCACAGGATCTACCCGGATATCAGAGTAGTAGAAAGGACGATTACCAATTCCTGGCTTATCGTTGATTTTCTTCCAGGTGAATCCACCATCCTCAGATCGGTACAAGGCATTCTTCTTGGCCTCTATCAAGGCATAAATCCGGTTGGGTTGGCTAGGTGCGATAGCAATACCAATCCGCCCAAGGTCGCCTTTGGGTAAGCCGTCTTCATCGGTGCGCTTCTCCCAAGTCCTGCCACCATCGTAAGTCACATACAATCCGGAACCTGGACCACCAGAGTTAAAAGTCCAGGGCATCCGGCGATGCTCCCACATAGCAGCAATTAGTTTGTTGGGGTTGGTGGGATCCATCACCAAATCAGCCACCCCGGTTTTGTTGTTCACAAACAACACCTTTTCCCAGGTTTCTCCACCGTCGGTAGTTTTGAATACTCCACGCTCCGGATGCTCTCCCCAAGGAGAACCAATGGCGCCCACATACACTGTATTAGGATCTGTAGGATCTATCACGATCCGGTGGATATGGCGGGTTTCTTCCAATCCCATGGCCTTCCACGAGTGACCTCCATCCAACGACTTATACACGCCAAAGCCTCCGTTGAGGCTATTCCGTGGGTTACCTTCTCCGGTACCTACCCACACCACATCCGGGTTGCTCTGTTGAATAGCGATGGCTCCGATAGAAGCCGTCTTTTCTTCTTCAAAAATGGGCTCCCATTTGATGCCCCCACTGGTACTTTTCCAAACGCCGCCAGAAGCCGCCCCCACATACATCACATTAGGATCTTCGGTCACTACATCAATGGCAGTTACCCTACCTGCCATTCCCGCCGGACCAATATTGCGGGCTTTCATATTTTCAAATTGGTCCATGTCGAGGGTCTGTGCTGTTGCCGTCCAGCCCAGCACCATCGCACAACTGACTAGGAGTAGTCGTTTGATCATAGTTATTATGTTTGGTAAAGAAAGACGTTGAATGGTAGGAGTCCCTACCCTGAGGATAAAGTACACCGCCAGCGCTGGCAGGCGAAGAATTTTTACACCAACGCAGTTCATTTTGTCTATCGTTTTTTCACTCTAATAAGAAAAGATCTAGTATGCACAGGCTCCCTAGATGAGGTATTATCCCGGGGGAGTAGTCTCATGGATTGCCAAAAAACAAAAAACCGCATCCCCCAGAAGGAGGTATGCGGTTTTGCATATCAGAATAGTTTAGGCGAAATGCTTTTTTGTCTTTAGTGCTTGTGGGCTTCGTGCTCTTTTATCAGTTTTTTCTGATAGCGTCCTTGTACGATATCCACGATCACCAGCACAAAAATGACAAAGTAAAAGGTGGACTTACTCATTGGTGTGATATGAACGTCAAAGAATGCTAGCTCGGCCAAGTGCCCTCCTTCTGAAATCAGCATCACCCCCACTAAAAAAAGGATGAACAACCCGAGGACTTCGAACATTCGGTTGCGCGCCAGAAATTTGGAAACCCTATCTGATAACCAAATCATCAATACTCCGCTGATTACGATGGCGGTGGCCATTACCCATAACACTTTTGTTAGTGCTATGGCGCTAAGGATGGAATCAAAAGAGAATACCAGGTTCATAACAACGATCAAGAACAGGACCTTTCCAAAGGAACTCTTCTCCTTCGATTCCTTGGCATGCTCTTCTAAATACACCATATGCCAAATCTCCTTTACGGCAGTGTAGAGAATGAACCCACCACCAAACAACACAATTATGCTATGACCGGTAATGGCGCCTTCTACTACTCCCTCCCAATGGAGGTGAAAGAGTGGCTCTTCAAAGAGCGGTAGTAACTGTAGGAGCAAAAACAAAAGGCCAATCCGAAGAACAATGGCAATACCTATACCCAGGTTACGCACTTGCGTCTGCTTTTCTACAGGGGCTCTTTTGGATTCGAGGGAGATATAAAGGAGGTTATCAAAGCCCAACACTGCTTGCAAAATGATGAGCATGAATAAGGTAAATAGGTTTTCCAGCATGGTACGGTTAGGTTTTACAAGGTTTTTCCACCTTCGACGCCAAAAATAGGGATAAAGACGAAAAAAGCCGGGCCTGTAGGAATATCCTAACCAGCCCGGCTTTCATATTATCGATTCCCCTGATTAATCATTGAAGAAATCACGCTGCACGACTACAAAACCAGTAAGTTTCTCAGTGGCCCCATCTTCGGTGGTTAGAATAATTACATAACCATAGGCTCCGTCGGCCACTGCAATACCTCCAGAGGTACCGTCCCAGAAAGCTACCTCATCCCCAAGATCACCTGTACCTTCGGCATCCAGGTTAAACAACTGGGTTTGGGTTTCAGGATCAAAAGCAACCACTTGGAATCGTTCATAGGACTGTAAGTTCTCTATGATCCAGACGTCATTCACACCATCACCATTGGGCGTAAACAGATCATAAACTACAGGAGGACGAGCCGATATGCCAAAGATCACCGTAAATGTGGTGCTTGTCTCTAATTCCCCATCGGATACCGTAACCGTAATTTCTGATTCTCCATACCCCTGCTCTTCCGAGGATGTTAAGGTCAATTCTCGGTTTTCCCCGTTTCCGGTCATGGTGATGCCAGTAGGATCAATCACCAAAATATTAGAGCTGGCGAAGGATACCTGCAGATTGTTGGCATCATCATCGACATCAGTGATTGTGAACTCGACACCGGAAATGGGCTCAGTTTCTTTACCACTTCTCGTGTCAATAGAAGAGATGGTTGGAGCATCGTTGACAGCGGTCACGGTGAATTCCACTGTGGCCTCATCAATTGCCAGAATATCAACTGCCTCTGCATTCCAACGGAAAGCATCCTCTCCATTAAAGTCTTGATCGGGGGTATAGCTGAGATTAGGAATTTCGCTACCTGAAATAACCTGGTTAAGCGTAACCGCTGCCCCATTCAAGGTCAGACTACCCTCGGTTGGCAAACTCTCGATGGAAATGGAGCTTAGTGAAGAACCATCTGGCGAAAAGAATGGCACGTCAAACATCTCATAGGTAAAGCTGAACGCGCTATCCTCAGGTGTGGTCAGGGCGATATCCTCAAGCTCAGGTTCTAAGTTGAGGAGCGTGGTGAAAGTATCTGCACCACCGTTAATTACCCCGCCATTTCCGTTAAAGGCAGTAACTCTAACAAAGTAATTCGTATCCTCCGTCAGGCCATCCACAGTAGCTGTTACTGCTTCGGGTTCTGCAGATGTGATCGTCACGGGTGAAGTAAGGCTTGAATTACTAAAGTCAGAGCTAGTAGAGTACTCAAACTGAACCCGGGTACTGCTAGCCCCTTGCCCATTGACCGTTCCGTTGAAGGTAGCCCCGTTGAGAAGGATGTCCGTAGTTACATTGGTAGTGACCACTGGGCTTTTCGCATAATCTGCCGTGGAGAATTCCGGATTGCTACCATTTCCATTTTCATCGGTCAGTGATACCGTTAACGTGAGGGTACCCTCCTCCAGATCAGTCACACTTATCCCCCCGATTAATAACGAAGAGGAAGTAATCAAACCATTGCCTGCCACGGAATCAGTGCCACCTGAACTCTTGATGGTGTATACGTAGGTAGCATTCAATTCTGCATCGGAAAACCGGAAGCCAACATCCGTGTTATTTGACAGATTCACGCTAGTGTTGGTAAACGCTACACTCCATCCCGTAGGGCCGC
>DMST01000262.1:11088-27549 GCA_003454975.1 Cytophagales bacterium | reverse complement strand
AGGGCCGCCCGAGTCCTTCACTGCTGTACCTTGATTTGTTTCCCCAACGTTTCCATTCAAATCCGTCAGGGTAACCGATGCCGTAATGGTACCATCTTCTAGTCCACTCAGGTTGATACCTGGAATATCCTCCGTCTGCGAGTCCATAGTACCTGAACCGATCACTTCATTTCCTCCCCCACTGCTAACGATGGAGTAGGTGTAGGAGTCATCGATGGAGTCGTTACTGATCGTCAGTGTCACATCGGTGGCCGTAGTGCCATCAATTGGGTTGGGCGAAAGCGCCACACTAAATCCTGCCGGAGCTGCCGCATCCAATTCCGTAGTTGCGCTGTCTGCCGGGCCTACATTACCATTCTCATCGGTAAGCGTCACCACCACTTTTAACACTCCATCGCTCAACTGAAGTAAATCCAAGCCATCTACCACCTCAGTCAGAGTCTCTACCGCAAAAGAACCTTGAATAGGGCTTCCGCCGTTGTTGGACGTAACCGAATAATCCAGGGTAGTTCCAATAGTAGCACCTATTACGGTAAAACTTCCTGCACGGCCGTTAATGGATGTGTACTGATCATTGTCAAACGCGACCGAATAGCCCGTAGGAGCCACCACATCTTTCGATACCGAATCTTCAACTACCTCTCCAGAATTGCCACCAGGATCACTCATGGTAAGGGATAAAGTAATGGTCCCATCCACCAGATTGGTCAAATCGACACCTGAAATAGTAGTATTTGTGCCCAACGTTCCTGAGCCCGATTCTGTGTCTCCGTTGCTATCCGTGAAGGTATAATCATAGGTATCACCTTCTTCAGCATCGGTGATGGTAAAGCTCACGGCCGTTACATTGTTGGAGTTAATAGGGTCCTGATCAATAGCAACCGTATAGCCGCTAGGTGCCCCGCTATCTAGCACCGCAGCATCAGCTTTGGTAAGCCCCTGGTTACCAACACTATCCATTAGAGAAACACTCAAGGTAACCGTACCATCCAACAATTCTGTTAGATCCAAGGCTATTACCATCGAGTCAGAATCAACGGTTCCAGAACCTGAGAAAGGTGTTCCTCCGTTGGTACTGATGACAGTGAAAGTATAAGAATCGCCTACTTCACCATCTCGAATAAGGAAGGACGCATCGGGAATATTACTTGGCGTATATAAATCCTGATCAAACATTACCGTGAAATTCTCCGGTATCTGCGTATCCTTAAAAATAGTGAGGGTTTCCACTGTGGCATTGCCAGCCCCATCTTGCAACGTCACAATAAGGGTCACTAGCCCATCCCCCATGGTACTTAAATCCTCCTCAACCGTAAATTCTGCTTCCGTGGTTGTGGTCTCAGCTTCTAGGAATGCATCTGCTTCACCTTCCACATAGTACTCGTAGCTTATCGAAATACCCGTTTCAGCATTAGACACATCGAAACGTACGAGGGTCTCATTGTTCAGATTGATGGAAGACTGGGACCAAGCCACATCAAACGTTGGATCAATAGTATCGATGGATACCGTGATGGTAGTATCTGCGGTATTTCCGTTCTCATCCTCTGCGGTGATGGTGATCAAAGCATCTCCTTGAATTGCGCTACCATTCTCATCTACATCCCCCACATCAAAGGTAAATTCTCCACTCCCGGCATCTGACATGGCGGCCGAGCTGCTAAAGGTGGTGTTGATCACACTGAGGTCAGCCGTCACCGTTAAGGTTTCATCTTCCAGCAATGCAGTTAACTGAAACCCGTCTCCAGAAGTATAAGGACCATCAGCATCTACCGATACATCCAAGAAATCAGGAAGTGTGATATCCAATATCGAATTGGTTACTACTACCGGAGTACCCTCATTGCCTACAGCATCAGTTAGCGTCAGTGATACAGTAAGATCACCATCAGAAAGTTTGGTAAGATCAACATCGACAGAAAGACCAGAAACATCGGCAGCAGTAATAAATCCTGCTACCGTATCGGCTTCTGAACCACCGCTAGAAGTAACTACCACTTCATACTCATCTCCGTCTTCCCCTCCTGCGATCATGACCGTGGCACTTGAATAATTACTGGTATTGTACACCAAGGCGTCAAAATCAACGGTGTATCCGGCAGGGGCCGTATTATCAATGACCAATTCATCCACCGATTTATCGGTACTTTCATTACCTAAGGCATCGGTAGCTTTTACCTGCACATCGTAAGTACCATCGGCCAGGACTGTCAGGTTGCTACCGTCCAAAGTCCAGTCACTACCATTATTCACCGCGGTATTTACCTGTCCGTCTACCGTTACTTCTACCGTGGCCGTACCGTCGTTTATGCTACCCGTCAAGGTAGGAGTGTTGTCCACGGTAGCCAAAGCATCTACAGTAACCTCAGGGGCCGTGGCATCAATCAATAGCTCACTCACGGTTTGATCGCTTCCTTCGTTGTCAAATGCATCGGTTGCTTTAGCGATTACATCATAAACGCCGTCGGGTAGATCTGTAGAGAACAAGCTACCGTCTAAGGTCCACGTAGTACCATTATTCGTTGCATTGTAATCAATGCCATCTACCGCTACCACAATGGTGGCAGTAGCGTCGTTAATGCTACCCGTAAGAGTGGGGGTACGATCATTAGTACTCAAGGCATCCACCGAAATTTCAGGAGCCGTGAAGTTGATAACCAACTCGTCCGTGGTATTATCGTTGCTCACATTGCCCAAGCTATCTGTGGCCGTTAAAAATACGTCATAGGTACCCTCAGCAAGTGGGGTCAGGTTTGATCCATCCACAATCCAGCTACCGTCTCCTGCTACAATGGCGTTAAACATTTGCCCGTCTACTTCTACCTGAATGGTGGACAAAGCATCATTATGGGTACCCATAAGGGTGGGCGTAGCATCGTTGGTGCTTTCTGGAGTCACGGTTACTAAAGGGGGTGTGGCATCCACTACCAATTCGTTATTGGAAGTGTCATTCCCATCATTGCCCAGGGAGTCAGTAGCTGTAACAGCTACCTCATACACCCCATCAACCAGAGCCGTAGCAAAGTTAGAACCGTCTAGTGTCCAGGTAGTGCCATTATTGGTTGCTGTATAGGACTGCCCACCTACCGTCACCGCAATAGTAGCCGCAGCGTCATTAATGGTTCCCGACAGGGTGGGGGTATTATCCGTGGTGCTAAAGGCCGTTACCGTGATATCCGGAGCTGTTGCGTCGATGGACAGCTCATTGGTCGTTGGATCACTCCCAATATTTCCGGCGGGGTCTTCGGCAGTCACAGCCACCTCATAGGTTCCGTCGGCCAAACCACTAGCAAAGTTAGTATCACCATCCAAGGTCCAGGTACTGCCATTATTGGTGGCGGTGTAGGTATTGGCATCTACCGTTACCTCAATGGTGGCCGTAGCATCGTCCACGGTACCCGTGAGTGTAGGTGTATTATCAGCAGTACTGAGCACATTTACCGAAACCGAAGGAGTAGTAGCATCCACCACTAGCTCGTCCGTAGTAGGGTCATTCCCTTGGTTTCCAGCAGTGTCCGTTGCTACTACGGATACATCATACGTATCATCGGCTAAAGCCGTAAACAGGGTGCCGTCTGCTGACCAAGTAGATCCGCTGTTTGTGGCAGTCACTACCTGCCCGTCTACGGTAACGGATATGGTGGCGGTGGGATCATTGATGGTACCCGTGAGAGAGGGTTGCGTGCTGGTAGTAACCAGTGCATCTACGGTAACCAACGGTGCCGTGGCATCAATGGAAAGTTCATTGGTTGTCTTATCCGTATCCGAATTACCCACAACATCGGTAGCCGTAGCTACTACATCAAAAGTACCGTCTGACAAGGCAGTCAGTACGTTGTCAGCCAGAGTCCAGTTGGTTCCTGAAACTACGGCCGAGTTCAATTGCCCATCGACCAACACGCTTACTGAGGCCAGAGGATCATCTACCGTACCACTCAGTGCGGGAGTATTGTCATTGGTGCTCACCGGATTTACCGTAACCACCGGTACCGTTGCATCAATAATTAATTCATTGGTAGTAGGGTCGTTGCCCACATTACCCAAACTGTCAGTAGCCGTTACTTGTACATCGTAAGTTCCGTCTGCCAAGGCCGTTAAGGCGTCATCAGCCAAAGTCCAAGTGCCACCCGATACGGTAGCAGGTAGCGTTTGGCTATTTACCGTTACGGAAACAGAAGCGGTATTGTCATCAATACTACCGGTCAACTCGGGCGTAGTATCAAAGGTGCTTTTGGCGGTAACGGTTACCATGGGAGCCGTAGCATCAATAAAGAGTTCATTGGTGGTACCATCAGTATCGGAGTTATCCAAACTATCCGTAGCTGTCACCATTACATCAAAGGTGCCATCAGCCAAAGTAGTGAACACATCATCGGCGATCGTCCAGATACCTCCAGCTACCGTTGCGGTTTCCGTCTGGCTACCTACGGTCACCGATACGGTAGCGGTATTATCATCAATGGTGCCGCTCAGTGCAGGAGTATTGTCATTGGTACTCAAGGCATTTACGGTAACCACAGGGGCCGTAGCATCGATAAACAGCTCATTGGTAGTGCCATCCGTGTCTGAGTTGCTCAGGCTATCCGTGGCCGTTACCTGTACATCGTAAGTACCATCAGCCAAAGGGCTAAGCACATCATCGGCGATGGTCCAGGTACCGCCCGCTACCGTAGCGGTATTCGTCTGGCCATTTACCGTTACCGAAACCGAAGCCGTATTGTCATCAATGGTACCGCTTAAGGCAGGTGTGTTATCGTTGGTATTCAGCGAATTTACAGTCACCGTAGGCGCTGAGGCATCGATAAAGAGTTCGTTGATGGTGCCATCTGTGTCTGAGTTGCTCAGGCTATCCGTGGCCGTCACTTGCACATCATACGCACCATCGGCCAAGGTGGTGAATACATTATCTGCAATAGACCAAACACCGCCGGCAACGCTAGCAGCTTCCGTCTGGCTGCCCACAGTTACAGATACGGTAGCCGTATTATCATCAATGGTACCACTAAGTGCGGGAGTATTATCATTGGTACTCAAGGCATTTACGGTAACCACAGGGGCCATAGCATCGATAAAGAGTTCATTCGTGGTACCGTCTGTATCGGAGTTGCTCAAGCTATCAGTAGCTGTTACCTGTACATCGTAGGTGCCGTCGGCCAAAGTCGTGAACACATCATTGGCAACCAGCCACACTCCTCCTGACACACTAGCGTTCTCGGTCTGGCTTCCTACTGTTACCGAAACAGTGGCCGTGTTATCATTTATAGTACCGCTCAGCGCAGGCGTATTGTCATTGGTGCTCAAGACGTCTACCGTAACCACAGGGGCTGTAGCATCAATTGCCAATTCATTAGTGGTAGGGTCGTTGCCCACATTACTTAAACTATCGGTAGCCGATACCTGCACATCATAAATTCCATCGCCTAAAGCATTAAGCACATTATCAGCGATAAACCAAGTCCCCCCTCCTACAGTAGCCGTGTTGGTTTGGCCATTTACTGTTACCGAAACCGTAGCAGTATTATCATCAATGGTGCCACTAAGGGCGGGCGTATTATCTGTAGTGCTTATCGCATTTACACTAACCGTGGGAGCGGTGGCATCAATAAAGAGTTCATTCGTGGTACCGTCTGTATCGGAGTTACCCAAGCTATCTGTGGCCGTCACCTGTACATCATAGTTGCCATCGGCTAACACCGTAAACACATCATTGGCTACCGACCAAATACCGCTTGCTACTGTTGCGGTTTCAGTCTGTCCACCCACTGTTACAGATACGGTGGCCGTATTATCATCAATGGTGCCGCTCAGTGCAGGAGTATTGTCATTGGTACTCAGAGTATTCACGGTTACTGTAGGAGCCGTAGCATCGATAAACAGCTCATTGGTAGTACCATCCGTGTCTGAGTTGCTCAGGCTATCCGTGGCCGTTACCTGTACATCGTAAGTACCATCGGCCAAAGGGGTAAGCACATCATCGGCGATGGTCCAGGTACCGCCCGCTACCGTAGCGGTATTCGTCTGGCCATTTACCGTTACCGAAACCGTAGCGGTATTGTCATCAATGGTACCGCTTAAGGCAGGTGTGTTATCGTTGGTATTCAGCGAATTTACAGTCACCGTAGGCGCTGAGGCATCTATAAACAACTCATTAGTGGTGCCATCCGTATTGGAGTTGCTCAAGCTATCGGTAGCCGTCACCTGCACATCGTAAGTACCATCGGCCAAGGCCGTAAATACATTATCTCCAATAGACCAAACACCGCCGGCAACGGTAGCAGCTTCCGTCTGACTGCCCACAGTTACAGATACTGTAGCGGTGTTATCATTGATAGTACCACTTAGAGCAGGGGTATTATCGTTAGTGCTCAAGGCATTCACCGTTACTACAGGTGCCGTAGCATCGATAAATACCTCATTGGTGGTGGGGTCTGAACTATTATTACCCGCAATGTCTGAAGCGCTTACCTGCACATCGTAAGTACCATCGGCCAAGGGGGTTACTACGGAACCATCGACCGTCCAGGTAGTACCTGAAATAGAGGGCGCAAAGTTTTGGCCACCTATGATTACTGTTAGGGAGGCTGTATTGTCATCGACGTTACCCGTAAGTGTAGGGGTATTATCGTTGGTGCTCAACGTATTTACGGTAACTACAGGAGCGGTGAGATCAACTTCCAATTCATTCGAAGTTGCATCCACTATGGAGTTACCCGCTGCATCGGAGGCCGTTGCAATAATTTCGTAGGTGCCCTCTGACAAGGCAGGACTCACCACCAAACTCCAGGAGGTACCCGAAATCGAAGCAGTAACTACTGGGTTGGGGCCCACCTGAACTGTCACCGAAGTGGCATCGGCACTCACCGTTCCAGTAACGGTCGGTGCTGTGTTGTTCGTCAACAAGGTGTTGACCGAGACCGTGGGAGGTGTCAAATCAACCTCCAATTCATTCGAGGTAGCATCCACCATAGAATTACTGGCTTCATCCAAAGCGGTGGCAACTACCTCAAAAGTACCTTCGGATAAGGCCGACCCAACCACAAAACTCCATGAAGTACCTGAAATAGTGGCACCCGCTGCAGCTTGCCCCCCTACCTGTACAATTACCGTGTCAGCATCAGCACTTACCGTACCGGTTACTGTAGGGGTAGCACTGTTGGTCAACAAAGAATTTACGGATACTGACGGAGGAGTATTATCGTACTCATACGGAATTGATACCGCCGCATTGGTATTACCTGCACTATCCATTGCCGCACCTGCGGCAATAAATATGTTAAAGGTCTCATCGGCAAAGACGGCCATATTAGCGGAGAATTCTTTTTCAGAAACTGTTAATAGAGTCCCAAAGAATCCAGCACTGCTTTCTTGCAACTCTCCATTTACAAATCCTTCCACTCCTTCTGACCAATTCACTGTCACTGGAAAATTGTTGGAATTTCCTGGGCTAGGCACCGAGGGAGTGATGGTGGCCACGGGAGGGGTTACATCATATCGGTAGCCAAAGGAAGCGGCCGCTGCAAGGGAATTCCCTGCGGAATCTGTAAGAGCCCCAGCCGAAATAGACACCGTAACTTGACCTTCTGCCATTGCCTTTACGGCAAACACATAGTTACCTTGAGAAATGCGAGTAGGCCCGCTCGTAATTGTACCGTTGGTAGAGTTGATATCGGCCGCGTCAAAACCACTTACATCTTCACCAAAATTGGCACGGACGATAACACTGTCTGAGTTTGTAGGTTCGCCGTCTCCCACCGTTATGGAGCTAAAGGAAAGCATCGGTGCGGTGGCGTCATAGCGGATCGCCACGACATTTGAGGCTACATTGTTACCTCCAATACCGTCTACTACCCTATTAGCCGGTAGGCCAACGGTTTTAGTACCGTCTCCGGTGCCAGAGATATCCCAGTCAAAAGTAAAGGTATCTCCCACCCCTGTAGCTGGACTAAGGTTGGATACGGATCCGTGACTAAGGGACAAGTCTGAAAGAGCCAACCCCGAGATGGGTTCGTTGAAAGTTAAACTCACTGACAACGTTCCTTGATTCGTCAATGAATTAGTAACACTCGGAATTGACACAGTGGGAACGGCCGGAGCTTGGTCATCTCCTAAAATGGTACCTTGACCAGTGGATGAGGTAATACCTACATCCCCGGAATTCCAGTGATCTACATTGGTCAGTTCTACGGCAAATACCTCATCCCCTTCCTCGTCATCATCCCCGATGATGGTTACCTCGATGGTTTTGTTAATATCACCGGTATAAAACACGAGTTCTCCAACCTCAGCCACCAAATCAGTACCCACGACAGCGGTACCATCCACGGTTTCAAAATCCACCACTACAGAATCCTGAATATCATCCCCGGAGAGCGTTACGGTGAAGGTGGTAGTAGGAAATTGCCCGGCATCACCTTCGGTAACGATGGCATCTCCTATAGCAAACAAAGTTTGATCGGTATCCTGAATAGTGACATCTATAGGGGATCCACTAAAACCACCATCTGACCCTACGCTTATAGAGTTAAAGGCAGCACGGACTAATTCATCCCCTTCCAGGAAATTGTCATCTAAGAAATCGACTTCGTACGTACCCGATAAAGAACCTGCCGGAATCACAATGGACTCGGTAGCCGGAGCGGTATAATCTGAGTTACGGGTAGCATAAGCAGTTCCGGTAAGAAGATCAAATTCCACCACCACATCTACCCCGGTTATCCGGTCGATGGTAGCCACTAAGCCCACATCAACGGTTCCTTCATCGGCCCCCGGCACCGCCCACGCAAAATCCGAAAGTACAGGGGCATTGGCTGCATCGTTATCATTGATGGTGTATACTCCTTCTGCATCCACAATCGTGGCATTGTTCGGATTGCTCAATTGCACCACAATGGTTTCGTCGTCTTCCAAAATGCCGTCATCCGCTACCGGAATGGTAATGGTTTGGGTAGTGCTAAGGGCTGGGAAGTTGAGCGTACCACTAACGGGAGTAAAATCAGTACCTGATTCTGCAGTACTCGAACCTACATTCACCACGTAGTCTACCTCTACATCAGAAAACTTAGGTCCAGAAAGTGAAACGGTAAGCTCCCCGTTGGTACTTTCATCTCCACTATTATCTGCAATACTAATGGTACGGGGCGCGTCATCGTCCCCCTGGATAGTACCTATCCCCGTACCATCTGAAATAATGACCGTTCCCCCTCTATCGTGTCCGAAGTTGACAAACTGCAGCGTGAAGTCCTCATCTCCTTCTGCATTATCATCCCCAATTACGTTTACGTCTATTGATTGGAGATTTTGTGTACCCGTAAAATTCACGGTTCCCGATGTGGTGGTGTAATCAGAAGGGGCCACCGCCGTATTATCCGTGGTGGTATAGTCCAATGAAACCGTTCCGACGATATCAGCACCTGTTTTGTTGGCCAAAAATGAAAATGTTGGGTTGGTACCCGAGTCTCCCTCCAAGGAGGTAACATCCGAAATCGTAAAGAAGACCGTATCGGTATCCAGAACTTCTAAGGTGGTGGAGGTTATGCCTCCATTAATACCCTCCGTAACTTCATCGATTCCCGCTTCAATCTCTTCCGCGCCTTCCAATAGATTATCATCCGAAATATCCACCGAGATCGAGCCCACAGTTTGTCCGGCGGGAATATTAATATGATCATCCGAGGTAAAGCTAAAGTCAGTGTTTAAGCCAGCACTACCTGCACTAAAATCGAAGAAGATTTCCACGTCAACCCCCGAAACCCGGTCAATGGTTGCCGAAATATTCACATCCGATTCACCTTCATCGACTGAGGTTAAGTCCCATTCTAAGTCAGTAAGTACAGGTTTATTAGCAGCGTCATTATCTTCAATATCCAAGGTACCTCTTGAAGTACCAATCACGGCATTGGTAGAATTGGACAAATCCACCACAATGGTTTCTGTGTCTTCTATCGGAGGATTCGGATTGCCTTCGTAAAGAGCGTCATCGAATAAGGGTATATTGATAACTTGGGACGTTTCGCCGGGATCGAAAGTGAGGGTACCCGCTACGGCCGTGTAGTCCGCCCCTGCAGTAGCTGTACCGGCCGTGGTGTTCACCGTGTAATCAACCGTAATGGTTTCGAAGCTCGAACCCGAAAGGCTTACCGTGAGGGTACCCGCACCAGTGCCCTCACCATCCTCGTCTACACTATTGTCGGCAATGGAGATCGTAGGCTGAGGGTCATCGTCAACAATGGTCATTACTGCATCTTCAGGAGCGATGATGGCTCCTGGAGAGCTTTCGATATATACAATAATGTCCTCGTCCCCTTCATAGTCGGTATCACCAAAGATATCCAACATAACATCAAAAGAACTTTGCCCAACATTGATAGTACCACCGGTAGCCAGAACAAAATCTTCTGTATTCTCGGCCGTACTGTTTATAGGATCTATCGCAAGCGTAAAGTCAACTGGATTGACAGGTTCGGGATCGGCAAATACGCGGATGGCGACACTCACGTCATCTTCCCCTACCGAGGAAGGTACTGCTTGTAAGGTGAGCGTAGGAGCGTCAGGGGCGGGATCGATATCGTCATATAGCCACAATTCACCCGTAGGGCTGGGAGTCCGGTTTTGGTTGGGGATGACGACGTCTCCTCGGTACAAACTGGCACCAATACCTACCGGAAATTGTCTAAATTCAGAACCTGCGCCTCCGTCATAAGTGAGGACATCTTCCAACAAAATCTCATCGGCACCATAACCACCATCAGCTAATTTAAGTACCTCAAAAAAGCCGTTGAATGTTATATCGCAGGTGATATAGATATTGTAAAAAGCGTCCACGGCAACGTCAACGGCTGTTGTTCCATCAATGAGTATCTCCTCCGCATAGCCTTCAGAGGCATCCAGCTTCACTACGGCACCATCCGTGATGTTCGGGTCAAGGATAGAGGTACAGAAGTACACATCACCCGAACGGTCGACCGCTAGCCCTATAGGAGGGCCAGAGGAGGTTTCCATGGTAAGAGCACCTAGGGGAAAGATGATATTATTGGAAGCATAACTCGTGGAGGCATAATACACCCGAATAATATATTGATTACTCACTTGCTGGACGAGGTAAATATTATCCTCCAAGTCTATGGCTACCGAGAGGTTACCAGATCCTAAAAACGGAGAAGGGGTCTCCCCACGATTGTTTTGAATGTAGAGTTGGCCGCTGTTGATCTGGTCCACATAGATGATTTCTCCAGTACTCAATATGGCCATACTATTAATCGATTGACCCGTATTGCTTTCATAAAACAAGCTCGTGATCTGAGACCTCGAATAACTATCGTTGGCATCGTACATGAACATCGAGTAATCCGAGTTAGCACCCGTATTTACTCGTTGCCAAGTGTAGATATTCCCGTCCTGGTCCATGGTGGCCGCCGTAGGTTCACGGTTATCGGCAGCATTAATTCGGGTGATAGTCTGGGCCTCAGAGACTGATGCCATCAAGAGATAGCATATCAGAAACCCAACAATACCTGTTACCAATGAAAAATTGGACCGCTTTCGGTTTCGGCTAAATAGATTGCTTGACGTGATCAATAGAGAATTGGATGATGATTTCATATATGCGATTGCTACCCTACCTATTAGTCTCTAATAGAAATAATTATCCTACAAAGGTACATGGGCGAAATGGGAAAGGATATACCAGAATTCAGCCAAATACTCAGTATATACTAAGCAGTTTTGTTCTGATCTGATTTTCTCTCTTCTGCAACAAAATCTTACACTTACATCATCACCTGGTAAGTTACTCTGAACTAGGATAGATGCACTACAGAAGTCCTGTCACTATTGACCCTAAGGAAAAGTTGGTTGTATACCTTTGTTTACCCAATATACGTCGATAACAAGCGTTTCGCTGACGTATGTACACCTATGTATACCCGATGTCACCCTAAAAAAGCAATATACCAGTAGGCCTATTGGACAATAATCCAGATCAAGGGTAAAAATCACGGATAATTGGCCCTACTAAGACAGCACTATAAAACAAAAAGGCCTTGTCTACGAGAGTAAACAAGGCCTTTTTTTAGCAAAAACAATCTATCTAGTTAGCCCGCCGGCTGGGTCTGGCAAATACTTGCGTCCAGTAGGGGCCGCTAGTGGCCACTGCCATTTGAGTAAAGTTGGGGTTCATGATATTTTTGCAGTGGCCAGGACTCTTCAACCAGCTTTCCATGACGGCTTCTTCGGTAATCTGTCCGGCCGCGATGTTCTCCCCCACAAAGTTCCAGGAATAGCCCACTTCTTCAACCCGTTGCCCGGTGTTGGAACGCCGCCTACCTGTGTGGGAGAAACGCCCCTTATCATCCATCCAGTTGCTATGGCCTTGGGCGGCTTGTTCCAACTGGGAATTCCAGGTAAGCGCCGGTGCCGGTGCCATACGTTCGCGGCCACAGCGGCAACTATTTGCCCTTACCTCGTTCACTAGTTCTAGTATCTTCTGTTCGTCTACCTGCGCAGGGGCATTGCGGTATTGCGCATGGGCACTCAAGGCCACTAACCAAACCAGAAACAATAAGGGTACTTTCTTGATCATCATATCATGCATCCTGTTCTCGGGGCTCGGTGGGTACTACCGTAATCCGGCCGTACGCTACCGTGAGCAAAAGTGGGACCAAAAGTATACCCACCGCCACCACGGAGGTATTTATAGGCCGGGTATTGATGCCCATACCGATGACAAACAAGGCCACCATAAGCCCCAATAGAATACCAAATGCAGCATTAGTATCAATACCGATACGGATAGCAAAATGACTGTTCCGGCTATCCTCTTTACTCAACACCACTTTCTTCTTCATGCCCAACATACGCACCTGAAAGGTATAGGGAGACGTTTTGGTCTTTAGAACAGCAACTTGCTTGGGCGATACCATCTCGTAGCCTCCCGCATTTACCCGCACCCGCATGGGCAACCAACTCAAGGCATCAGCGTCACGGTATATGGTGAGTTCTTGCATTAGCTATTGGCGTACATTTTTATGGTAGTATTCCGCACGGCACGGCCGTGTTCCGAACACATAAAGGAAATCATTTCTCCTATCTCTCCGGCACGCACCCAGTCGTCAAAATTGGCCTGAGGCATGGCTTCCCGGTTGGCTGGGGTATCAATAATACTCGGAACTACTACCGATGCGGATATGCCTCGCTCCTTTCCAGCTTCATTTACCATTTCGGCCAGGCGGAAGACTAAGGATTTGCTAAAAGCATAGGCCGACATGTGCTGACCCGCACTTGGTTCCAAAGCGGGTTTTGCGCCTACATAGATAAGTCGTCCCCCCTTGGCCATGTAGGGCATCAGGGCCTGGGTGGTATTGAACGCCGTTTCAAAGTTGATAGCCAGCATACGGTGAATCTCCGCCATGGAAGTCTCCAGCAAGTTGCCCATGCTAAAACCTCCGGCTATCATCACCCCGGCATGAATAGGCTTCTTAGCCTCGCAAATGGTATTGAGCAAGGTCTGGGTGCTGGCCACATCACTTAAGTCCACTCCGTGGTGCTCCTCCGTATCAGAGGCCGCCGGAGCATGTTCGATGGTTTGCGGACGATCAAACCCAACAACACGGAATCCATATTCCTTGAAACAAGTCGTAGTCGCACGACCCAATGAACCTAATGAACCCGTAATAATAGCAGTCTTGGACATGTATGGTGTTCTTTCACAATTGAGGGCCTGAAAATTGTAAAATTCAGTAGCAAATGCGAATCCAAAGCTCCCTTTGTAAAGAAGGTATCCTTTACCTATCCCTCCTAATACTTGGAAGAATAGAAAGTGGTGAATAAAAAGGGAGGATGGGTGAACTTTTAATTACTGTAAACGTTACTATTGTACATACATCAGTTGTACAGAATATGATTGATACGCAATTATACTACCAAACAGTTCATGAGATTATAAAAACCGGGCACTGGATTACGGATCAAGTGGGTATCCAGCTCAAGGAATATGATACCACCGAACCTCAGTACAACGTCCTGCGGATTCTCCATGAACAGGCAGGAACGCCTATTTCTGTACAAGATATTCAACAGCAGATGGTGCAACGGTCTAGCAATGTAACCCGCATCATTGATAAACTACTGGCCAAGGCGCTAGTACACCGACAAGAATGTGCTACCAATCGCCGGAAAATGGATATTACCATTACTGAGGCAGGGGAACAGCTACTACAAAAGTTGGATAAGAAGGTATACGAGCTTCATGCACCTATGCAAGGGAACCTTACTCCGGCTGAGATACAGCAGTTAAAACAACTCATCAATAAATTAATGAAAGGGGCCTAAACGCTCAGAGAGGAACATCACAATGAAAAAGTTAATTGCCTTTGGCGCAAGCAATAGCCGCCAATCTATTAACCAACAACTGGCGGCCTGGGTAGCCGATCAGGTACCCGAGACTACTACAACGGTTCTTGACTTGAATGATTACGAGATGCCTATTTATAGCATCGACCGGGAAAAGGAAGGCGGGATTCCAGAGTTGGCCCAATCCTTTAAAAAGGAGATACAAACTTCTGACGGCATTGTCATTTCTTTTGCGGAGCACAACGGATCGTTTGCCGTGGCCTTTAAGAATGTAATGGACTGGGTGTCACGTATGGGCAGGAATATCTGGGAAGACAAGCCTATGTTTCTACTGGCTACGAGTCCAGGGCCTAGAGGTGCCCAGCGGGTATTGGAAATCGCCACCAAGGGATTCCCATTTCTGGGAGGAAAGGTAATTGCCCACCTGTCCGTGCCGAGTTTCAAGCAAAATTTCCACCCCACTGAAGGCCTTACAGAAGCTGCTCTGAGTAAGGCATTTCAACAACAAATGGAACAGTTTAAGAACGCACTACATGGAAAGACAATTGAAACGCCTGCAAACCGGGCGTAATGGATTCCAATTCATTACTAGTCAGGAAGTAAGGGAGGAGTTAAGTCCCCTAGTATTCTTTGATGCTGGCACCCATATGCGGAATGATGAAGGACTACATATACCCATGCATCCGCACTCAGGTATCGGGATCATCACCTACTTTGAAGGAGCTAATTTGTTACACGAGGACACCACTGGTCAGCCTTTAGTTTTGAAAGAGGGCGGTCAGCAGTGGATAAAAGCGGGAGCCGGAGTATGGCATGACGAGCACTACCAAAGGTTGGCAGAAACGCAGGGAGAATGGCTACTTACCATCCACCAATTGTGGGTGCAACTACCCAAAGATGAGGAACTGGCAAAGCCGCACTATTATAACAATCCGCCCGAAAAGACCCCTATGGTTGGCAAGGCAAAGGTGATTGCCGGTTCATACCAAGGTCAGATTTCTCCCCTACCCATTGTGCATGATCTTACCTACCTGGATGTCACGTTGGAAGCCGGCGAGGAATTCACCTATCCGACGCCCTCCGGGCAAACTCGCGGGTTTATTTTCCCTCGAAGGGGATCATTAAAAGTAGGCGAGCAAGTACTTCCCCACGGTAAGCTAGGCATATTGGAGGAGCAGGAAGGAAACGTAACCGTTCTTGCTTTGGAGGCTACGTCGTTCGTAATGGTAACTGCTGCGCCTCAAAATACACCTGTGGTAACCGGTGGTGGTTCCATCCACTCCACTCAAGAAGCACTGGAGAGTAGCCGTAAGGAATTACAAAAAATTGGCCGGCAGCAGGTTTATATTTAATCAAACTCATGTACATACAATATTTGTAATACTATGAATAAACTTGTAGTACATATTGGGGAAGATCATGAACTCAACAATATGATACCAGGGGTGAAAGGCCGGCGAGCCTTTAATTACCCTCTGGATAAAGGAGGTGTTCGATTTTGCTTGGTTCAAAAAGAACATCATCTTTCATACCGGGGCTTAGCAGCCCCCTCCCCCACGATTAGAGGGTCGAACAAACCAAGCCTACGCAGACTGCGAGGCAGTAAGATTAAATAGAAACCCAACCGTACCTGACTAATGAAAAACACTATGCTGGAGGGTAGCACCTCCAAAGCGCTGGTTTCGATGAGCGTTCCCATCAGTATTGGCATGCTCTCTACTTTTCTGTTCCAGGTTATAGACACCTATTTTGTAGGGCAACTAGGAGCTGAAGCCTTGGCCGCACTTAGCTTCTCCTCTACCTTGTATTTCTTATTAGTAGGACTCTTCATCGGCTTTTCTGTAGGAGTATCCATTTTGATAGGCAAAGCAAAGGGAGAGGGGGATACGGGCAGGATTCAGCGAACCCTTGGTGTAGGCATGGTGCTCAGTTTCCTGCTTACCCTGGTCCTGGCATGGGTCCTAGTTACCAATTGGAGGCCCATTTTTTCAGGTTTGGGAGCTCAAACTGATACCCTACCCCTCATCAGCGAATACATTAAACCCTTACTATTGGGTATGCCACTACTTACGGTAGGTTTACTAGTCAGTGGTGGATTACGAGCGACTGGCAATG
>DMST01000262.1:8236-11032 GCA_003454975.1 Cytophagales bacterium | reverse complement strand
GGTGATGGGCATCGCCGGGGTCATCAATCTGGCGCTGGATTACGGTCTCATTTTCGGCCATTGGGGGTTACCCGAACTGGGCATCCAAGGGGCTGCCTGGGCTACGGTTGCCTCGTGGGTATTCGTTATGGTGGGAATGTTCGCGCTAATGATCAAGGATCGATTGTTTGTCCTAAAGGAAATTCTGGAGGTCAAATTCCGAACCATAACCAAGGAAATCTTCCAGCTGGCTGGCCCTACCATTGTCACCCAAATGATTGGCCCCCTTACCTTAATGTACCTCACAGTCTTATTGGCCCAACAGTCTCAAATGGCCGTAGCAGCCTTTGGGGTGGCTAGCAGAATAGAAACACTGCTCATGATAGGAATCTTAGGGGTAAGCACGGCCATCACTCCATTCATCGCGCAGAACCTGGGCGCAAAAAGGACCCAACGTATCGACGAGGCCATTGTTTTTGGTGGCCGAGCTTCTACCTACTTGGGCATTCTGCTAGCGCTTATTTTGTACGCATTGATTCGCCCCATTGCTGGCTGGTTCACTCAAGACCCAGAAGTAGTTGGCTACACATCCACCTATTTCTATTGGGTGAGCCCTTCATACGTTGCCTATGGGCTGTACCTGATCACCGCTTCTATTTACAACGGCCTTCAGCTGCCTACCAACTCCCTGAAAATCACGCTCGTCAAATCATTGGTTTTTACCCTCCCATTTACTTTGATAGGGGCCTACTGGGGGGTACCTGGTATCTTTGCTGGGCTTGCTTTGGGCAACCTTGCGGCCGGAATATACGCTGCCAGAGCCATGCAAAATACGTTCAAAAAGGTAAACTCAAATCTGGCGAAAGTGAACGTATGGAAATCGTATGCGCAGGATTTCAGAAGGTTGATCAGGAGATAAACCAAAAAAGGGCACTGGAGAAATTCCGTGCCCTTCCACCTTCGTCTTTGGAATACGCTTTACGACACAGGCACAGTTACTTCCAGGCCAGCCTCTTCTAATAGTTTGTAGGCAAGTTTTTCCGCCTCTGCGGTACTGCCTACCACTTTGAATTCCATGGGCTGTTTCATTACCCGCATGATTCCTTTCAGCATCATTCGGCTAATGGTGTTTTCGTTTACAATG
The DNA here is from genome assembly GCA_003454975.1 of Cytophagales bacterium. Lineage (GTDB taxonomy): Bacteria > Bacteroidota > Bacteroidia > Cytophagales > Cyclobacteriaceae > DMST01. The sequence goes on along the minus strand of DMST01000262.1, from coordinate 9,909 downwards.
ACCGTGGCTAAACCCCGCCCGTTCATTCGCTGGATAAATTTATCCGACCAACGTCCTACCCGAATTCGGGTTTCACTATCTACAAAGATCTTATTGATGTTGGATATAGATACATAGGGACCGCTGAATTGATTAAGAGCCTCTTCCAACGCCAAGAAATATTCCTTAATATCTTCCTCTACTAGCTTCTCTCCGCTAGTAGTTAATCTTACTAGAGGGTATTCCGACACATCAATGGTTCCGTATTTAAACTCCTGCATTTATAGATCAATTATTCGTGATACTCTTTTAAAACTATTCTAATGAAAAGAATTCATAACCCATGACTCACTTTCCATTTTATGAATATACGAATATTTAATTGAACTGTTTGGTATTTCACCCTCTCCCTTATTTCATATCCGTGGAAAACACAAGGGAGTAATCACAAACCACTTAGCAAGCATATCTAAAATTACAGGCCAAATGATTGGCATGGATCAAAGCATTAGCAATACCTAGCTGTTTTTACTTGGTTATATACAAATAACTGTGTAGCAGTGCTAAAAAACTGCACACTCTATCGAAACATTACTATGCTCAAATTCTTTTATTAAACGTAAGATTCATGTACTTTTAATAACAAAAATCACTAATTCCACTTCATTCTATCGCCATGCCAACCACTTTCTACACGCTGGGGGTTAAGCAAATTGTACAGGAAACTCCTGAGACTGTTTCATTACTATTTGAGATTCCTCCTTCTTTGAAAGAGACCTTCCGGTACCGTGAAGGGCAATACCTCACGCTGCGCAAGCAGATAGATGGAGAGGAAATCCGGCGCAGCTATTCTTTTTCGAGTAGCCCCCTGGAACAGGACTTAAAAATCACCATAAAACAGGTGCCCAACGGACGCATGAGCACCTACATCAATCAAGAATTAAAGGAAGGAGATACCCTGGAAGTAATGCCTCCGATGGGTCGATTCTATAGCGACTCGTTTCCAGTGGAAGGCAAGTCTTACTTTCTGTTTGCCGGCGGCAGTGGCATAACTCCTTTGTTCTCCATCGCTAAAACCGTTCTGCATGCCAATCCACTCAACGCGGTGTGGCTGCTATATGGCAACCAAAACGAGGACGCTACTATTTTCCGGGAAGAGCTGCAGGCATTGGAGCAGGAGTTCGGCAGCCGGTTTGCGGTACAGCATGTATTAGGACAGGTATCAGGAGAGACTCCCTTTCAGCTAGAGCCGTGGCCTGGTATCATGGACGAGTCCATTATTCATCGGTTCCTCAACCGGCACCGGCCGCAGCATTTGCACAAAGAGTATTTTGTGTGTGGCCCTACCCCCATGATGAAGGCCGTAGAGAGAATTCTGCAAGAAAAATACGTACCCAAGAAGACGGTACACCTGGAGTATTTTGTATCCAATGCAGAGGCCAATGCCGATACCATCAAAGGGAAACGAGCCAGGCTTACGGCACATCTGCCCGACCAAACGGTGGACACCTGGATACCTGAAGGCCAAACGGTGCTAGACGCCTTGCTCAACGACGGCTATGACATTCCCTTTTCTTGTCGCAGTGGCAACTGCGCCACCTGTTTGGGTAAGTGCCACCCTGACCAAGTAAAGATGCGCACCAACATGACTTTGGAAGACGACGAAGTGGCCCAAGGCATGGTACTTACTTGCC
>DMST01000262.1:623-8189 GCA_003454975.1 Cytophagales bacterium | reverse complement strand
CTTCCTTGCCAAGCCGTACCCGTCACTGATGCTATTGAAATAGATTATACACAGTACAATCCCTATTAACCATGAGCACCACCTTACCCACTCCCCCAGTACTGTCCGGCGGCAAAGGTTTACTTGGCCACGTAAAAGAGTTTACCAACGACCGCCATGCCCTCTTCCACCGAGGGCAGCAAGAGCTAGGCGCTATTTACACGCTCAAGATGCCCGGCCAGAAAATTGCGGTATTGAATAGCCCCGACTACCTGAAGAAGTTGTTTGAAGAGACGGACAAAAGCCTGAGTATTGAGAAGGGGCTTAAGATGTTCAAACCCATATTTGGGGAAATAGGGCTGATAGCCGGAAAGGAGACCTACCAGAATCAGCGCCCGGTGATTTACGAGTCCTTCAAACGGAAGCGCATGGCTACCCACATCCAGGCCATGCAAATAGAAACTACTCGGTGGCTAAAGGGGCTTGATGCGCAAGGAGAACTGGTGTTGCAGGACCACATGATCACCCTTACCCAACAGGTAGCTACACTGGCCTTCTTTGGCAAGGAGTTTCAAAACCAAGTGGGACCCACCTTTTGGGAGCAATTCAAGATTCTGAGCGACTCCCTGGACCTTGTGCTGCCCGGCTGGCTCCCGCTTCCCAAATTTAGGAGGAGAGACAAGGCCAAGGAGGTGATTGTAGAGCTGGTGAGCGACATCATTGCCGAAAGGCAAAAGAATGCCAACCAATACGATGATTTCTTGCAGACGTACATAGAAACGCCCCTGGTAGACGGCACACACCTATCCGTACGAGAGCTGGCCATCCACGTGATATCGTTGGCCTTTGCAGGCCATGAAACGACTTCTATTCAGGCTGCCTGGACTATGATTCAGCTGCTACAAAACCCGGAGTACCTGGCCTTGGTGCAACGGGAGGTGGATACCCATTTGCCCCAAGGCACTGTGCTCACTCCGGATCTTCTGATGAAGCTTGAGCATGTATTTTGGGCAGTGGACGAAACTACTCGGATGCGCCCTTCGGCGGACATGACCCAGCGCGTGGTAGAAAAAGAATTGGAGCTGGGCGGTTTCCGGATTCCTAAGGGATGGATGATCATTGCTCCCAGCCGCAACATCCAGCGGATGCCTGAGTTATTCTCCGACCCCGAGCGGTACAATCCTTTCCGCTTTGCACCGGGTAAGGAGGAACATAAGCTGCATCCTCATAGCATCACGGGGTTTGGCGGCAACAGCCACCAATGTGCAGGCATGTACTTTGCCCGCAATGAAATGGCCACTATCGTGGCTCTAATGTTGCAACAGTACGAATGGGAGTTGGTTTCGGATCCGCAAATCGATTTCCGACCGGGGATCTCTCAGATTACGGAATCTACCCTGCGGTACCAAAAGAGAAAACAACCCGAGCAGTTGGTTCCTTTCAATGCGGCCTCCTACCCCACTGAGGTTCTGGCTGCCTGCCCGCATCTGGCCCAGCTGGCCGAGGCAGAAACACGGGAGGCAGTACCGATGTAAGCAGCAGGCCAGTAGGATACCAACCAAGGTCCCCAAAGGCCTTGGTTTTTTTAGTTTCACAAAAAAATGAAACCAGTATTCTACCCAAACATTGTCTAAAAGGATTGGTTCTTATCTACGCAACAAGTAGAAGAAATGAAACCATGAAACATCCATTTTTCATCCTACTCACAGGGTTGGTGTTAACTACCAGCTGTTTACGAGAGGCAGAGGTTGCCTTGGGGGATATCTCTGGCGCGTATACGGTAGAAACAGGTCAGAACTACACCCTCTTTCGGCCTACCATGGAACCTGAGCGCACCGTAGGCTTTATGTTTTACCCTGGCGGTCTGGTAGCTTCAGAAGGATACTTTGAAATGCTAACCCCCATTGCGGAGGCCGGGTACCCGGTAGTGGTAGTAGATATGCCTTTGGGCTTGGCGGCGTTTAGCCCCCGGCGCGGGGAACGGGTATTGGAACGGATCTCCAACGGCCCAACAACCTGGGCCATTGGCGGACACTCGCTAGGCGGAGTGATGGCCGCACGCCAGGTGGCAACCGACACCGAGCTGTTTGACGGGCTCATCATGATGGCGGCCTGGCCAGCGGGCAACGACGACCTGTCTGCCTGGGAAGGCAACGTAATCTCCATCTACGGCAGTGAGGATGCCCTGGCTACCCCGGAGGAGATACTGGGGGCTACAGAGCTGCTGCCAGAATCCACGGAGTACATTGAGTTGGTAGGTGGAAACCATGCACAGTTTGGTAGCTATGGTGAACAGGACGAAGCCGACGTAGCTACCATCACCAAGGAAGAGCAGCACGAGCTGATTCAACAGGCTGTAATCGACTTACTGGAAGAATTGGAGTAATCGCTCCGATGTTTCAAGCAACTTATCGCTTTGCCTCCACAGCATAACTCCGGTGATGATGTGATTGATCATGAGAAAAGGCGAAAACAAGGCATACTCCACCCGCTTCAATAGCCGGTCGAAGACTGCTTGTGGAGGCTGAAAATCTTCCGAAGGGAAATAAAAAGTGGTATCTCCGAAAGCATACACTCGTGCCCGGAGGTACCGCTGCTCAGCTGAATCTTCCCCCTCCGTAGTTTCTTCAGAGGTAGTCACCGGTTCGCTTACATCAATGAATCCCCTGCGGATAAAATTCCAAATCTGACGGAGATTCTCCGGATACCGACGCCACATATGGGGACTCAGAATGCGCGGATAGGTTTTGAGGAGGGAGAATAGCAAACTGAAGAGAAAATAAAGCAGCGGTACCCGCTTGAGTAGGCGACCGGCGTATTCGTTGAGCCAGCTAAACGTACGCTCCCATAGGCGTAACCACAGCCCCGGCCGGGCTTTTAGCCAGGCCCACCCCTTCCTGAGGGCCTCTCTTATTCTGGATACCCAAGCTGTCATGCTGCCCCAGCCTTGCCGGCATTAGTTCTTGCGGGTACCTCCCATTAGCCCCGATACCATCGACTGCAACGTATCTACGATTTTCTCCCAAAACCGGACGGACATGTTGATGCCATCATTGTGCATGTCCAGGATAAACTGCACCGGCTTATCAGCAAACCGCTGCGCGATACGAGTGGTGATATCGCCATCTATACCAATCCGCGTTTGCATCACCACCACTTCGGTGCCGATATCGAGCATCTTCCGTACAAATATCCAATCCCGTAAGTCTAGCTTAAATGGCGGTTCCTTAGTGGTTTTGAAATACTCTTCGCGCGACTCCTCCAAGATGGTATACAGACCAGCCTGGTGGGCTGCGGCATAGCGCCGTTCCAGGTTCCACAGTCGGCTTTGTGCACTGCGTAGTAGAGTAATCTCAGACCACTCTTCAAACTTAGGCGCACGCCATTCTCCTCCGCCAATGGCATCTGGTCGGTTCTCCGGGCGCACCAAGGGGTAGTACACGTTCATTACCTCAAAGGTCTTTTCACCGGAGGCACTAATATCGCCTTCTACTTTGCCCAGCTCCTCATTGATATGGTTTTTCCAATCTGCCCCATACTCATCATGCAAGGACTTATACGTATTCCAAAGCACATCAATGACCTTCTTTTTCCCTTCCGTCTCCCCACCTTCTAGTCGGTGTTTCCCGGTTACTTCCTTCTTCTTTAGGTTTACTTCCTCCACTTCAGTCTCCAATATCTGGGAGAAAGTACCGCAGATACCGTCGATCCGATTGAGCATATTCAAATCCTCTGCTCGCTCGGTGGGTGTGTTGCTCAACTGGTCGCCGTAGCTATTAATGAATCCAGATCCGAAACGTGCCCATATACCCAGTTCGCGAAAAGAAAAGACGCCTCCGGTAACAAACAGGTGCTCACGCATGAAGAAGTTATTGTCCCGAATCCTTTGGATTTTCAGGTCTGGCTCGCTGAAGTCGGCCGGGATTAGTCGTTCGTACTTCTTGCCCAACTCAGTGATTTTGGCATAGTAAGCCCCGGCTAGCTGATACAGCATCAGGAAATCCCGGTCGTCTACCTTCCCACTATTGATGGTCGTTTTGATGATGGTGTTTACCTCCAGCGAGGTCAGGTCTTCGAACGTTCGTTGGATACTTCTACTCCAGGTAGCGCACATAGCTATAGGACATTAGGCGAGTAGTAATACAGAACTACTCGGGGTGTTGGTGAAATTAAAAATAGCCCTCCTATCCGAATCAATAAATAGGAAGATAAACCAGATCAGGACTTTCCGTTCACTTCTTCGTCCGAAGAAATCAAGCCCTTCAGTACTTCCCCAATCTTCGCTATCACCTCCAGATTTTTCTTAATGATGTCCTGGCCTTGGGTTTCCTTCACCGAGTGGAAATCGCGCAATTCCTGATAGGTACCATCAGCAAAACTTTTGGTCAGGCGCGTAGTAATATCCCCAGAAATAAGCTGAATGTCCGACGTCATCCCTTGCACCTTACTGTTCCCTTGTGCATCGCGTGCGTCCGTATCCAGTCTGTAGTTCGCTTTTAGCGGGTTCTTGGGATCTACACTATCGGGAATCACCGTAAACTCATCTCCCACCAAGGTTTTTATCTCCAGGCGGGTAAGGTTTCCCAATCCCACCATCATAGATTCTACAAACTTCTTAAAACCACTTTTCGAGCTTGCTTGGGTTTGGGGCTGCTCATAGCCTCCTTCAGAGGTTTCTTCTACTGACATAGTATTTAGAGTTATGTTGTTGAATACATGGCTTGGTACTTCTTCATCACCAATTTGAAGCTATTCACAATCTGCAACAGCAACAGCGGCCAGGCTACTATGCCCACCACCAGGGTCTGGGCAAACCGCAATAGCTCACCCAACATCATCAGTGAAAACTGAATGCCGTTTTCAAACCGCATCACGGCCTTGCGGTGTTGGTGCAGATCTTGGGCCGACCAGCCTTTCGGAATTACACTAAAGCCATCGCCGGTTAGTTCCAATTGAGAAAGGCCTACTTCACCAGCTTGTGCAGTCATCAGCGGTAGTTTACCCAGCACCATTTTTACACCGTTCACAAAGGCCAGCAATGCCCGGCGGGCTCCCCGGATAATGCGGCAAAACATTTCGCGGAGCGAAGTCCAAAGCCCTTTGGCTTTGCGAATGATGGCATCTACCATCTTTCTACCCCAGCGAAACAGATTTCTGAAGAAACTCTTCACCCCTTGGTAAATCCGCCGAAAAGGCCGGCCTATCACGTCGCGGCTCTCCTCCTTTAGATCTTCCTCCGCCTCACGCATTAGCTGCTGGGTGCGTTGGGTAAATTCCCGCTGTACCTGCGGGCTCAGCTGGTCCGCATGGTAAGATAGCTCCGAGATCACCTTCGACTCGGTAGGATCACCCGCCCCCTGCTCTATCATATATATTTTCAGAAAGTGGGTAGCATTGAACACCCAATATCCCTCTCCCAGGTAGGCTAGCATCTTTTTCAGGTGCAGGTCCTCATCATTGGGGTCCGACTGGTTGTATAGCTGCACCACGGTTTGTACCGAACCCAGCGTAATCGCCTCCATCTCCCCGTTCAATGCACCCGTGTACAGTCCAGAAGTCCACTGATGTACCTGAATCAGCCGAATAAAAAACCGGTAAATATCCGCTCCCGTATGGGCATAGATAAACGACCAGTCCAAGTTCTGGTTACGGGTGCGGAGAATTGCTTTTTCCAGCCGTTCTGTTTCCTGTGGCGAACGCTTCAGGTCCCGTTTGGCCATGGCAATGAAAGCGCGATTCATGCGGAACTCCTCCGGGTCTAACGTGGCCGGCGGTTCGGATATTTGGAATACCAGCATCCCCTCGTCGTAACCCCAGAAGCGCAACAGGCGCTGAGTAAGCCCCTCTTTATCGGCCAGTAGGTTTACGGCTTCCAGGTCATTCATGAGCCCCGTGTAGGTACGTAACTGCTTTCGGCCTGGCTGGTCGGCACCACCAAAGGGGCGGTCCACCTTATGAGCATACAAACCGTAGATGAAAAGTCGATAGTGCACCAATCGGGATAGCAGCGATACCTCTCCTACTTCTGGCATCCGGGGCAAAGGGGTGCCTTCGTCAAAGTCCATAAGCAAACGCAAGGCCTCTAGCAAGAAGGAGTCCCGATGCATAAGCCGCAACTTTTGCAGCTGGGCAGGGGTAAACAAACCGGAAGCACGCAGGTCACGTTTGAAGGCCACATCGGCCTTCTGTAGGGTAGCCTTGCCCCCTGGAGTTGCCATGTACGTTGGTGGCAAATAGCCCAGATCCCGGTAGTACTGCATCAACTCAGCACCGTCGGTATCCGGCAGTTTTTCCAGTTGGGCTTCGGCTTCCTGCAAAATGGATTCCAGGGCCGACACGCCAGTGGGGTTAGGTAGTGGGGATTTTCAACAAGCCGGCCACCATGTCTACAATGGCTTGCCGCGATTTCTGGCTGGCCTCAATCATCTGCCGATGAAAGTTAACCAGCTCTTTCTCCTGCTCATTCAGGGTAGACTTTACAATATTGGCCTGGTCACCGTCCAGCTTGATAAGCGAGTAGGCAACCAGTGAGAGCTTGGAGTTGACGGTAGAAGAATTGATGGACGACAGGACTTTTTCTACCGAAAATTTATCTACGCTTCCGTCCTCTTTGGTTTGCCCTATCAGGCTAGAGGTTTCTATCTCGAAAGTACCGGAAAAGGTGGCTACCTCTAGTGAGGCGGCGTCTTCTATTTTGTCGCTAATCTTAGCTTTCAGATTCGCAACGGCAGTCTTTAGGTCAGCCATAGGGTAGATTAGGTTAGGTGTTCATCAAGTATACCTATTCAAGACCAACAAAACAACTTCCCCCGGTGTATGCCGGGGGAAGAAGGGGTTAAATACTTGGTGAGTTGCGGAACTTGATTTCCTAACAAAATCAACCACGAAGCCACTTCCAGATTAACTCAAATCAGGATATGGGTAACGGAACCCATCAAGGCTTCCGAATCGGCAAACGGATTTGCGACGGATACTGGTTGCTGTGGTGGATGGCGTTGTTGGCCACCACCCCCTCGGTTTCGTCCCAGTTGTTGCCGCCCGTGTTCAGGTTGCGCGTAAACCGGGGAAAGTTACTGCTGCTCACCTCGATGCGAATGCTGTGCCCAGCGGCAAAGTAGTTGCTCGTGCTCATAGCGCTTAGGTCCAGCTTGTATACCTCGCCCTCTTGCATAAACACCTCTTTATCAAACCCTTCGCGATAGCGCGCCCGCAGTATGGTTTCGTCCAGGTTATAGGCCCGGCCATCGGGGTATACATCTATCAGCTTCACCGTAAAGTCCGTATCCTTCACGTCCGAAGACACATACAGGGTAGTCTCTATGAAGCCCGAGATCTCAACCCCTTCTGCCAAAGGCTCGGTGGTGTACACCAAAATATCGTTGCGGGTTTCCATCACCCGCTGGTCAAAGCTACCTCCCTGTATTGCGTCCCCCGTACAGCACACATTGCCGCCGTAGCTAGGCACTGCATTCATAGGGTCATATACGTAGCGGTCTGCATTGTCTTCACGCCCAGGTTTCTGGGTGCTTAGCGTGCCGTCGCCGTACATGGTGTTGGCGCTGCCGCCACTGTTCAGGAAGTAAGTGG
>DMST01000262.1:0-584 GCA_003454975.1 Cytophagales bacterium | reverse complement strand
GTGGTCATCTCCGCATCTGCCGGCGGCCACACGTCCGAGCCCTGCCACTCGTTCTTGCCCAGGGTGTAGAACTGCACCTTGGGCATATCACCCATGGTCTCGTTCAGCGGCATGCCCTTTAGGCGGTAGTCGTACCAGTTGTATTTAATCTCGGTGAAATCCAACCGGGCATCGCCCACATTCAGATCCCCCACCATCGTGTTCTCCGTAGAGCGGGCATAGCGACAGTGCAGCGTGGGTGCAATAATCAAGTATTGGTTGTCGCGCACCTCCGGGTCAGTAGACTTCTCGCGCACGTGGTTATACATCGCCAGGTTGGGGCTACTGCTCACGTCAAACCAGGTCACCACCCACATAGCCGGTACCCCCAGGTCCATCTCCTCATGAAAGATGCCTCCTTCATACCATGCGGGATCGTTGGGTTTCCGCGTGATCATGTCGGTGTAGATGCCTTCTGGGCCGTCTACATTGCTGATGATGTCCTTTACAGGGAGGTGATTAAGGGCCTCTTTCCAAGAAACAGGAGGATACTCGGGCCCGAGATCAAACATACGTGAGGCGCGCTGCAGCTGCTCCTGAGTAGC
>DMST01000023.1:2156-3113 GCA_003454975.1 Cytophagales bacterium | reverse complement strand
TACGGGTTGGGCGGTTTCCGTAGCGGGTACCGCTGCTTTCTTCTTTTTCCGAAGCCGACCCATCCACAGCAGGGTGCCCGTAACGGGCAGCGTAGCAATGGTAAGGCTGATGAGGAAGGCCAGAATTTTGGTGGGCAAACCGCCAATGGCGCCTACGTGGATATCGTAGTTCATACGCATGACCAGGTCCGAAGTAGAGGCTGCTTCGTACACCCCGTATATGCTGTTGGGATCTAGCTCCGCCAGCGTATGGGCATCGTAAAATCGGTAGTCGCCGTTGTAGTATACCCCCCGCTGGTAGGTGATCTCCACGTAGATCGCTTGCGAATCCGTGGGCGGAAAATGGATTTCGAACTGCTCCGCCTCAGGATAGGTGGCTTCCAGCTCTACCAGCAGGTGGTCGATGGGGGCTACCTCATCCTCAATGACCAAAGGCCCGGAAGCTGCGTTTTCGGGAATCACGAACTCCGCCGACTTATCACCGCCCATGGCGGCATAGGTGGCATCGCGCACTAAGGCCAGGGTCATTACCAAGCCTGTGTAGGCCATGAGGAAGGCCAGCACTCCGGCATAAAAGCCAAGAATAGCGTGCAGGTCGAAGTTCTTACGCCGCCAGCGGGTGGTACTTTTCCAGCGGAACCACACCCGTTGCTTACGAGCAGCTTTGTTCTTGGGCCACCACAGCACAAAGCCCGAGATTATGATGAATAAAAACAGGATGGTACCCAGCCAAACCAACGGTACGCCGATGGTGGGCGGCAGCCAGAGGTACAGGTGCCCGGCCAGTACGAAAGCGAAAAAGCTATCCAGGTAATCCTCGGTACCGATAACCTCACCCGTGTAGGGGTTTAGGTAAACGCCAGCGTAGAACTGCGGCTCGGCGTCATAGAAGATGACGTGCACGGCCTCCTCCGCCTGCTGATCGTACAACACCCCATGGATGGTTTGGCCGGGGAA
>DMST01000023.1:1621-2088 GCA_003454975.1 Cytophagales bacterium | reverse complement strand
GGCCTCCGTGGGCCCGATTTTGAGCAGATCTTGGGGCTTCACCTTGGGCGTAGGCGCCGTCACCGCCCGGATTTCTTCCTGGAATACCCACAGGCAGCCAGTAACGGCCTCCACAAACACAATGAGGCCCGAGATAAGGCCCATGTACAGGTGTATTTTCCGCAGTGTTTTTTTCATGGTATGAAATTGAAATTCCCCTCCCTTGCAGGGAGGGGTGGCCGAGGGCCGAGGTGGGTTTCTTGTACCTATCGCTGTAAGCGATACCTAAACTTTTTTGCTGTTTCCAGCATCCTGCTGGAAACCATAGGCCCATTCGAAAGCTTAAAGCTTTCGATTGCATAGTGGTGCCAAGCTGGAAGCTTAGCACAGGGGTGGCGATGAGGTGGTTGGGGAGCTTAGTTCCACGTCAATACTGCAGGGTTCAAATGCTTTTACCCCCTTCACCCTCCGGGAGCTTCCCCTGCCCC
>DMST01000023.1:448-1520 GCA_003454975.1 Cytophagales bacterium | reverse complement strand
CGCATATCCTATGCGTTCGCAATCTTCCATGAGCATTTGCAATGCTCATCTTTGTCCACTCCTCCCCTATCAATCCAAGTGAAAGATCCCTTTCACCCAGTTGCCGTCGATGGTGGCGACCTCAGAGGCGGTGGCCGCTTCAGGATCTACTGCGTAGATGGACGCGCCATTGGCGGTACTGATATTGAGGTATACTTGACCGTCGTGCACTAGGTTGGCCATGCCCCACTCGCCACCGTGGGTGGGTACATCGGTGATGTGGGTTACCGTTTGGGCTTCCAAATCGGCCACGGCAATGGCACAAGTAGGCGCTTCCGTTACCGGATCGTAGGTGCCCCAGGTAGCGGCATCGTCCATCACCATACGCACGATCATTTTGCCGTTTCCGGCATACACGGCATTGTTAATTTTGTAGCCGCCGCTGGCTTCCTCAAAGTTGAAGAAATAGCCGTCATCAAACTCCGTGCTTCCCGAAGGGATTCGCAGGAAACCGCTGGGGTTGGTGGGGGTAGGAAAAAAGCCAGATGCATTGGACGAGGTGGAGAAGGTATAGATATCCCCGGATTCGTCTTCCTCCAGAGCAGTGGTAGACAAATACACGCCTACGTCCGAGGTGCGGTCGTCGGTAATGATCTTTTCCAGCTCCAAACCAGGATACGAGAAGACCGCTACGCGGGCCTGGTTAGAATTGGGCGTGGCAAAAGCAGGCACCGCTTCCAGCTCACCTGAACCCACCAAGTAGTAGGATACAAACAGCTGACCGTCGCGCACGTGCATGTCGGTAGGCCAAACCACCAAACCTTCCTCCTGACGCTCGTCAATCTTGGTTTCTACCCGCTGGGTGATGGACATGTTGGTCTTGTCGATCACGAAGATGACCCGGTTCTCGTAGCCCGCACGGGGCAGACCCATAGCCAGCATGGTGTTATCGTCTACGTTGCAGGCGCTGTACAGGCCTAGCTCGGTGATGAGGGTACCGCCCGTGACCAGTTGCCCGTCGGTGATGGAGTACGCCGTGGTTTGGTTATCCCCTGCCTCGCCGTGCGCGATGATTATATCGCCCATGGCCTGA
>DMST01000023.1:0-387 GCA_003454975.1 Cytophagales bacterium | reverse complement strand
CAGCCGGGTTGCTCTACTCCTTGGCCTACAGGCGAAATCTCCTGGCCGGTGAGCTCCCCCACGGTCAGCAATACGTCCGTGCCGGTGGCCGCTTCTATGCCCAAGGCAAAGTTGCCGGGATCCGCAGAAGGCTCCACAGTGGGCTGGCAAGCAGCAAAAACGCCGAGCGCCGCGGAGAATAAGAGGGATTTCTGAATACTTGTAAACATGATCTATTACCAATTAAAAAGATGAACGATTATGTAAATACACCCGGGCCTTGAGGCTGTAGGCCCTGCCTGGCCGGGGTTGATTGAAATTGTCGAAGACTTGAGCATCGAACAGGTTGCTCACCTGCCCACTAAGGTTGTACCGCCCGTCCTGGAAGCTGTAGGTCAGCTCCAGGTG
>DMST01000223.1:6325-9834 GCA_003454975.1 Cytophagales bacterium | reverse complement strand
GGGTGTTACCAATTTCAAGCAATTAGGGAAGTAATACTTCTCCTGAAAGTATTTGTCCTGTTGTGGGATCTATCCCAAATATTTCTAATTCCTCACCAGAAGCAATAAGACTTACAGTATTGATTGTTTCATTCCAGGTTATCCTTTTTACTAATTCTCCTTCCCAAGAAACAACCAATAACTCTTGGAATACTATATCTTCAGAATAAAGTGATCCAGAATAGGGTAGTAGTAGATACTCCTCAGTAGCGATGGGTTGCATTCCAAAACAGAAGTGAGTTTCATCAGAAGGGAGTACATAAAATTCCTCTCCGTCTTCTTGTAATTCCATAGAAAAGGGGTGGCTCTCAGGTCCAACGATACGCTTATACTCCGTAGAATCTTTGTAAATAATAATTTCATCTTTAAACTTCCCTACAAAGGCTGCCCATGGGTTTGTGGGATGAGTTACCATAGCCCCGGGATGTGCTCGTGCCCACAAACTAATGGGGAAGCCCTCTTCTCGCTCAGTAGGCCAGTTTGCAGGAACAGAGGGTAGACTACCTATTCTTTTTGTGATTTGGTTGTTCATATCGAACACATAAAAGCGGGCATCGTCTAGATTATAACTCAACCCTGCGTATCCCTTGTATCCTGATGCCGGGGTTATAGAATACATGTTTTTAGTGTACCCATCCACTCGCGTAATCATTTCAGCCACATATTTTGTGGGATTTCGTTGCCAGGCATTCAAATCTACTTTCACGAATTGGCCCACAGTAATATCATATCCAATAAAGACATTCTCTTCATTGGTAGGGAAAAAGCTAGCAAAGGCAATTACCTCTCCGGGGCCAGTTCCTCTGGGGACTAAACTTCCCATCCAGGAAGAATCCGAACGAGAAATCACTGAAAGGGCATAATCACCATAAGCTCCTTGTAACAAGATTAAATCTGGTGTTATCGTCATTGACGGAAAATCCTCGTCAAGTTCTGCCGGAAATGGTCGTAGAGTAATCTGTTGATTTGCAGAAAAGGAAGCATGGGTGAAATCACCTGTTTCCTTATCTGATTCCTGATTATCTGAAGCATTATTGCACCCCCAAGTCAGTATGAGTAAAAAGGTGATTAGGGGCGATAGTGAAATTATTCGTGTTAGCATTTTTCAATTATTATAATTTTATGTGTGGGTGCATTCATGCTTACAGGCTTTATTTTCAAACGGCTAGAAGACAGTCGATTCCAGGCTTTTCTCTGGTTAAGTGATCATATTTGATGTGCTTTTCTGTGAATCAAGCCTTTCATAATTCCAATAACTTTTAAGTTTTGCTTTTGGAGGATCTAACCAAAACCTGTGATATAACTCCTCGGCAGGCATTCTCAGTTAGTGGCCCATAGGCACGAGAATCCTGAGAAATAACCCGGTTATCACCTACCAGAAAATAGTGGTCCTCCTTAAAGGTGTAGTTATTTTTCAAGCCTGGAATTTGTCCCACGTCAGTCAGTTTTTGATCAGGGTTTACCGAATTCCATTCTCTAAGTATCAAAGTGAAATACTGTTTGGCGTGGGGTGCGTCGAATGGAACGGACATGCCTTTATATGGAACAATGAAAGGACCCCACTGTGCGGAATTCCATGGTTCGTTATACACCTTTTGGACTTCCATTATTGTGGACGAAGAACCTGCGGTGGTCTCAGGGATAACATGGAAAGTGTCTACAAGAATCCGGTTTACGTGGATTTGACCGTCTAGTATGTGTACAGTGTCCCCGGGCAAGCCAAACAGACGTTTTACATTGTTCTGCTGCCTTTGAAAAACCACCACTTTTCCTCTTGCCAAAGTAGATTTTGGCGTGGTCCGCCAGATTAGGCAAACATCCCCTGATTGTAAAGTAGGTTGCATCGAATCCCCTGATATCCATACAAGGCCAACCCAATAGTATTGGACGTATAGTAAGCCTACTACCAAAAAGATTATTATGGAAGCAACTCGTTTCAAAAATGCTAAACCCCGCATTCTCCTTTAGCTATGGACAAGAACAACTCTTCTGTGAGTTCATTAAATAAAGCATCACCGAACAAAATAATTTCACCTCTCCCGTTGACCAGCACATTGGTAAAAAGGTCATCATTTATCGGTAATTGATTCATCCTTCGGAACTGCTCATGATTCCTTTGGAAAAGTACTGGAAAGTCCAATTGGAGCTTATCAATAGCTTCTTGTGCCATATCAGGAATTACCGCATTAACAATCATAATAAAATGTAGATTCTTGACCTCAGAGTGCTTTTCCAAAAAGGCTTGGGCAACCTCCATCTGGCCAATGCATTTACTACAACTGGCATCCACCTGACGGATGATATAGTAATCGTCCTGATTCACAAACCAATTGAAAGTAGTGTCAATAGGTTCGGCTACATTGGGCAGTAATATGGGCAAGGAATCATTGTAAGCCAATGGCTTCTTATACCATCCCTGCATCGCTTTCTCAACCATGTCTTGGTGGCATCGAGACCCACAGGAAGAAAAGACAACGACAACAGTTGTCAGTAGAATAAATAATTGTGGTTTAAGGTTCATAAGATGAGAATCAGATCAAGTGTGTCGCGAATATGTCATTTCCGAAATGAAATGCAAAACCAGTTATAGAATTAATTAACAGACATGATTGTCCCTATACGATAAGACAATTTGGTTCATCTAGTGCAAGATGCTATTTATCAGAAAGTTATATGCTTTAGCTGTTGAGTTGGAATAATAAATAACCAATAAAAAAGACTTTATTTATCGAATTATTGCTTTATTATGTCACTATAGAAAATACATTATTAATTGTCTTTGTACGATTTAGATGTCTTCCTTTATTTGACTTTTATCGTGGTTGCCTTTGAGGGAGTGGGATAGATATTCGAACTAACGATGGTTATCAGTGGGCTTAAATTCTTGTTTTAGGCACCTTTTTTACTTTGAAATCTTGGTGGTGGTGATGACTCATGTAGGTGTGTAGGTTTTGCCTAGTGAGTATTTCTGAGTCTTAAAGATGAAATTCGGAGGGACTGGCACTGTACTCTTTTGGTATTCCTCTTCACCCCTTTTTGCTTCTAATTTTTAGGTAGCCAAGACAGGATTAGAGTATAAGTAGAGTACTACATTTTTAGGGGTAGTATATCCCAGAGCTTGATATAAAAAATGTGGGCAATTAGGGGCGGTTCTCAAGGTAAAACCCAGCGTAAAATGTCTATAGTGAATAGATAATTATCTTCAAGCTTTTTGATTTTACGGTATACTTTTGAAATAGTGGGTGTCAGGCAAGATGGCTGGAGGCGACTCACCGTGGTTAGATTCCTGCATTCTGGTGATGAAGACTATACACGCTGTTGGTTTGGTGTCCCGGGCTTAAGCCCGGCACCACTAAGAGCGTACTCCATTAAGATGCCATTCCCCACCTTCTCGGTTTGGCTCCAATATAGATCAGTGAGCCCATGCAGTAGCTAGGGGAGGGGATTTTAAGAAAGGCTGTCGCGAGCCT
>DMST01000223.1:0-6245 GCA_003454975.1 Cytophagales bacterium | reverse complement strand
CAGCCAATCCTTCTACCTTAGAAAGTGGCAGCGGCCAACTCTTGCGCGGCAGCTACCGCATCGGGCAAGCCTTCCAGCTTTTTGCCACCAGCGGTGGCAAAGAAGGGCTGGCCACCCCCGCCCCCTTGTATGTTCTTGGCTAGGTCCTTCACGATCTTACCGGCATTCAGTGACTTGGCCTCAACCAAGGCTTCGTCGATCATCACCGCGATTTGGGGCTTTCCTTTTATGTCTGCCGCTAATACCATAAAGAGATTGCCTACCTGCTGTTTTAGCTCAAAGGATAGCTTTTTCAAGGCATCCGCACTGGGTAGGGCTACCTGATCAATGAGCACCATGGCGTCTCCATGAGGCTCCACTTTCTTTAGTAGGCCTTCTTTGATCTGCCCGGCCTGGGCCGCATGCAAGGTTTCTATTTCCTTTGCCAGTGCATTGCGTTCATCCAAAAGGCTCTGCACCGACTTGGTTAGGTCTTTGGGGTTTTTCAATAGTGCCTTCACTTGCTCCACAATGTCGAGTTCTCCGTTAAGGAAGCGCTCGGCTCCTTCGGAGGTCACGGCTTCTATCCGGCGTACCCCTGCTGCCACAGAACTTTCGGAAGTGATTTTGAAGTAGCCAATCTGCCCGGTTGCGGGTACATGCACGCCACCGCAAAGCTCTACCGAGTAGCTGGGGTCAAAGGTGATGACGCGTACAAAGTCACCGTATTTCTCGCCAAACAATGCCATGGCACCCATTTCCTTTGCCTCTTCTATGGGTACGTTGCGGGCCTCGCCCTTGGTGATGTTCTCCCGCACCTTGCGGTTCACAATGGCTTCTACCTCGGCCAACTCTTCCTCAGTCATCTTAGCGAAGTGCGAGAAGTCAAACCTCAAAACTGAGTCGTTAACCAGTGACCCCTTTTGCTGTACGTGGTCACCCAATACCTGACGCAAGGCGGCGTGTAGTAGGTGAGTGGCTGAGTGGTTGTTGGTGATTTTGCGACGTCGCTCAGTGTTTACTTTCGCTTGGAAGGTGGCTTCCGGTTTGTTGGGGATCTTATCCGTAATGTGCACGATCAGGTCGTTTTCCTTCACCGTGTCTACCACCCGAATGGTCTCGCCGTCGCCTTCCAGTACTCCAGTATCGCCTACCTGGCCGCCAGACTCGGCGTAGAAAGGAGTTTGGTTGAGTACCAATTGATAGGTGCTCTTCTTCTTACCCTTTACCTCGCGGTACTTCACCAATAGCGCGTCGCTTTGGGTATGCTCATAGCCCAGGAAGTCAACGCCATCCTCTTCGCGGAGGATGGTCCAGTCGCCAGTTTCAGTTTTGGCGGCAGCCTTAGAGCGCTGCTTCTGCTGCTCCATCTCCTTTTCGAAGCCTGCCTCGTCCACGGTGAGGCCCTTTTCGCGTGCAATCAGCGCAGTTAAGTCGAAGGGGAATCCGTAGGTGTCGTACAATTCAAAGGCGGTAGCACCGGCTACCTCACCACCCTTACCTGACTTCTCGGCTATTTGCTCCAAACGCTTTAGACCCGTTTCCAATGTGCGTAGGAAGCCTGCTTCCTCTTCGCGAATTACCTTGGCAATGAAGTCCTTTTGCTGGGGAATCTCCGGGAAGGTTTCACCAAACTGCTCGGACAGCTCCTCTATCAGGTGGAAGATGAAGGGAGCGTACAAACCCAGGAAGGTATAACCGTAGCGTACCGCACGGCGCAGAATACGACGAATAACGTAGCCTGCACCGTTATTAGAAGGTAGCTGCCCATCGGCGATAGCGAAGGCCACCGCACGCACGTGGTCTACCACCACTCGCATGGCAATGTCAATCTCCTCCGTGCTGCCATACTTCTTGCCCGACAGCATTGAAATACGGTCAAGCATCGGTGTAAACACGTCGGTATCGTAGTTGGAGGATTTGCCTTGAATAGCCCGCACCAACCGCTCGAAGCCCATGCCTGTATCCACGTGCTGGGCCGGCAGACTTTCCAGTTTGCCAGAGAGCAAGCGGTTAAACTGCATGAATACCAGATTCCAGATTTCGATTACCTGGGGGTGGTCAGCATTCACCAGCTGAATGCCGGGTTGCTGAGAAATCTCGTCGTCGGTTCGCAGATCAATGTGGATCTCCGAACATGGGCCGCAAGGGCCCGTATCGCCCATCTCCCAAAAGTTGTCCTTTTTGTCGCAGTAGAGTATCCGTTCAGCATCTATGTGCTGCTTCCAATAATCAGCGGCTTCTTCATCCGCAGGCAAGCCGTCGGCCTCATCGCCTTGGAACACGGTAACGTACAAGCGATCTACGGGTAGTTGGTATACCTCAGTGAGCAACTCCCAAGCCCAGGTAATGGCGTCCTTCTTGAAGTAATCACCAAACGACCAGTTGCCCAGCATCTCGAACATGGTGTGGTGGTAAGTGTCAATACCCACCTCTTCCAAGTCGTTGTGTTTGCCGGATACCCGCAGGCATTTCTGGGTATCCGCCACGCGGGGTACCTCTGCCGTTTGGTTGCCCAGGAAGTAGTCCTTGAACTGGTTCATTCCTGCGTTGGTGAACATCAGCGTAGGATCGTTCTTGATCACCATGGGGGCCGAGGCCACAATCTGGTGTTGTTTTTCCTTAAAAAATTCTAGGAAGCGTGCACGTATCTCCTTGGAAGTCATGTACTTTGTAAGCTAAGGATTGTATTTTCTTAATATTGGCATTTGGTAAAGAACCAAAGAACCCCTATTTTTCGTAAAATCAGCGGATAACACCCAACAATCCATCGGTGGATTGCTTATTTTCGCGCAAATTTAGAAGGTTTTACTTTACCTCTAACTAATGGCTCGCATAAAGTACTACTACGACACTGAGTCTTGTAAGTACGAACGTGTAAAGGTTTCCAAGTGGGATATCACTCTTAACTTATTAGGGTTTCTCGCGGTCGCACTCATGTTCGGTGTCGGCTTCAACTTCCTTTTCAATTACTACTTTGACTCTCCTGAAGAAGCTCGTCTCAAGGATCAGAATGCCAAATTGGAATTCTACTACGAGGAGCTGAATAAGGAAATGGTCCAGATGCAAGAAATGCTGGTCCTACTCCAAAAACGTGATGATGACGTGTACCGAACCATCATGGAAGCAGAGCCGATTCCCCTCACCATCCGCAATGCGGGTATGGGAGGTGCAGAGCGCTACCGTGATTTGATGGAAGCAGGTTTGGATAACCAAGAATGGGTTCTTGAAGCCTACAAGAAGCTAGACCGTCTTCGCAAGAAGGTATACATTCAATCGGAATCTTACGACGAAATATTGACTCTGGCAGAAGGAAAGGTGGAGATGCTGGCGTCCATACCTGCCATTCAGCCGGTCGCTAACAAAGAACTTACTCGCTTTGCATCTGGCTTTGGTGTACGGATGCACCCAATCTATAAGGTGCGCAAGATGCACTATGGGGTAGACTTTACCTGTCCGCGCGGCACGCCCATTTACGCTACAGGCAACGGTACGGTAGTGCGGGCGTCACGTTCCAACCGTAACGTAGGTGCGGGTAATCAGGTACAGATTGACCATGGATATGGCTACCGTACGCATTATTTTCATATGCAGGACTTTATTGTGAAAGTTGGCGACGAGGTGAAGCGCGGTGACCTGATTGGGTATGTAGGTAGCACGGGTGGTTCAACGGCCCCCCACCTACACTATGAGGTGCTCAAAGACGGAAAACATCAAGATCCAGTACGGTTCTTCTTTCAGGACCTAAATGACGAAGAATACGAGAAGGTATTGGAGATGGCTGCGATCGAAAACCAGTCACTCGGATAAAACAGATCCCTAATCAAAGACGAAGGCGGCTTTCTAAGGAAGGCCGCCTTTTTTATTGCTCACAGGATACTCGGCCTAAACCTTTGATAATCAGTCGACTGCCAAGGGGCTATGTGCCCCAGAAGCCCCTCGAATCGGTAGCCGGAACTGATGCGAGCAATCTCATCCGCCGAAACCTTAGTGAAGGTGGACTGCTCCCGTCTTTCCGGCAGAGAACATCTTGCTCCCTAAACCATAAGGCAAAAAAACGCCCCACGAATGCGGGGCGTTTTCGAACGGGATTCCAACAACTATTCACTGCGTAATGACTGGACCGGGTTTGCCAGTGCCGCACGTATGGACTGGAAGCTCATGGTGAGCCATGCCACTAGCAGGGCGGTACCTCCGGCAATGGCGAAGACCCAAGGGGAAAGGTTGGTCCGGTAGGTGAAATCATTGAGCCAGTACTCGTTCATGATGTAGCCGGCTACCAGCGAACCGATCACGAAACTGATAGATACCAGGATCATGAACTCTTTGGAAAGCATAATCACCAGACCGGATACGGAGGCACCGAGTACCTTGCGAACGCCAATCTCTTTGGTGCGCTGCTCGGCGGTGAAGGCTGCCAAACCGAATAGTCCCAAACAGGCAATGAGGATGGCCAGTACTGCAAAGCGATTGAAGATGGCGCCTTGGCGCTTCTCGCTCTCATACTGTGCTTCAAAGCTCTCGTCCACGAACTCGTAAGCGTAGGGTTGCCCGTTAGATATCTCTTTCCAGGTGCTTTCCAAGGTGGCCAGGGCCTGCCCGGTTTTCTCTGGTGCTATTTTGAAGGTAATGCGTCCCCGGTTGCGACCAATGCGGATGATGGCCGGGCTGATCTCCGTCCGCATGCTTTCAAAGAAGAAATCTTCTACAACACCAATGACCTGCATCTGATCTAGCTGGCCTTGGCGCCCGGCGAACATGCCTACTTGCTGGTCCAGTACATTTTCCTCTGTCCAGTTGAATTGCTTCATGCAGGCCTCGTTGAGCAGGACGGCGGTGGAGTCGGTAGAAAGACTAGGGTCGAAGTCTCGGCCTAGCTTTACGTTGAAACCCAGCGTTTTCACATAGTCGAAGTCGGCATCGATGATGCGCATGGAGGTGGCACGCTCGTCGTCAGGACTGGTGCCTGGGAATACCAGTGAGTTGTTGCTGCTGGAGGGAGTGGGCAGGTGTCCGGTAACGGTGGCCGAAAGGAAACTAGGGTCGCGCATCACTTCTTCCTTGAAGTTATTCGTATTGTCACCCAGCAGGTAGGCGTTCATCACAGATACCAGTTGTTCCTTATCATAGCCCAGGTTTTGATTGCTCATGTACTGGCGCTGCTGATATACCACCAGAGTGCATACAATAAGGATGATGGAGATGGAAAACTGGAAAACTACCAGGGTGCTACGCAGCCCTTTGTGTTTCATGCCGCCTTGTAGCTTGCCCTTGAGTACGGTAACGGGGTTGAATCCTGATAGGTAAAACGCGGGATAGCTACCGGCCATTAGCCCGATAAAGAGGGCGATACCTAGCAAGATGGGCAGCATGGTAGGCCAGTGGATAGTGCTGACGGTGAGTTCTTTACCGGCCAGTTGATTGAACTGCCCCAAGGCGAGCCCTGCTAGCATCATGGCAATGAGAAAGGCTACCATACTGAGCACAAAGGCTTCTGAAAGAAACTGGGTAACTAGCTGTTTCTTCAGGGAGCCCATAGTCTTCCGGATGCCCACTTCCTTGGCCCGGTTGGCCGAACGAGCGGTGCTCAGATTCATAAAGTTGATGCAGGCAATGAATAGAATGAGGATGGCTACTGCCGAGAAGATGTACACGTATTGGCGGTCACCGTTGATGCCTAGCTCTACATCGATGTTAGAGTCCAGGTGAATATGGGTAACGGGCATGAGGCTCCACTTAGCGTTGTTGCCTTCCTCTATCCAAGATTCTATTGATTTGCCCATGAACTGCTCGAGCTCAGGGCCAAAGTACTTCTGGATGGTGCCGGGAAACTTGGCTTCTACATCTGCCGGATTGGCCCCTTCGCGCAGTTTGATATACGTTTGGAAGTTGTTACTCAGCCACAAAGATTCGGTGGTTTCATCCAGGCTAAGTAAAGAAGCAAAGATGCCGAAGTTGAAGTGCGTATTGCCGGGAATGTCTTTGATCACGCCGGTTACTTCGTAGTCCTCTGAGTTATCCAAATTTAGGATTTTGCCCATGGGGTCGGCATCGCCAAAGTATTTCTTGGCTATGGTTTCAGTGAGCACCAGCTTGTTGGGTTCTTCCAAAGCATCTTCAGGATTACCCGCCAGAAACTCGAAGTCGAACATGCGGGCTACACCTTGGTCGGCAAAGATGAGCACCCCACCGTCTTCCCGGTACTTTTCTCCCTCATAATCAATGATCCATGACCCTTGGTTACGGAAACGGGCGTAGTCTTCTAC
>DMST01000401.1:12612-16178 GCA_003454975.1 Cytophagales bacterium | reverse complement strand
GTAAGGGGCTTGGTAGTCAGGCCTACCCGCTCCCGCACTTGATCGAAGGCGGCCTGGCCGTTACCGGCAGCGCCATTGGCTACGGCCTCAGCCAGAATCAAGAGAATTTCCGAGTAGCGCATCACCTTGTGATTGAGCGAACTCAACACAAAGCCGGCGGTCTGATCGGTCACTTCCTCAGGGGTGAGGAAATACTTGCGCGAGTACGAGAAATCTTGCCCGTACAAATCATTCTGGTTCAGGTTATCATCGGTGAATCCGTCAGGAATAGGATTCAGTCCAGCATCTGTCAATACTTGAGATTCAAAGGAAGAACCATCTTCGATCACCGTAGCGGTACGACGCACGTCATCACCTTCGGCTTCGAACAGATCGCGCAGTTCGGGCGTGATGAGGTTGTAGTTCCAACCGGTAACCGGAGCGGCCAGGTTGGGCGAGAAGAACTGAGCCGTTAGGCTCCCTTGAGCCCCAGGACCCCAGCTACCCCCCGAGGCATCGTTGAAGTAACCCACCTCGAAGATGGACTCAATACCGTGCTCGTTGCTCAGCAACCAGTTGTCCCCGTAGTTGGTCTCCAGGTCATATACCCCCAGATCAATCACCGCCTGGGCCTGGTCAGCGGCCGCTTGCCATTTCTCCTGGTACAGGTACGCCTTGGCCAGCAAGCCCATGGCTGCCCCTTGCGTAGCCCGATAGCTCTGGGTAGGATCTTCACTTTCTCGGGGCCGAGACGAAGGAAGTACTCCGGCAGCCTCGATCAAATCTGCCTCGATCTGTGCATATACATCGGCCACGGGGCGGCGCATGATATTTTCCGCCACACCGATATCCACCACCTCGTCACCGAACAAGGGTACGTCACCAAAGTTCTTCACGGCTTCGAAGTAGTAGAAGGCGCGCAAAAACTTGGCTTCGCCCAAGAACAAGTTCTTGGTAGAGGCATCCAGCACGGTGCTGTCTACGTTCGCCAAACCGCGAATAATCTGGTTGGACCGGGCAATGCCGGTAAAGAACTTCAACCAGGTCATGCCCACGATGATGTTATTACTCGTTAGGTCCACGAAGTTTTCAAAACCGTGGCCATGAGGCTGAAAGAAGGTGTTCTCAATCACCACGTCGTCCGAACGAACGTCGGTGTAGTGGTAAGACATGCAATAGCTATCACCAAACACGGGGTTAAACTCCCAGCGCATGGGCTGATAGGCTCCGGGCAGGAGCAATTCAATTACTTCCTGGTTGGCAAACACCAACTCAGTGGCAGGTTCGGTAATGGGTTCCTGAATCAGGAAGTCATCCATACAGGCCGTGCTCAATACGGCCAGAAGGGCGAACAGGTATTTTGTATGCTTCATCTTGGTTCGTATTCAGAGGGATTAAAAAGAGAGGGTTACACCGCCGGTGATGGAACGGGCCAACGGATAAAATCCACGATCTACACCTACATCCAGTGGGCTGTTGTTAGCACCAATCTCAGGATCGTAGCCCGAGTATTGGGTGATGGTGAGCAGGTTGTTACCACTCACGTACACCCGCAGGTTGGCGATTTTAGCCCGATCCAGCAGATCTTGCGGCAACCGATATCCCAAAGTGACATTGCGCAGGCGCAGGTAGCTACCGTCTTCTATGTAGTAGTCCGAAAACTCGTGGTTGGTCACTTCCAGGGCGGAAGGGCGCATCACGCTGCTATTAGGATTCTCCAAAGACCAAGCATCCAGCACCTGGGTGGTACGGTTGCTAAACTGGAATCCGTAGCCCATAGAGGCATTCACTACATCATTGCCCTCAGTGCCGGAAGCAAAAACCGTAAGGTCAAAGCCTTTGTATTCGGCCCGGATGTCCAGGCCGTAGATCAGGGTAGGATATGGATTACCGATGATGGTCCGGTCATTTTCAGGAGTTACTTCTCCGTCGCCGTCCAGGTCACGGTACACCGGATTGCCTTGCTCATCCAAGCCATCAAACACAAAGCCGTAGAAGCTAGCAATAGGCGAACCTACGTCAC
Organism: Cytophagales bacterium; assembly: GCA_003454975.1. GTDB lineage: Bacteria > Bacteroidota > Bacteroidia > Cytophagales > Cyclobacteriaceae > DMST01. The sequence continues at coordinate 14,176 of DMST01000401.1, read as the reverse complement.
TTAAGCTCAGGTTGGGTGCACCGTCAAACACCCGGGTGCCGGCCCCTTGGATGGGCAAACCACCACCCAAATCGGTGATTTGGTTCTGCGCCAATCCGGCATTAGCACCAATCGTGTATTTGAAGTCCATCCCGATGCGCCCACGGTACAGTACCAAGGCCTCAATACCCATGTTCTGCACGGTAGCCGCATTACGTACGGGCGGAGGCAAGCCCAGGAAGCTGGGATTGGGGAAGTTGAGCAACATGTCACGGGTTGTCTTGGAGTAGAGGTCAAGCGTGATTCCGATCTGGTCGCTAAACAAGTTGGCGTCGATTCCAATGTTGGTCTGGCTGATCTCCTCCCACTTTACCCCGGGGTTGAAATCTAGCTGAAACAAATTACCCGCACCGTCCCGCTGGTAGCGATCTGCGTACTGGTATGGCGAAATGCGATCATTACCGTTCACACCCCAACTACCGCGCACCTTCAACAGACTGAAAACAGCCTGGTCAGCCATAAACCCTTCTGAGGAGAGCACCCATCCGGCCGATACCGAAGGGAAAACACCCCATCGGTTATCAGGACCGAATTTGGAAGAAGCGTCTGCCCGCAGCGTAGCGGAGAACAGGTACTTCTCCTGGAAATTGTAGTTGGCCCGTGCGTAATAGCTCAATGTGGTGTTAATCTCGGCGTAGTCAGGCGCTACAATTTTATCGTCATTGCTGATGATGTTAGAGAAGTTCACTTCCTCAATCGTATTGGGGAAGAAGTTCAGGCCAAAGCGGCCAGAAGTATTCAAGGTGTTTGCCAAAACACTGGTACCGGCTACGGCGCTTAGGCTGTGGCCGCCCGTCCGGTTCAGTTCGTAGGTTAGGTAAAACTCACCCTGGGTGAACAACTGATCGACGAAGGTTTCGGTCAAATTGTTATTGGGATTGGTAAATACCTGATCCGGGATATCGAAGCGGGCTCCGAAGTTCTTAATGTGTTGGCCGCGTGTAAGGGCACCGATGGCCCCATTGAGCTTGAGGCCTTCCAGAAACTCCCAGCTCATGAGTGCATTACCAAACAGGATGTTGGTAATGTCCAGGTTGTCAGCATAAGTAAGGCCTAATACCGGGTTCCCAAACTCAGCCTGAGGATTAAGTTCGATACCGTTGTAGCTTACGCCTGTACGCAGCCCGTTGTTGAAGGGGTCTCCGTTTTCGTCGTACACCGGAAAAACGGGGGGCAAAGAAGCCACGGAAGATAACAACCGTGAATTCTCGCTGTTTTCAGCAATGAACGTCCGCTCGTTTTGGGCAAAAGAGCCTAAGGCACTCAGGGTTAAATTCTCCTTGAGTTTGGAGTTTACGGATACGCTAAAAGAACGGCGGTCAAAGCTGGTTTTACCAATGATTCCCCCCTGGCTAAACAAGCCACCACTGACATAGTACTGCGTACGGTCGTCGCCACCCTGCACCCCAATGTGCATATCGCTGATGGCGGCGTCTTGCGATATGGCCCGAATCCAGGATTCGTTGGGCAGGGCCGCAATCTCTTCGTCGGTAAACTTACCCCGGCCACCCGTAGTAGGCAGGCC
>DMST01000401.1:10131-12569 GCA_003454975.1 Cytophagales bacterium | reverse complement strand
AGTAATCGATACTGTTATTGTAGTACTCAGCGTACTGGGGAGTGGTCAGGTAATCGCCTTCGCTCGCCAGCGACTGAATGCCGTAGTAGCCACTGAAGGTAACCCGAGGCTCAGAGCTCACCCCCTTTTTGGTCTCAATCAGGATAACACCGTTACCCCCACGCGCTCCGTAGATGGCTGAGGAAGCGGCGTCCTTCAAGATGGTGATGTTGCCGATGTCATTGGGATTGACAAAGTTCATATCGGGCACCTGTACGCCGTTGAGCAAAATCAGCGGAGTAGCATCGCCGGCGGTACCCACACCTCGCATACGCACCGTGAGCGGTGCACCAGGAGAACCGGACTCTTTCACCACAATCACCGCCGGTACCGAACCCTGGATGGCCTGCTCCGGACGAGCAATGGGCCGGTCTTCGATTACCCGGCTATCCAGCGCATGCACGGCCGTAGAAACAGTGGTTTTGTTTTGCGTTTGCCCGTAACCCACCACAATCACCTCTTGCAGCGATTGTACGTCGGTAGCCAGATTGATATCGAGGTTGGTCTGTGCACCCACCAAGATTTCTTGGGAAACAAATCCAATAAAGGAGAAAACTAAGGTTTGCCCGGACTCTGCACTTACGGTGTATTTGCCGTCGATGTCGGTAACGGCACCAGTTCCGGTTTCTTTCACACGGACGTTCACGCCCGGAATCGGCTCTCCGGTGTCTTCTTCCAACACGGTGCCGGTGATGGTTCTCGATTGGGCCCAGGTAGCCGCCATGGTGATCACCCCCAACAAAAGAGTGAGCCATAGCCGAGCACCGGCCCGGTACTGCCATGATTGCATAGTAACTCTGTTTATCAATTTCCGCTTTCAGGTGGCCCAAACCAGAGCAGTTGCCGCTACTCAAGTTTGCCAAATGCCCAAAAGAGCTGTGGCAACTCTGAAAGAATTAAAATCTCACTATTCTCAAATGTGCCAGAATTGAAAAAATTTCAAAAGTATCGACACCCTGCAACGTTTCGCCAAGGGGTAAAAAATGCTACGCCAGGTTTTATCGCCATTTCCCTCCCAAATCCTTCTTTTTAGCTTGATTTTCAAAAATCACGATGGGAAATTTGATGTATAATTGACGTTTTGTTGAACAATTGGAAATGAAATCCAACGATCGTTTCAACATTTACATCGCAATCGCTTTCGGTAATCACGTCACAACTACGCCAGATTACCCTGCAAAGGTCACCTGATATTACGTCAACCCTTCTACTTTCCACCTTAAAAAAGAAAAGCCCAGCCTTGGATGAACAAGGCTGGGCTTTAAAATCTGTTAAATGATTACGAATGAATCATTCGGCGGAACTTACTTACGGATACACGTACATGAAAGGAGGTGCAAAAACTGGGATAGGCTTACCACCTCCCCCTCCCTGTAGCGCTGCTAGTTCTTGTTTGTTAATAGGCTGAAAGTCTTTCATGGGTTTAATCATTTAAATGGTTGTGTATTGATAAGATAAAATAGATCTAATGATGTTTTTGATGAGATGGCCTTATAAACCTAAACTAGTAAGCGAAAAGCCTGATTGGATTTGGAGTTTAACCTCATCAAAAAAAGCCCAAGACCAAACGAACAGGGCTGGGCTTTGATTACAATTAGATCAACCTAATTAATGGTCAGGTGGCGGGCCTACCGGACAGTAGGGCGGTGCAAAGACCATTCTTCGCGGATCGACATCACCACCATTTAGTTTAGCCAATTGACCTTTGTCTAGTGCTTGAAAATTTTTCATGGGTTTAATCATCTTAATTGTTGAGTTGAAATTAATATCACAAGCTACCATATCGGTCTGATTTTTAAAACTAAAAGTCCTTTCAATTATTGCTCCTTACCTCGTAGCCTTTTCGACCATAGGGAGAAACTTAGGCTGATACGATAACCTCTATTGCATTAAGTCTAGAAACCAGTAAGACCGGTAACAGGGCCCCTCTTGTAAAAGCGAAGAATCAAGGACCTTTAACAAACAAGACCAACCCACTTATCTACTAAAAAAAGAGCCCAACCCTGAACCACCAGAATTGGGCATTGATCTCCAAATTGAATTAAAACTCTACGTTTCTCCGTATGAAATCAATTATTCCGTCTTTCAAAAGAATCATTCTCCCGTTTACGGTAAGCCCTCACGGCCAATACGATCACCAAAATGAAACCTATGCTCCAAACCATACCTTGAAAAATTAACATTGCCTTCGGTAACCATTCCATATCAGCGCAATTTTACAGCCGTACCGTAGGCCAATACCTCAGCCGCATTTTGCATAATCATCGCGGTAGTCAGCCGGACATTGATGACGGCATCCGCCCCCATCTTTCTAGCATCCTCTTCCATCCGCTGCATTGCTTGCTCACGCGAGTGGGCCTGAAGCTGGGTGTACTCCTCTATTTCGCCGCCCACCAGGT
>DMST01000401.1:8596-10101 GCA_003454975.1 Cytophagales bacterium | reverse complement strand
CCACCAGGTTTTTCAAACCTGCAAAAATATCGCGGCCTAAGTGCCGGGCACGCACGGTGCTTCCCCGGGCAACTCCTAACACCTCTGAGGTCTCACGATTGGGCACAAAGTCTGTTGTAGATATAATCATTGTTGTTGAATTTTGAGTTGAAAAAGATAGCTTTACTATCATATACGATAGTATTTGTAAAAAGTTTGATAGTAGTTAAATTAACCGGAGATTATTTTGCGAAAAGCAGCTTGTAAATACGATAATTTGTCAAAACGATAATGAAATAGACAATGGGGTGGTACTCCTTCACTCAAGTTTCGGAGCACAAGTGAGGCGATGAGTTAATATGGAAATGCGATAATGTGACAATGAGGTAATACTAGACAAGTGTCTCAGTAAGGTGCTTTGTGCAAGTGAGGAGATGTGAAAATGGATGAGATGATGAGCTAGATCCAAATAGGAGTTTCAAAGAGAGTCTCCTTGAATAGCCCAACTAATAATTCATAATTAACAACTAATAACTCCCACTGCGTGAGCCCAATCGTCAATCGTAAATCGTCAATTCCTCATACGGTGTCCAAAAACGCTTCCATACTTTCCTCGCTGCTGATGGGGAGTTTCTTGCGCAGGCGGTAGCGCTTGGTTTCTACACCGCGGACGCTCAAGTTGATCTTCCCGGCAATCTCTTTGGTGCTCATGTTCATCTTGATCATGGCGCAGAGCCGGGCCTCCTCGTTGGTAATGCCTGGGATTTTCTTCTTCAGCTTCTTGAAGAAGTTACTATTGAGCAGGTTAAACTGCTCCTCGAAACTCTCCCACTCCTTGCTGGTATCTAGCTGCTTCTCAATCTTATCCGCAATGCGGCGCAGCTTTGCTGGGTTGCCCTTATCCTCCAATACCTGACGGATGTCCTGGTAAATTTCGTGCATAAACTCCGTCTTACTAATGCTCTGCAGCTGGGCACTAGCTAGCTCCTTTGCCTTGGCTTCCAATTCGTCTTCGTAGTTATCTACCTTGCCCGCCTTGCGCACGTAGGTTTCACTGAGGGTCTTTTCCAGGCTGCTGGTCCAATAGCTGTAGGCCTGATAGGCCTGGGCCTGGTTGAGGCGGGGTTCAAATACCTTCACCGGCGTGATGCCCTCTAGGGCCTCTTCCAGATTGGCGTAGATGCCCGCCCCTACACCGGCGCCTTTGGCAGCGCCGATGGCACCCGTAGTGTCTACCACCTCAATATGACAGTCCAGCAGAGTAGCAATGGTCTTCGAGAACACATCTGACTGAAACATGTTGTCGTTGCCTACACGCATCACGTCTACGTTCAAGCCCATGTCTTTCAGTATGTTGACGCCGTACACAAAAGCAAAGGCTACGCCCTCCAGGGCAGCACGGTACAGGTGGGCGCGGTTGTGCCGGTTGAACTGCAGGTGGTGCACGTGCGAGGTAATGTTCTTATTCTCCAAGATGCGCTCCGCACCGTTGCCAAAAGGCAGCACACACACGCCGTCCGAACCAA
>DMST01000401.1:668-8525 GCA_003454975.1 Cytophagales bacterium | reverse complement strand
CGCTCCATGTCGTTATAGTCCCTGCCCGACCGGGCAATCTGGTGCTTCATCCAGCTGTACTGCATACCCGCGCCGTTCACACAAAGCAGGATACCGATGCGGTCCTTACGTTCCTCGTAGTTCACGTGGGCAAACCCGTTCACCCGGCTTTTGGCATCGTAGAGGGGTTCATCTACAATACCGTACACCACTCCTGAGGTACCGCAGGTACCGGCAATCTCCCCAGGATTGAGCACATTGAGGGCCAAGGCGTTGTTGGGTTGGTCCCCAGCCCGGTAAGTAATGGGAGTACCCTCTACCAAGCCCGTCATCTCTGCCGCCTCGCGCGATACCTCTCCTTGAAAGGAAAAGGTGGGCACCATATTAGGAATCAGGTTCTTATCCAGCCCATAGAAGTCAAGCACCGGATCGGCTACGGCCCGCTGGTTGAAATCCCATAGAATACCCTCACTCAGGCCCGAAATGGTGGTGTAGGCCTGCCCAGTCAGTCGCATGGCGATGAAATCCCCTGGTAGCAGGAACTTGTGGGCCTGATCGTAGACGTCGGGCTCGTGGTCCATCACCCACTTCAACTTGCTGGCCGTGAAATTGCCGGGTGAATTGAGGCAGTTTTGCAGGCACCAGTCCTTCCCAATACCCTCGAAGGCGCGGTCGCCCAGGGCCACCGCCCGGCTATCGCACCAGATGATGGAGGGCCGCAGAACGTGCTGTTCTTCATCGATCAGCACCAAGCCGTGCATCTGATAACTGATGCCTATCGCCTGGATGTCTTTGGGATCTATATTGGTTTTGAGCAGCAACTTTCGCGTGGCGAAACATAGATCCTGCCACCAAATTTCGGGTTGCTGTTCGGCCCAGCCCGTCTGGCGCGAGATCATGTCCATATCCTTTTCTGGGTACGTCACCAATCCTACCGTCTCCTGTGTCTGTGCATCCACCAAGGCCGCCTTGATGCTGCTACTCCCAATGTCATACCCTAATAAGTACATGCTTAGTTACGTCAGTGCTACGTCATAAAGATAAGCGTAGGATCCTCATAAACGAAGGGAGTATAAAAATTATGAATAGTGGTCGCTACCATACGTCAAAGGCCCTCGTCATCTGCCACTCAGAGCACTTGATACATTCAAATTACCAGAGGGTGCGTGTAAAGAATGTACTTCTTATCTTCACTGGTAATCAGGTCTACATGAAAACACTACGCCACAAATACCTACTCCTAGGGTGCTGCCTGAGCATGGCTTCTAGCCAAGGCCAATCTTTGGATGCACGGTACTGGGTGATTGTGGCCGAGGACGTGTCCGTAACTAGCACCGGCGAAGCAGTCACCGCCGGACAGGAGTTTCTCAGTATCGAGCCATTAGATCTGGGGCCCAACGGGTACTTGGCCCTATTCAATGCCGATGGTAATTACCGGATTTGGGAAGACTCCCAAACACTGGACTCTGCACAACTGGTGAGGTTTCTACCCGCCGGCCGGCCACTGGAATTACTCCTTTCGTGGCAAAAGCTCATGCAAAAGGACCCCCTTGAAACGAAAACACAAACAGGAGCCATCACGGCAGGCTATGATCCTCCACCGGATATTGAAACCTTTCTCCCCTTGGAGAAGCAAACCAAGGTGCTAAAGAAAGAAATTTGCCTCTGGTGGGAGGCAAACCCTGAGCCCTCAGAGGAAGAATACAAACTGGTGATTTACAACCTCTTTGATGAGAAAATAGACTCGATCTACACCAAAAAGAATCGTATGCTGCTTGACCTCCGCCCTTATGAAGAGGAGGAGGTTCTATTCCAAGTGCAGATCCTGGACCATCAGAACTACATGACGGATCGGGTGTATGTGGTATTGGTACCGGCAGAGGAGAAGGCACTAGCAGCGGTATCCTACGCCTACTGTGAACCCCAAGATGCCATGCAGGCTCTCATCACAGCTTTCTATCTGGAACAAATGGGCGATATACCGGAACAAGCCCAGGAATTTTATCAGCTTGCCGCCAAGCTGTCGGATCGCCAGGCATACCAGGATTTTTTGCAAGCCTTTGAGCATCGGCAGGCTGAAGACCACAAATGAACGGCTACTCCTTTTCGGAGGAAAATAGAGCTTGCACCTATGCCCCTTTGTAGGGTACGTGGTTTCGTTTTCGGAAAGCCAGTAATACAGAACGCATGCCCAAGGCCTGAGAAGTAGTAAAGCAAAATGCGGCATGCTCCTTCTCCGCTGGAGAAATAGGACCCACTAGTATTTACTTATCCGAAGGGACACTTTTGTGGGGGAGGGAGAAATCACTACCTCCGCCCGGTTATCCTAAATCCGCCATACCTTGTGGTTTTCAGGGGGCTATTTTTCATATTGAGTGAGCAAAGGCATGGGCAGAATCTTCCCCAGTAGAAGGTACCTGGCCTGTATTCCATCATCAGAACAGCCACCTTATGAGAACCCTATTTTTTCTACTCCTATCCTTTACCACCGCTCTTATACCTGCTATGGCACAGGAGGCGGCCCCTTTTGCGGTCAACCTTTCCTTCTCTGAAGAGGTCCAGGCTGACTTCCCAAAAGACGGCCGGATGTATCTGTTTTTTAGCACCAATCCCAGGGCAGAGCCACGTACCCAAACCTGGCCCAACCCGTACTACCCCACTTACATTTTCGCCATCAACATGACCGATGTTGATCCCGCGGCGGGAATGAAGCTCTCCGCAGAGCAGGAGTGGATCAGTACGGTACAGTGGGATCTGGACGCCGTACCGTATGGTGAGTACACCGTGCAGGTGTTGTGGGATCACGATACGCAAGAGTCAAGGATTGATGCTCCCGGCAACTTATTCTGCGAGAAGCAAAAGGTGACCATCAACGGAGATACCCAGCTGGATCTTACCATCAATGAGGTCATTCCCGAGCGCGAGGTGGTTTTTCATGAGCTGGTGCGGGAGATAACGTTTCAAAGCGACACGCTCACCCAATTCTGGGGCAGGCCCATGTACCTGAAGGCAGCGGTGATGCTGCCTACTGGCTTTGACCCTACAGCCAATAAAGCCTATCCCATTCGGTACAACATAGCGGGTTATGGCGGCCGCTACACACGCATCAATCGGATGAGCCAAAGCCCCAACTTCATGACTTGGTGGAGCGGGGAGGATGCTCCCCGGGTGATACAGGTGTTTCTGGACGGGGAAGGGCCCTTTGGCGATTCATACCAGATGGATTCAGACAACAGCGGAGCCTACGGTTGGGCGCTGATCAACGAGCTGATGCCACACATTGAATCGCAGTTTCGCGGTACCCACGAGGCAAAAACTCGTTTTGTAGACGGCTGCTCTACGGGCGGTTGGGTATCGCTGGGTTTACAGCTCTACTACCCGGATGTGTTCAACGGGGTGTTCTCTTACAGCCCAGACGCCATTGAGTTTGAGAACTACCAGCTCATCAATATCTATCAAGACGAAAACGCTTACTACAATGAGGCGGGCTACCTGCGCCCCGTAATGCGTGATGTGAATGGCGAGCCTATGTTGTCCTTGAAGGATTTCATTCAGTATGAAAATGTGCTGGGCGCGGCCAACAGTTACGTGAACTCTGGCGGGCAGTTTAGCGCACACAATGCCCTTTACAGCCCCAAAGGAGAAAACGGCCTACCCAAGCCCATTTTTGACCCCACAACGGGTGAAATTGACCATGAGGTGGCAGAAACCTGGAAGAAATACGATTTTAAGCTGTATGCGCAGGCAAACTGGGAAGAGCTAGGCCCCAAACTGAAAGACAAAATCTACGTCTGGATGGGCGACATGGACAACTTCTACCTCAACCCGGCCACCCGGCAGTTTGCCAGGTTTTTGGAACAAACCGAAAATCCCAAGTCCAATGCCATAGTTGAGTTCTCCCCCATGGAAGGCCACTGCAGTAAGTTTTCGGATATGGTGGTACTAAAGCAGATTCAGGAGCGCTTGGCTGCACTGGAGGAATGATTTATGTGCATAAAGCGTCATTCGAAACTTACTTTTCGCGGTTCACGAATTGCCCATAACTCAATCATGACTAAGAAACTCACCCCAATATTCACCCTGGCTCTCTGTCTGGTATCAGTGGGCCTATGGGGCCAATCTACTACCGTGCTATCCCCTGCCCAGGCACAGGAGGATCTGAATACTTTGCGATTTGCGCTGGAGTACACCCACCCGCGGTTGTACAAATATGAGGACCGAGCTACCTTTTCCCACCGCTGGGACAGCGCTTACGCTACCCTCACGGAGGAAATTTCAGGCATGGATTTTCTCCGTATGGTCAGCCAGCTAAATGCCCAGGTGAATTGCGGGCATTTGTATACCATAGCCCAAGCCACGCTGCGGGAGGAGCTGACACGCCGAAAGGTGCTTCCCTTTTACGTAAAACTGTCCAACGAGGGGATATTCCTCTTCGATGATTGCTCAGCTGGTGCCCCCATCCCCAACGGTTCCCGACTACTCACTATAAATGGGCGTACTGCCGAGGATGTTTTGGCGCAAATTCTAACCGGCATTCCCTCCGACGGGCTCATCGAAACCCGCAAACGACGGCTGGCCGATCAGTACAACAATACGCTCATCAAAGGCTTCGACCTTTATTATTACCTGTACGTAGACCGCAGCGAAGTATTCGAAATAGGCTACCAGGAATACGCTACTGGGGAGATCCGGCAAATCCGAAAGGAAGGGATGACCTTGGAAAACAGAAGAAACGCCCTGCAGGCCCTGCATGGAAAGGACCAAAGGAGCTGGTATAGCACCCCCTCTCCACGGTTCCAACTCAACGAGGAACTCAATTACGCCCTACTTACTCTCTCCCGCTCTTTTTACGACCCGAAGGTGGATCCTAACTATGACTCCCTGCTACAGGCAGCTTTCGCTCAACTGCAGGAAAAAGATGTGGGTCACCTTATCATTGATTTACGGGACAACGAGGGAGGCAGTGAGCACCAAGAGATGGAACTCATTTCCTACCTATCGGACCAACCCTACAAGCTTTACGCGCACATTCTGCAAAGCCACCTGGACTGGCGACCGCTCAAGTCGGTCATTATGGAAAGGGACACAAGTCAGCTGGTATTCAACAACGATGATGAGTACATGAGACGCTTATCTGGTGACCTATGGATCAATAACTATGAATACGACCGCAACTTGCAACTACAGCCCCCAAAAGCCACTACTTTTCAAGGGCAAGTGTACGTACTCATCAACGGCGGCACTTTCTCCAGTGCGGCCGACCTGGCCGGAGCCATCAAGAAAACCACGAAGGCGGTCTTCATTGGGGAAGAGGCCGGTGGTACTTTTGAAGGGCCTACCGGCGGCATTAGCATGGTAGTGCAGCTTCCTCACAGCGAGATCATGGTGCGTATTTCACCCAACACTCATCTGAGCTATCAATACCAACAGCACCCCATTGGCAGCGGGGTATTACCCGACTATGAGATTCTGTACACGGCAGAAGATTGGGTAGAAGGTAAGGATTTGGAAATAGAAAAGGCGCTGGAACTGATTCAGCAAGGAAAATGACACCCGTGTTTTTTCCGCAGCACACAACGCACATCCACAGGTCCTCATTTCTAAGTATTTCCTGTAAAACCTGCGCAACGGTTATGATTTTTTCGGGAGGAATCTGCATATTTCAACGCAACTAATGCGAGGTATTACTGGGCTATCTTGTAAGTTTCTCATTTCGAGGTATCTAGGTTGATTTTTTTGACTTATAGTTTTATTACTTCAAGAGAAACGCAGCGAAAGGCAGAAAGTCTAGACCCCGCATTAAGTAAATATTAACAAAACCTGCCGTGGGACAAAAAATGGGGGAACCCCATTTGAGAAGATAAAAAGTGCATAACTTAACGAAAAAGTGGAGTCCAGCCACCACTTAAAAAACGGGGCGGTACCTGAAAAGCCTCATGAGTAAGGGAAATCAATCCAAACCTAATTATTATGAAATCCATCAAATTCATTGCAGTAGCGCTTTTCGCTTTCGCAGTAAGCATCCAAGCTCAAGCAGCAGACACCCAAGAAGAAAACACGGCTGAGTCTGTGTATGAATATGCTGCGCAAATGGATGAGTTCAACCAGGAGGCTCTTACTGCTGAAATCCGCACGCTGAACGAAGCTGAAATGCTGAAGTTGGTACAAATGGCGGCTACTGACCTGAAAGTAGCTCGCGCTGCTGGCTTGGCTGTAGACAAAACTGTATTGTACATCTTGGCCATCTTCATTCCACCTTTGGCTGTAGGTCTGCACACTGACTGGAGCATGTCTACCGTATGGAATGTAGTATGGTGTCTATTCGGCTACCTGCCTGGCATCGTACACGCCTTCATCGTACTGGGCCGCTAATTCATACTTAGCAAACACATTCGATATTCCCTCGAGGGAAGGCTACTCCGGTGGCCTTCCCTTATTTTTTACCCAAGAATTTGCGCATTCGGCTAACTTGTACGGAAACAGTGTTTCCTATTCTTCAAAATTCCATACAACATGAACTCACACGAAATTGATTACACCATCCACGGCGATGACATGCAAGTGGTCTCCATTGAGCTAGACCCACAGGAAACAGTGATTGCCGAGGCCGGCTCTATGAACTGGATGGACCGGGGCATCAAGTTTGAAGCCAAAATGGGCGACGGCTCTCAACCCAACCGTGGGGTATTTGGCAAGTTGCTTGACGTAGGCAAGCGAGTGCTCACTGGGGAGTCTTTGTTCCTCACTCACTTTACCAACGAAGGCTCGGGCAAAAAAGAAGTGGCCTTTGCCGCTCCCTATCCGGGTTCCATCATTCCGGTGGATTTGAGCCAAATAGGCGGAGAAATTTTGTGTCAAAAGGATGCTTTTTTGTGCGCGGCCAAGGGCACGCAAGTATCGATCGCCTTTACCAAAAAACTGGGTGCAGGCTTCTTTGGCGGTGAGGGCTTCATCCTGCAAAAGCTGCGGGGTGATGGCCTGGCCTTTATGCATGCGGGTGGCACCGTTGTAGAGAAGGAACTCAACGGGGAATCACTCCTGATCGATACCGGCTGTATCGTGGCCTTTAGCGCCGGCCTAGAATACAGCATTGAGCGGGCGGGCAATCTCAAATCCATGTTCTTTGGGGGTGAAGGCTTGTTTCTGGCTACCATACAAGGCCATGGCAAGGTATACTTACAAAGTTTGCCTTTCTCTCGCCTGGCCGACCGAATCCTTCAGCATGCACCCGCAGCCGGAGGCTCCTCCAAAGGCGAGGGAGGTGGCGTCTTGGGTGGCCTGGGCCGCTTGCTCGACGGGGATAATTAATTCCTTCTAGTTTCCGTAGACCAAATCTGGGCGTAGCCTCGCTACGTCCTACAAAAACACTTCTGTTTTCTATCTGTCTTGTCCACCGAAGCTTTAGCAATGGTGTGCTACACCTTCTCAATTCTCGCTTCTATCTTCTCGCTTCGGACTTCCTCCTTTCCGTGAAATGTGTGCACCCTTCCGTGATTTGTGACATTCTCCCTTTAGGCCCTACCCTACTTTTGTCATGTAATCGATAAGAAACCCCAAAACATTCACAGATATGGCAAGAGAAAAATGGACTCCCGAACAAGTAGGCGACCAATCCGGTCGGGTAATGATCGTTACAGGCGCCACCAGCGGCATAGGTAAAGAAGCCGCTCGGGTGCTAGCCGGTAAAGGCGCGCATGTGATCCTGGCAGTGCGCAATCAGGAGAAAGGCCTAAAGGCAAAAGCCGAATTCTTACTAGAATTCCCCAAAGCGTCGGTAGAGGTGCGCTCACTAGACCTCTCGGATCTCATCTCCATCCGGGCATTTGCGGAAGGCTTTGCAAAGAGCTTCAATCGTTTAGACGTGCTCATCAACAATGC
>DMST01000401.1:0-614 GCA_003454975.1 Cytophagales bacterium | reverse complement strand
GTGCTCATCAACAATGCCGGAGTGATGATGCCTCCCTACGGCAAAACTGCCAACGGTTTCGAGCTACAAATCGGCACCAACCATATGGGCCACTTTGCCCTGACGGGTCACCTGATGCCTTTGCTGAAAGCTACCCAGGATTCGCGCGTAGTCAACGTATCCAGCGTAGGGCACCGTACGGGCAAAATTGACCTAAACGACCTGAACTGGGAGGCGCGCAAATACAGCCCTAGCCAGGCCTACGGGGACAGCAAGATTGCCAATATCTACTTCACCTACGAATTGAAGCGCCGCTATGCCCGCGATGAAGCCGCACCCACGGTAACCGCTGCGCACCCCGGCTGGACCACCACCGACCTGCAACGCCACTCGGGCATGTTCCGCTTTTTGAATCCCCTGTTTGGCCAGGGAGTAGATATGGGCGCTTTGCCCACCTTGCGCGCCGCCCTCGATCCGCAAGCGGAATCCGGTGACTACTACGGCCCCGGCCGTCACTTTGAGATGCACGGCCACCCCGTAAAGGTAGCCAGCAACCGCCGCTCGCATGACGAGGCCATGGCTAGTGCCCTATGGGATAAATCCATGGCAGCTACCGGGGTAGCGTATTGAGCATG
>DMST01000250.1 GCA_003454975.1 Cytophagales bacterium | reverse complement strand
GGTCTATGGGCTGAGCGTATTCCTTCTTGAAGGCCGTGAGCCCGCCCAGCATACCGGGGTTGAGGAAGCTCATCTGCGCGTACAGGTCGAAGGTGCTGTTTTCGATGGGCGTACCCGTGAGGGCAATGCGGTTGCGTGCCTTCAGCAGGTTTACCGCTTTGTACCGCTTGCTGGTGGGGTTCTTGATGGCCTGAGATTCGTCTAGCACTACGTAGTGGAACTTGAATTTTTTCAGCCAGCCAATGTCACTCAGCAGGGTGCCGTAGGTAGTGAAGATGAGCGGGTAGTCTTTGAAAGCCTTCGCGTCGGTGGCCCTACTGGGGCCGTGGTGCACCAGGCTAGTCAGGTGAGGGGCAAACTTCTCTATCTCCCGTTGCCAGTTGAACAGCAGCGTGGTGGGTACCACTAGCAGGTGGGGGGTAGGGTCCTCCTCCAGTACCTGCGTCAGAAAGGTGAGCATTTGCAGCGTTTTACCCAGCCCCATATCGTCCGCCAGGATGCCGCCCCAGCCAAACCGGTGCAGGAACCACAGCCAGTGGTAGCCGTCCTGCTGGTAGGGCCGCAGCGTAGCCTGTATGGCTTCGGGGGTAGGCACGGCCTCTATCTCCTGAAAGTGGAGCAGCTTCTGCTTGCGCTCGATGAGCTGCCGCTGCACTGCTTCGTCGTCTATTTCCTCGTACCACTCGTCTATCAGTGTGAATAGCTTGGTAGAAACCTTCAGCTCACCGTCTTCCTCTACCGCATGGCGAAACAGCCGCCCAAAGCGTTCCAGCCAGGTTTCTGGTATCAGTCCCAGCGTACCGTTGCCCAGCTCCACGTAGTTTTTCCGCTGCAGCATGGCTTGGCGCAGCGCCGTAAGGGGCACCGATTGGTCGCCAAACGCTACCGTACCCTCTACGCCAAACCAGTCCTCGCCCGAAGAAAAGCTGACCCGGGGTGCTGCCTGGTAGGGACTGTATTTGAACTTCTGTAGCTCGTTCCACCCCAGTACTCGTATGTCGGCGGCCTGCATTTTCTCAAATGCTTCCAGAAACCAGTAGTCGTCCAGAAACTCCTTGTAGGTGAGGTGAAAAAAGTCTTGCTCGCGCTGCCGTACAAACTTGGGGTGCAGCCCACGCACTACCTCCACCAGGGCAGCTTCCTTTTCCCTATCTCGGGCTAGGTGCACCACACCTTCGTTGGTTACCTGATAGACCTGCTGGCGGTCCAGCGCGTTCACCGTTTGGTCCGCCGAATATTGCATCATGGGTTTCAGCACGATGAAGTCGTGTAGCTCAGAGATATACACTTCGCATTGCATAGTCAAAGGGCGAGTTTGGGTATAAAGGGTAGGAGGGAGTGCGGTGGCATCAATGTGTAGTTGCCGCGAAAGGGGCGTTAGAAAGTCTTCGAACAGCGAGCGCAGGCCGCCTACCGCCATGCGTACTTCTCCCTGACGCAGCAGGCTGAGCAGCTTTATTTGCTGGGGACTTTCAAACAGGTAGAGGTTCTCCTGCCAGGTAAATAGCCCCGTGGCTAGCCAAGGAAATTCCAAGTCTTCCAGGGGTACCCAGACATCCCCCAGTAGAATGCGGGGTGTGACTACAATTAGTCCCTGTTCTTCTTGTAGCCGGATGGCTAGCTGCGGCGGGGCTGCCTGAAACCGCACTTGCTGCAGGTCTTTCTTTCGGGGGGCACGGTACGAATTGGTGCGTCCGGCTACGTACAAGTTCTCCATTTGGGCCAGCTCCTCTCGCACCGGGTCCAGATTTTCCCAGCCGGGTCCGCCAAACTTGAAGCTGTCTTTACCGTCTAGGTGGTACGCCAATAACTCCAGCTTGCTCTCCGCTTCGGTAGTCGCTATCCCTAGTTGCTCTAGCAGCGTGGTGGTCTCCTTAAAGTTGGCCCCCATCAGCTGTGTACCCTTCTTGGGTTTACCGATCACTTTGATCAGCTCCACTTTGCCGTCGTAGGTGTGGGGGTATAGTATAAATCCCAGTACCCGGTCCGGGGGAGCCTTCTCTGCTAGCAACTCTTCTGGGGGAAGAGACTCCGTAGCTTTCTGCAGAGCTTCCGTATTGAACCCGCCAGGGCGAATCAATCCTGCGTAGTGGGGCCGCAATGCATATTGTATCCCACTTAGGCTAGCGTTGATCTCAAAGTACTCCTTCCAGTCCGCCCCTTTGGGCAGGCCGTATTGGGAGAGCAGTTTCTGCCCTACGGCACCAAAGTCCTGCTCACCTTGCTCCAGCAAGTCCCACCGTTTGCCGCCCGAAACCAGGTCCAACACGTAGTAGGCATGGCAGCAGAGTAACGTAACCCGCCGCGTGCAGGTGCAAGTCACCATTAGGTCCTGCCCCTCCGGCTTTAGCGTCACTTCGTATATGTCTTCAGGATCGTCGTCCACATTGCCATACTCCCCCACTTCACCTACTGAAAACACTGCGCCTGCGTCTGTGTGCTGTAGGCCTTCGTCGCTGAGTCCGTAGGTGTCACGCGATGATTTGGTAGCCAGGTATTTGAGCCTTCCGTAGTTCAGTGATTGAAAATCTTTTACCCGGAAGGGGTCCAAGGTGGTCCCTAGCTTTTTACCGGGTACATGGCGGCCTCCCGCTTCCGCTGGTTTAGGAGGAGCGGGTAGCTCACTCCCCTCCATCCGTTCGCCCCAGTGCAGTAGTGCAGCTACCGAATGTTTGCACCCATGCCCATAGGGGCAGGTACATTCCACATCTAGCTCCTCCAGTGTATTGCTGAAGGTAATGTTTACCGTATACAGACTCTTTCCCTGTACCTTATACTCCACCTCGTTGGGGCTGAGGTCGTTCCACTCCCGAATCGCGTGTTTCTTGTAGGTCTGGCCGCGCGAAGCCACCGGGCTGCTCACGTAGGTTTTGATGAACTGACGGACGGCGGCAAGGAAAGGGTTTTTCGTGGTGGGCATAGGGGGATAGTATCCTGTCCCCGAAGGTATTGCCCATCACTACATTATTCAAAATAGGGATGTGGATATGTGCAGGTAGTTTGGGCTTTCATTGCAGTTGGGCGTACTCCTGTTTGAAGGCGGTGAGCCCGCCTAGCAAATCTCTGCATCGTTACGCGTTACTGAGGAGAGACTAGGCTCCGTTTGCGGGAAAGCTCTGGCTGAAAGCCTAGCGCTGAATCGGGTCCTTATCATTCGGTGCCTGTAGGTCTTTGTGCCCCTTAGGATGCGGCCTCCAAAAACCCAAATTGAGTTAGGAACTCCACAAAACGGCCGTCGGCTCGCACCTCATCCAAGAAGCGCGGATCTTTCATCAGATTGGGGTAGGTCCAGGGGTCGGCACAGATGGACTCGAAACTGCAAAAGCTCATGGCATTCTTCACCACCAGGTCATAGTAGTAGTAGGCTTGGTCGGGGAGGATGAGATCCACCGCTTGCAGCAATACGGCCCGCTCTACCGCCCCAATGGGAAACTCTGTACTGTTGAGTACCTGAGGGGCTACGGCTTCCAATTGCCTCCGGGCTTCATCTGCATCACCCGATAGCATGGTGAGCTTGGGCATGTACACATCCGAATCGAAGGTGCACACGGAGTTGAGGTTTACCGGCTTCAGCTCCACCGCCTTTACCATCGCCAGGATGTTCTCCCCGTCTTCTTGGTAGCCTTCCTGCTCAAACAGCAGGCGCGTATGGTTTAGGTGATCGTTGGCCACTAGGGGACACATCCAGCCTCCGTGTCCGGCTACATGCCCTTCGCTGGTACCTTGCCACCGATCGTGGTAGTGGTCAAAATCATGTTTGAACATCGCCACCACCATCTCCTTATTCTGCAAGGCGCGCTCGTCCCACGGGTTCACCGCTTGCACGGTTTCTACCCGGTGCTTAAATTCTTGAAACGACGTTAGCGATCCATCCTCCAAAAACTGATAGTAGGCCGCCTCCACGTGGTAATGTTTATCCTCTGGATATAGCTCGTACATGCGATTCAATAAGGCAGGCAGCTTGTCATAATCCTTGTTCATCTCGTAGGCGAACGAGAGCGAATAGCTGGCATAGCCCGTCTGCTGTACCAACTCAAAGGAGTTTTCCAGCATTTCGATGGCTTTTTCAGGATGGCCCGTACGGGTATACAGCTTAGCAAGCTCATTGAGGGTACTGATGTCGCTGGGGTTCTCCTCCAGTGCCTTAGCAAAGCTCTGAATAGCCCCTAGCAAATCCTCCTGCATGTAAAACTGGTAGAAACCCTGCTCGCGCAAATACTCCCAGCCATCGGGTTTCAGGGCCTTGGCTTGGGCCAAGGCCTCATCCAGCTGCTCCTTTACCTGGCCAGCCGTGCCCCGTTGCTCGGGTACCCGCATCAGCATATCATAGCGCAGGGCATGTACTTGTATGATCAGGGCCCAGGCTTGGTAAAATTTAGGATCGGCTTCTACGGCACTTTCCAGCAGCGGTAGCGAAGCCTGCAGATCATCGTAGGTCAATCGGGGAACCTCTAGTCGATGCCGTGCCTTTAGGTAATCGTCGTAGGCCGCCAGTACCGTGGTGGGTGCCGCTTCCAGCTCCTGCTGTTCCTGGGGGCTTAGGTTGGCTTGCAGCTGGGTGGTTATCTGCGAAGCCAGGTCTGACTGTAGGGCGAATACATCGGCCAGCTCTCCGTCAAATGCGCCCGACCATACCAGCTGGTTGGTGGCCGTTTCGCTCAGCTGGGCGGTGATCCGTACCTGGTTTTCCCAGCGCCGTACCGTGCCTTGCAGCACATAGGTAGCATTCATACGCTCGCCCAGCGCCTTCAGGTCTCCCACAAAATCCTGGTGGGCTTTTACCGTAGACTGGGCTATGAGTCGGAAGCTGGGCACACCCGTGAGGCGACTCACCACATCGGTATGCATGCCGGAGGTAAAGAAAGCCACCTACTCGCTGGGGCTATCGTGCTCAAAAGGCATCACCGCGATGGTATGCACCGTGGCCGTGGGCTCCATCATCTGCCCCGTTACGTTAAACACCCGGTCTACCACCATCAGCAGCAAAGCCACCGAGAGCCCGGCTATGATGTAATGGTTGAGCCTACGGCTAGTCTTCTTGAACTCCGACTGCGCTTCGGGTACCGCATCGGTTTTGCGAAAGCCCTGGGGTGTCCATTCGAAGATATAGGCGAAGATCAGCCAGGCCGGAAAGAGTACAGCCAGGATGATAAAGAGCACGCGGGTGAAACCTGCAGGCAAGCCCATGATGGGCGAAACAATATCAGCGGCATCCAGCAGTGCAAAAGAAACGGCCAGGTAGGAAATGGCCGCTTTGATCACATTAAGACGCTTGAGCTCTTCAATAAACTTCATCCTGGGGTGCGTTAGGTTGGTACGATTAGGGAAGATACAAAGCCTTCCGAATAATGAGCCATTCCGCCCGACAATCGGAGGTATTTACCCCGAGAAGCATGACCTCGGGAGCTAACCTAAGCCATCCGGCTAGATGTCGTAGCGCTATTCCTTGATCCGCATCCCCATATACCAGCGGAAGGTAGACCCCCGGGTGCCTTTGAAGTACAGCTCGGCAAAGTTGGCGGGTATTGGCGGCGGCATTGGAGACACTCCTGTTAGCAGAACTCGAAGCAGAAGATGGGGCGGAGGCCATACTTTTCATTAGGGGGTATGGGATTAGCCCTGTATAAGAGGAGTATTCTATCGCGTATAAATCATCTCGATACACATGAAAAATGTTTTACTAATCGCACTTGCTTTTGTTTTCTATGCTTGTGATGGGGTCGAACCTTTACCAACCTCTCAGGACGGCATCCCTATTGTACGATCAGAAGCCACCTTTGAAGTGATGGTTGAGGAGGATGTTGTATATGCCGAAGGGCTTAGTCATGATAGTATAAACAGTCCAAACTATTCCACGGAGTCGCTAAAGCTAGATATCTACTCACCCCATGATGATACCGAAAACAGACCTCTGTTTATGTTTATTCACGGTGGAGGGTTTAGAGGAGGATCTAAGCAACAAGACGATATTGTTAACATTGCGCACTATTTTGCCTCCCGTGGATGGGTTTTTATATCGGTTGCTTACAGGAAAATGGGTAAGATCGGAACACTCCCTCAAGAGTGGATAGACAATATCCCTAACCTACCCGCCGACGTAGAAGATCCAGAACAGTATTTGGCCATGTATCCGGCACACCGTGATACCAAAGCGGCTTTGCGTTGGATCATGTCCCAAAAGGAGGATCACAAGATTAATGAAGACTATGTGACGGTTGGTGGGGCTTCTGCAGGGGCTGTTCAAGCGATCACACTTGGCATTTCCAACGTTGAGGATTACCGAGACGAACTTACTACGGATCAAGACCCCTCGCTTTTCACCACTCATCTTGATGAAACCTATGAAATCAAAACCATCATTGATTTCTGGGGAAGTAAGTCTGGATTGGATGCTTTAGAGTTTAATTATGGACATCAACGATTTGACGCCAACGACCCTCCCATGTTAATCATTCATGGTACAGCAGACGGGACCGTTGCTTTTTCGAAAGCGGAAGAATTGAAGGCGATCTATGAATCCAATGGTGTTGCGTTTGAATTTTATCCCTTGGAAGGTGGAGGGCATAAAGCTTGGAATGCGAAGGTAGATAATAAACGCGTAGAGGACTTGGCTTTTGACTTTATGGTCAAGCAACAAAACTTAAACTTGGAGTAAATAAGACCTACCGCACCTAGCTAGGAACCCTAAGTTGCACCATGCGATGAGCTCAGGGGCAGCTAGGCGGTGATGGGCCCATCAGAGCCTAGGGCACGCCAAACGTAGCACCGCGAACTGATTTGCTAAATCAGCTTTACCCGCCAATAAATAAGCTTGAACCGAGCGAAGAACCTTTCGATAAACTACCGAAAACATAAAAGCACGGCCCCGCATCGCAGATCCGCTTTCATTATTCAACCTATTTCCAATCCTAAAATAGGCGTGACACCTAATCACGGTGTCACCTGGACAACAAAAATAGTTTTGTACATCGTCGCTTGAGTGAGAGCTTTCCAAGAAGCATCACTATTGTCAAGTAGCCTTGGCAACACAATGGGCGGCTAACCTCTATCTTCCAGTAGCCTCACAAAAACACCCCGCAGAGAAGCTCCGCGGGGTGGCAATACGATTATATCTACCGTAATTAAGCCAGGCCTGTACAGGCCAAAATAAAGGCGGGAGGGGTTATGGCCTTAGGTGTTAAATCAGGAAGACAAAGGTGTGAATGTTACGGTAGCTTCACCAGTATTATCTGCACTGGAAACCTTATCTACCGCGAAGGTGTAAATGGGCTTTTCACCATCGGAATAAAAGACTACCTCACCACCTTCCGTCAGCAAAAAGTACCATTGATTAAACTCCTCGGTGGTTGCTGGAGATCCTGAAAAAAGGAAGACCTGTTTGAGGGGTAAGGTTTCTGCCTTATTGAAATAAATGCTTGATGACAGTGTAGCCTTATACCAACCGCGGTCTAGTACTTTACATTGATCCTTTACAACATCAATACCGGAAAGATTGATGGTACTTTTCCCTTTGATTGTAACTTCTACTGAAGACATGGGATATTTGATTTGTTGGACTGCTTACTCTTTTAAAGGCTTTTCAGCTTACGCCTTTGGAAATCATAGGGCCCATTTGATTTCCTTGTGATACAAAGGTGGACAGGTACCCTCACATTCTGATACTGCAGGTGCAGCATTTAATACGCTACGCTATATGTAGTATAGTATCCGTCACATCGGCTTTTCCACGCAATACCCGGCCATCGAACCGGGACTTAATTCACACCATTCCTGCACGTTATATACATATGATTGCTGATATTCCATTAGAGGCCGCAAAGATTTTTGCAAGCTGAATAAAGGCTAGGGCTCACATCTCTCTATCCGATTTTCCGTATATTTATCCTATGACTGTAGTTGAACTAAAAGCGCAGCTGCATGCTTTGATTGAGCAGGAGAATTCCTCGGAGAAGCCATGGGGCGAAGGAAGCCTATCTTTGAGGGAATAGAAATTGATAGTCACCTCCATCCCACTTTCAATAGCCTTATCATCCATATGACGAGCAATCTGAAGAATCCCATCGTAAAGACTTAGGCACTTGTACTCCTTATTTGTAGTTTAGTAGGTATGCGGATCACACTTGATATCAATGACCCTCAAGCTGAGGAGTTCCTTTCGCTCATCAAATCGCTCGACTACGTATCGATTGCTAAGGACGCTACCTATACACCCTGGCAGGAGGAAGAAACGGCCCGGCGTTTACAGCAAATAACTGAGGGCAATATGTCTGTGCGCCCATGGTCTGAGGCAAAAGAAGACCTCTTCCAATAGTGCGGTACACCATTACCATTTCGGCGGCTGCCGAACGGGATATTCGAACCGCTTATTGTTGGTATGATGCTAAAAAGGAAGAACTAGGCCAGAACTTCAAAGCTCAACTCACTAATGCGATTGACCGATTGGAACAATCGCCACTACATTTCCAGATTCGATACGCTAACATCCGTATCTGTTTTCTAAAACGGTTCCCTTTCGGCATTCATTATCAGGTATCAGACCAAGCTGTTCTCATTTTGGGTGTTTACCATACCCATCAGGATTCTAGCGGTTGGCGATTGCCTTGAGACATGAAGCAGTGGTTAAGCAATCCTTAATGACTGAATCCGGACTTAACTCCGCATTTTACAGTACGTTAAGTATATGATTGCTGATGTTTTGTTTAGAGGTGGCAAAATCTTCTTACCCTGGTTCGGAAGTTACTTCCGGACCCACTTATTCCACGGAAGTCACTCCCGTCTAAGGTCAGCAGGGCTGTGCCGCCCATCAATAGGGAAGCGGATCTAAGACCTCGATTTTCCGTATCTTTAGGATATGACGGTAGTAGAAATAAAAGCCCGGTTGCATTCCCTGATAGAGCAAGAGCATTCCTTGGAGAAACTAGAGGCTGTGCAGGCCCTGCTGAATGAGAAGGAAGCTGACTTGAACCCCTCTTGGAACCAAGAAGAACTTCAACGTAGAATAACAAAGGGGGATCAAGAGCTTGCCGAGGGTAAAGCCATTTCCTGGGACGAGGCTAAGGCGAAGATGGAAGCCTATTTCGACGAGAAGTGAAGATAGTCATCACGCCACAAGCCTTGGCAAGTTTACAATGCATAGTAGACTTTATGGTCGATACCCAGCAAATCCCTAAATCCATCGTAAAGCAATACCATGCAGGTATCATTAAATAAGTAGAGGGTTTGGTCGCTTTCCCTTTTCAAGGTGCCTTTGAACGTTCCTCATCACCCAAACGTGTGATTTACAAACATGTACGGATCATCTATCGGGTAGTGGGAGAGGAAATTAGAATCCTGGATTTCTTCGATAGCCGCCAGCATCCAGATAAGCGGAAGATTTAGCCATGTAGCGCAGCTTTGACTTATATCCAGCCGTTTTCCATGGCCGTATGGATAAGCTCGGCGGTGTTCTTGATGCCTAGCTTGTGCAGGATGTTGCGACGGTGGGTGCGCACTGTGTGGGCACTCAGGTGCAAGCGCTCGGCGATGTCTACACTGCTACCGCCTACGGCAATCTCCTTAATGATCTCCAGCTCGCGTTCACTCAGGTTGCTTAGGGCCGCCCCCGCTTCCTTTTTGCCACGGAAGTAGGCCAGCATCTGGTCTTGGATGGGCTGATG
>DMST01000144.1 GCA_003454975.1 Cytophagales bacterium | reverse complement strand
GCCGTGCTTGCCACCTCACCGGGGTCCGCTTCCGCTTTGGGCGTTTGGGCCTGCTGCCAAGTGGTCCCTTCCGGCAATTGGAGTTCGCTAGTCCATGATACGGGCATGGGTGTTTGTTGCCACGCACCGGGCACCCGCTGCAGCAGCGATTCCAAAAGCCGTAGTAGGCGGTAAGGTATATCGCCAGCAGTATGGCCGTAGCTGAGCACTTGCTGCCAAAAGGCTTCCTGCGCCCGCTCTTGCGGTGGCATTGCCTGGTAGAGCGCTTGCAAAAGGGTACCGGGTAAGCCATGAGGAAGATGGGCTACCCACAACTCCCATAGGCGGTCCGCCGGCAGGTGATACAGCAACCGTCGAAGTACTGCCAAATCCGTAAGGGCACGTTGTTGGGTTTCTGGGCGGGAGGCTTGCTGTTCCAGCCAAGGGGCCCATGCTTCATCCTGTGGGCCATCCCAAGGCAGTTGACCACTGGATAAAAAAGCCTCCCAGGCGTCGGCTCCCTTGGGATCAGCTGAGGCCTCTTGCGCCTCGCGCATCACCTCTTCGCTTAGCTGTACTTTAAGGGCTTCTTCCAGGGCCTTCTCCATGCGCTGGGCCATGGTTTCGGTACTCACCGGCCCTTCAAATCTCCCTAGGTCAATTTCCAGTTGGTCTAGCTGCACCGTACGGCCAGGGGCCACCAGTCCATCAACCAAGCGCTCGAAGGTTTGTGCAAACACTTCCTCAATGGCGTCGGCTACTTTCTGACGCACCTCCTCGGTGCCGGTTTCCCGCGGCACCTTCAGCTCCACAATCTGGCGTCGGATCTGGTGGGTCTCCATCAAGTGGCGATCTTAATGGTCGCCAATTGCGTAAGCCGAATCGTAAGGCCAGAAGTGGGTTTGGTTGCTTTCACGTACAGCTTCAGGTCTTCCTGCACGTCCGGGGCCACCAGCTGCACCACATCGCCCACAAAGGCATTGGGCGACAGATCTACCCCCACAATGGAGAAGCCCAAGGTCTTGTTTTTGGAATGGTACTGGGGCTCCCCTACCGGTTGATCGGTGTCTTTACGGAAGAGCTGATAACTAACCCCTTCCTGGGTATCCTGAATGGCAACGATGACCTGACTGCCTGCCGGTACGGGTTCAGGAGGGGAAACTACTGTGGGCGAGGGATCCGGATATACGTGAAACTGGACGGTCTGTTCCAGCACCACCGGGGCATCCCAATCCTGGTAGTTAGGGTCTCCTTCGGCCGGGCTGGTCCAGCTGCCATACTGCAAATCGATGGCTTCTACTTGAAAGGTAGGATCGTTGGTAAAGCTCCGGGAACAAGGAATGGTGAGATCACCGCCGTTGCCGTTGGCCGGTTCGCTCCATAGCTGACCCATGTGCGGCCTCAGGTCGTCGGTAGCGCTTTCGCTGCCCACCTCTACGTCGGCTGCAATGTCAATGTCGTGCAGTTTGATGCGGTAGGCAGTACTGGCCTGGGTGTTGTGCAATACCAAACCGGCCGACCCCTGGTAATACACCGTGTGCGGATGGTTGGCTGGGTTTTCTACCACGGGAGCCTTATTTGCGGCTTCCTTGGTAGTGGTATCCGATAGCTCAGCGCTGATCTGCAAACCGCGGTTAGGCCGCACCATTACCAGTACCCGCTGCAGCAGGTAGCCGTCGTTTACCGTGTTGGCAAACCGGGCGTATACTTGCAGCTCGGTATTCTCTGCGAACGCTTCTGAAGTGAGCAGGGCATTGCGTACGTTTTCCCCTAGCTGATCGATAGCACTCCGAAACAAAAAGCCCTCAGGGCTGGCTACCTCCTCCTCAGTGGGTACCGGATCGGCCACTACCACATCGGCAAGTCGATACAGGCACTCCGCCTGGGCCTTTCTTACCCGCACTTGCACCGTAGTTTGATAGTCTATGGTAACGCGGCGGCCTCTCACCCATGGTGGCGTACTGTCGGCTGTTTTCGCAGGTCGAGCCGAAACTGCCAGGTTAATATCTACCCCGGCCTTCACAGTAATGCGGGTCTGCAATACCGCCAATAGCTGGCGCTGCCGGTCCTCGGCTATTATCACGAAGTTTTGGTCGCGATTGCTGATGGAAGGCGTGGTAAGAACCAAGTTGGGCTGGTCCTGGCTAAAGATATAATCCGGGGCCATGGCCTGCCGGTCCTGGTTTTTGGCCAGGGCCTTGAGTTGAGCGCGCATGGCGGCTTCCTTATCGGGCGGTGGGGCGCCAAAATCGATGGTCTCTTCATCTACCAGCCAATATTTCACCCCTGCCTGCGGCTGGTGGACGAATATGTGCTCCGTATGGTTAAAGGAAACCTTGCTGTATATTCGTTGGAGGGTGTTTACATCCTCCGGATCGGCGCTTACATGCTCGGTACTGACCACCGTAGTGTTGAGGGGCCAGGCATAGCCCAAGCCTATGCGCCGGGCTAGCTGATCACGGGCATCTCGGCGGGCATTTTGCCGCAACAGGTCATTCGTTTCCATCCGCAGGCTCCGTTATGGTTAGCATCCACTCTCGATAATAGTGCTCAAACTCCCGCATTTCTTCCACGTCCAGCCAGTGAAGGTACAGCCGTAAATGAGCGGGGGTTTCCTCCCGCAGCGTACGCTCTACCAGCGCACAAAAGCCGGAGTTTTGTAGCCGGCCCGGCCATTTGGGCAGTACCAGGCTTACCTGCAAGGAGTAGGGATCTTTCCGGAAGGGCTCCCGACGCCAGTAGCCGGAAAGGCCGTCCAACTGGGTGGGCGGATCTACCACCGCAGCCAAAAACTGATCTTCAGCAACACTCAGAACGGTACCCTTATAGGTCTCGTTCAGGGTAATTTTGATGGGTTCCCCCGCTTCCAGGCCATGGTTGGGTGAATGGATGACCAAGGTTTGGGCTTCGGTGCCTGCACTTACTTGCACAATGGGTTTGCTCAGCAGCATCAGTACCCGTTGTGCAGGATGATCGTCTTCGGTCCTCGGCCGAAACAGGATGTGCTCTACCAGATGAAGCCCTTCCAGGGTGAGGCTTTCTTTCCACCATTCCATCCAGGCTTGTTCAGCCGTAGGACCTCCTTCCCAGGTACGCACCTTGGCGGTAGCCAGCACGTTACCGGCAGCACTTCGTAGCTCCGTAAAGCCATCGCGCTCGTTCCACTGGCTGCGGGTCATAGCTGCGGCCAATACCTCAGGCCAGGTACCTACTAGCTGGTAGCTACGGGGCAATACCCGCTGCACCCGATCCAGGGCCTCGCTCATCCACTGCCTGCGCCCCGGGCCTAACCCTAGCAGCAAGCACAGCCTACGTTCCAATCCGCTAAACTGTTCGTCACCGGCTGGCGGAAGGTCCTGGTGGGTATAGTCTATCCCCTGGGCCCGGTTTTGGCCCATCAGCACGTAGGCTTTCAAGAACTCCTGCTTTTGCAGCAGCAAGTTTTGGGACAAACTACGGTGCTCCTGTTGAGTGTGTGCAAAATAGCGCAGGTGATCCGGCACTACTTCGCCGTAGCGGGCCAGCAGGTGGTCGTACATACGGTGCAGACGCGTCAGCTGGTCATCCGTAGGATCCGTAATGGCTTGCAGCCGCTGTTCCCACTCCGTGTCAGTCCGGCAAACCACGGGGTCGGTTTTAGGAGGAAAAGACAACTCCGGTGTGCCGATCTTCTGCGCATCAAATCCTTCCGGGTATTCTTCCGTGATTTGGTATTCTCCGTTGAGGTGCCCCGCCCCCATCAGCCAAATACACTCCCCCTTACGGAAAGTATGGTAAGGCAATGAGCCGTGCAGTTGGTCGGCGCCTATAGGGTTGATACCGGTGAGGGGCAACCAGGGATTTAATAAGTTACGGGCTCCGGGCACGCTGTTGAGCAGGGTTTGCGAAAACCGCGACTGGTCCGCTCCCTGTGTAGGAGAGATCATGGTTTTGAAGGCACCGATTTGGGCAAACTGATTGGCCAGAATCTGGTCAAACACCAACAAAAAGCCTTTTAGCTGTGCAGCCTGTGATTTTCGCAGGTCACTTACCCGCTCAGGCAATCCGTATTCGCCTACTCCGTATACCTCGGGCAGGTGATTTTGCAGAGAGTGGTAATAGGCTGCGTCTCGGAACTGCCCGGTAGGCAGGGCCCTAAACCGCTGTGCCAGTGGCTTGGGCGAAGGCCGACGTGATTTCCGCCAATTGGCGAGCTGCTGGGTAGCCTGAGCCACGTCTACCCCAATGGGTATCCCCTCTACGTGCAGGGTAATGTCGCTGCGCGATTCTTCAAACCGAGGAATCTGCTGATCCGGGATGGAGAGGAACCAAGGGTACTCGGTATCATTGAATACCAGTACCAATGATTTTACCACGCGTACCCCAGCAATATCCATAATCCGACGGATGAGGTCGGAGGTTCGCAGCTCGGTTTTGGGAGTGGCCCTAGCCAACTCTTCTTCGATCAGAAAACCATGGTCCAATAGCGGGCCGTCGTGGATTTGAGCATGGTCAAAGCCCAAATCGATCATCTCCTGGTAGGTACGAAACCGGGGAGAAGGGGCGATGTAGTCATTCAGGGTTTGGAAAATGAAGGCCAACAACTCATAGGGATCGGGTTGGGTTTCTATCTCGACCACACCCCGGATGGCAATGGGCATGCTGCTGGCAATGTCTATGCGGGCCAGATCCTCGCCCAGGTTGCGGTAGCTCATCAGCTGGCGACGCACGGCGCGCCGGATCACTTCCCCTTTGCCCAGTTGGTTCCATTCTAGCTCTACCACCACCCGAAACAATCCCTTCAGTCGGATGGGCTCATTGCCCTTGGGCTCGAAGGTCAGGGTATGGTGCTGTGCGTCGTAGTAAACGGCAGGGGTAGCTTCCCGTTCTGGGTATACCCAGGCATTGTTGATACCGGCCACGTCAATGATCACCTTCCTCAGGTCTAGCAAGGTAACCGGCCCCATAGGCAGTAGCTCATGAGGCAAGGGTAACTCATCGGCCGAAGTACCGTCGGCATTCGTGAGCAAGTCTACCACGGGGTAGTCCAACCGGTATCCCAGATCGCTCAAAACGTAGCACAGCACTTCCAGAATGGTGACCCCAGGGTCGTGTTCATTATGATCCGTCCAGGTATCCGGGGCTAGCTCCTGCAACCACGCAATGGCTTGCTCCTTCAGCGCATACGGATCTTCGCCAACATGCGACAACGGAGCATCGGTAATGAATCGGGTCAGATGGTTTGAAGAAGTAGCCATGCGCTAGTAACCGGTACGGGTAGACATTTGGGTACTCACAAACATGACGTCTACGTACCAAGATTCATTGTCGTTATGTGACCGAATATCGGCCCGGATGTGCCATTTACCATTGGAGATAATCATTCTTACTTGTAAGAAGTCTCCATCTTTATTTTCGTTGATATCCACATCCTGCGTAACGAAACCAATAATAGCAGCATTGTAGTCTGCCGAGGAGTAATTGGTATTGTAAGTAATGTTATCACCCATGTTGCTGTAACGTCGAATGATGATGGGCTTTTTCCCTTTGAGGAAGAAGCCTCCATTTACATCGAACAACCCTGCAGGACTGGTAGTCCCTATGCCAACGCGTCCGTTGCTCTTATTGGCAAAAATCCGGGTAGTGCCTGCAGTATGCAGGTGTAGGTTTTCATCATAAGTACCTAGTTTACCCGAATTGACATGAATCTCCTTATTGAAATAAAATTTTCCTCTGTCGGTAGTGATATGTGCCCAATCTGCATTCTGAGGGCCTATATCAGTATAGCCATGACTAGTTTTCACCCTCAAGGAGCCTCCCGATGCATTTCCCGATAGTGGCCCTTGGATGCTCATTCCACTTTCAGCCCACACCTTTACTTTTCGTTCAGCACCCGTTTTGCCCATCCCCACAAGGCACAAGGTATCTGCTTGATGTAAGCCCGCAGAGATCTGTGCCGAGTTGGTTTCGTATCCATTGTTCCTACCACCAAAAAGTATCACGTCGGGGGTTAGGTGCATGTAGGCATTGGGGGAGTTGTATTTTCCACTGCCGGCAATGGTAAGCGGTGCCGAAGGCTTTATGTTGATGCCTACCCAACCACCGGACTTAGAACCGTACAGCCTCAGGATATCGTTCGTATTGGCGTCTTTCCCTTTATTGTTTGCCCGCTCGGTATCGGTGTTTTGCACCCGAAACCGGATGGCGCCCACGGCTTCGTCGTTCACATAATTGAAGATCGTTTCCCCATCGGTCACCCCCACTTTCATAAGCTCATTGGTAACACCAGCTCCCCTACCGATGGAAAGTGGTTTTCCATTGGTATCGGTTTGGAAATGGGCTACGCCAGCCACATGAAATAAGGCCTGGGGGCTGGTAGTGCCTACCCCTACGTTTCCGGAATCTTTATTAGCAAAAATGCGTGTGTTGGGTCCCGTACGTAGGGACAGATGATCGTCATAGTAGGATCCTATTTTACCCGAATCCACGTGTACCTCCGTGTTAAAATAATGGCCTGCTCGGTCCGTCATGTAATGGGACCAACCGTCATGGGCCGAGCCTATCTCGGTATAGCCGGTAGCGGTCTGTATTTTCAGCCTACCGCCTGATCCTGCACCCCGAATGTTACCCCCCAAGTGCAATGTTTCCTGGGGCTGGTTGGTACCGATACCCACCTTGCCGCCGTTGAAATAGCTGTCTCCCTGGGCATGTAGCTGTACCGTAACGGCACCCTTACCGTTTTGAACCTGTATTTGACCCGGCGTGGTGCTGCTCACCCCCGGGTCGGCATTGAACACATATTTACCGCCTGATACATCCAAATGCAGGGTATCGTCTCCCCCTTTTAGGAGGCCAAACTGATTGGCTTTTACACCGTGCACTTTGATAGAACCTACTCCACCATTGGCAGACTGTCCCAGCTCCAGCGTAAGGTGATCTTTCAGGTTGCTATAACCTACTACGCCTGACGGACTACTGGAGCGAATATGCAGCTGGGATTGGGGAGCTTCCGTACCGATGCCCACACGTCCCTTGTCCGATTCGGACACAAAGAGCCTAGTTTGGTCCAAGCCGTTGGTAATGCTTAGGCCTTTACCGGTGGTGGCTCCTCCTTCCTGATAGCCAGGGTTCAGCTCCAGGGTCCAGACGGGTACTTCGTCCGTACTACGCTGAAAGTTGAGGATCTTTTCCCGGCCTGATGGCACTCCCCCCAGGTGAAAAGTGGGGGGGCTCCCCACTGGGCGCAGCAGGAGATCGTCCTGACTATTGACCGCACTATCTATCAGGTCCGAGAAATTTTCCTCGGTAGGAATGAGGTGAGCTTTGAAAAAGCTTTTGAGTTCTTCTCGAGTTCTTAGTGCCATAGGATCAGAGGTTAGATTTTTTTCAGTCGTAGGTATGGATGTGTAAAATAGAGCTACAGGGTTCCTCCCATAACTAACACTTGTAATCGAGCATCTTGCCAATCATGATTAATGGTAAATGCCGCCGTAGCAGGAGAGCGATATTGTACCTTGATGGTATGACTCCCTGAGCCCAACTCCGCCAGGTACATATCTCTATTGGCCCAGTAAGCCACATTTCCAGAGATGGTCTTGGCTACTACCGTACCATCCACTAATAATCGAGTAACCAAATGCGAATTGGAACCTGGTCCCGAAATGCTGTAATAAGCGAGAATGGAGGTGGTGGTACTCAAAGAAAAAGTCTTGGTTAAACTGGGGAAGTCTGCCCATCGGTTTGCGTGACTGGTAACAAAGGCATTGGGAGGATGTACAGTATGATGCACCGTATCTAAAGCCCTTAACATAAATCGTCCATCAGGAGTTAATCGGGCTACTTCTCGCTCATTCTGCCCATGTTTTCCGTAATAAAACCGGAGCAGATCGTTGTCATCATCCCCCCAGGCAATTACCGCGTCGGCCCGGTTATTCGCAGACTTCTTTAACCCTACATACATGTAATCCGAGGTCTCGGACATAAACGTACCCGTGTTCATCCAATCCCGGTGGTTCCCTACTCCATCAGCCCCCAAGCTTAGTTGCGCCTGAGGGTTGCCGTGCCCTACACCAATTTTTCCCGCAGTAGTGATATCTCCATGGTAGTGGGCGCGCTTGGTAGCCGCATCCAAAGAGGCTAGAGGAGTCCAGCCGGAGGTAAACCAGGCAAAGCCCATGGTATTTTTAGCATGGAAGGCCATACCGTTTCGCTTCATCTCTGCCGGTCCTCGTGCTGCAGGGAAGGTTCCCAATCCTAATTGGTTGGTATCGTCCTGCCCAAACTTGAGAGAGTATAGCTTATAATCATTGAACGTGTTATCGCCAATGCGCAAACCACCGTTCATATCGGTAGGGTTGGCTACGTAGCCGTGCAGCTTAAATCCCCCTTCTGCCCACATGGTAATCTTGCGCGCTTGCCAGGTACTACCCATACCTATAAAGTTGAGTGAATTGGCCTCGTGCAGCCCAGCAGAGATTTGTGCTGAATTCACCTCCATACCCGAATTGCGTCCACCAAACAGAATGACGTCTGGGGTCAGGTGCATACTGGCATTGGGGGTGCTTACTTTACCACCACCACCAATACTAAGCGCCGCTTCGGGTGTAGTGTTGAGGCCCGCCAAGTGGGCATTAGTCTGGAGAGTAAGTGTAGTGGTACCCGCTGCCATGCGCAGATTATTTCCTACCGGGCTTTCTACCTCGGTGGTACGGATGGGGCGGTTGAATAGAATATGGGCAGCACTGGTATTCCATTCGGCCTGGTCGGCATTGGGTAGCCGGCCTTCTATCCAGGCAGCACCGGAGCTAAACCGTACGGCCGCCTGATCATTGACTGCCGTATGTACATGCAGCGGTTTGTCGGGCCGGTCTGTGCCGATACCCAGCTTACCTGCTTTTAGAAAGGAATCTCCGTTGGTTTGCAGCCGGATGGCTTCCTGACCATTGCCCCCCATGATACGCAGCGTGGCCTCCTTAGTGCTGCGTACACTGCTATCTCCGTTAAACTCATAGGCTGCACCGGTGCTATCCCACCGCAGGGTATGTCCTGTGGTGCGTACAAAGCCAAAGTCGTTGGCCGCTCCTCCGTACATCTTCACCGAGCCCACCGAACCGTTGGTATTGCCCAGCACCAGGCTCAGACTGTTTTGCTGCTCGCTGTAGGCGGCGGCGGTAGTGGGTATGGCCGACTGGATATGCACCGTACCTTCCGGCTCCAGGGTACCCACGCCCACGCGTCGGTTGGTGCCCGTTTGCAAAAACAGTTGCGGCAGGTTACCGCCTTGGGCAAAGGCCAAACCATTAGCAAAGCCTTCTTTGCCTTGCACCGTGCCCTGCGGTTGTATATCAAGTGTCCAGGCGGGGCTGGGATCTTCCAGCATGG